>NZ_JBEYCF010000028.1:0-95178 GCF_040632605.1 Streptomyces sp. NPDC019224 | reverse complement strand
GGCACCGTCCGCTACAACCACCCGGACCCGGCGTCGGGCCTGGTGGAGCAGGAGTTCAACCACCTCTTCGTGGGTCTGGCGCAGGAGCGGCTGCGCGGCGGACGTCAGCCCGCGGACTCGCCCGCGTGCGGGCTCAGCGCGTCGGCGCCGACGAGAATGAAGATCAGCACGCCCAGCGCGATCCGGTAGATCACGAACGGCATGAAGCTCTTCGTGGTGATGAACTTCATGAACCACGCGATGACCGCGTACCCCACACCGAACGCGATGATCGTCGCGAAGATCGTCGGCCCCCAGGAGACGTGCCCCTCGCCCGCGTCCTTCAGCTCGAAGAGGCCCGAGGCGAGCACCGCGGGGATCGCGAGCAGGAACGAGTACCGCGCCGCCGCCTCCCGGGTGTAGCCCATCAGCAGACCGCCGCTGATCGTGGCGCCGGACCGCGAGACGCCCGGGACCAGGGCCAGTGCCTGGCAGCAGCCGTAGATCAGGCCGTCCTTGACGCCGAGTTCGCGCAGCGTCTTGCGCTGCTTGCCGGCGCGGTGCCGGCCGCCCTTCTCGTCGCGGGCGGCCAGCCGGTCCGCGATGCCGAGCACGATGCCCATCACGATCAGGGTGGTGGCGATCAGCCGCAGGTCGCGGAAGGGGCCCTCGATCTGGTCCTGGAACGTCAGTCCGAGCACGCCGATGGGAAGGGAGCCGACGATGACCAGCCAGCCCATCTTGGCGTCGTGGTCGCCGCGCATAGAACGGTCCGTCAGCGACCTGAACCAGGCCGAGACGATCCGGACGATGTCCTTGCGGAAGTAGATGAGGACCGCGGCCTCCGTACCGATCTGGGTGATCGCGGTGAAGGCCGCACCCGGGTCTTGCCAGTCGGCGAACGCCGCGGTGAGCCGCAGGTGCGCGCTGGAGGAGATCGGCAGGAACTCGGTCAGTCCCTGGACGAGGCCGAGGACGAACGATTCGAACCAGCTCATGGGGCTTGGGCCATCCCGGGGTGATCGTGCAGCGGCCGCCGGCGTCGGCCGTCGGCGGCGTGCGGGTTGCGGTCGTGCGAGGACAGGGCCGTGCCGGGCCCGGTTTCGTCTGTCGGTCGCGGGCAGCGTATCGCCCCCGGGTGAACAGCCGGCGCCACCCCCCGCGCCCCCCGGCCCGTCGCGGTCCTCAGGCGCCCAGGCGGTGGCGGCGGCGCCAGGCGACCACGGCCGCTCCGGCTCCCGTCAGCACGATGAACCCCATCGCCGCGAGGAAGGCGGGCGAGGTCGGCGACGACGCCTCGCTGCCCGCCACGACATACGCGGCCGTGTTCGGGATCGAGCCCAGGCCCGTCGCCACCAGGAACGACGGATAACCCATGCGGGAGACGGCCGCGCAGTAGTTGGCGGCGGCGAACGGCACCCCGGGGAAGAGCCGCAGCGCCAGCATCGAGCGGAAGCCGTGGCGGCTCAGCTGCCCGTCCGCCGCCCGTAGCCAGCGCCCGCGCACCAGGGTGCGCAGCGCGTCCTGGCCCAGGACCCGGCCGAGCATGAACGAGATTCCGGCGCCCAGCACCGTACCGCCGAGCGCCGCCGCGAGACCTGCCTGTGCGCCGAACAGCGCACCCGCCGCGAGGTTCAGCAGCGGACGCGGTACGAACGCCACCGTGCACGCGCCGTACGCGAGTCCGAAGAGCACGGCCGCCGTGGAGCCGCCGCTCAGCTGGGTGAGTCCGCCGGAGGTCAGCAGTTTCTGCGGCTCCAGCAGCAGCATGGCCGTCGCGGCACCCACCAGCACGGCGACGAGCAGCGAGAGCCGGGACCACGGCGAGAGCAGCACCCGCGTGCAGCGCACGGCGAGGCCGGGGGCGGGCCGGGTGGCGGGGACGGCGTCGAGCATTCGGGGAGAGTAACCGACAAAGGCGTGTGATCGCCGTAACGCGCCCCCGCGGATCCACGGCGGCCCGGCGGGCGGACGGTGCCCGACTCCCCTGCGGCCCGGCGTAATCCACTCGACGGGCCGACGGGCCTTCCGAGATGATCGGGCCATGTTCCGGTACGCCTTCCCCGCAGCGCCGTCCGCAGTCGCGGACGCGCCGAAGGCTGCCCTGAGCACCCTCGCCGCAGCGGTCACCGCTGCCGCAGCGCCCTTCGGCGGCGCCCGAAGCTGACCCTCCCCCGGCCGTCCGGCGGACCCCGCGAGGGGAGGGTCGGCCGGGCCCCGGGGTCCTCACGTCACGCTTCGCATCCCAAGGAACGGACCATGTCCAAGACGGCATACGTGCGCACCAAGCCGCACCTCAACATCGGCACCATGGGTCACGTCGATCACGGCAAGACCACCCTGACCGCCGCCATCACCAAGGTGCTCAGCGACCGCGGCACCGGTACCTTCGTCCCCTTCGACCGCATCGACCGGGCGCCCGAGGAGGCGCGGCGCGGCATCACCATCAACATCGCGCACGTCGAGTACGAGACCGACACCCGGCACTACGCGCACGTCGACATGCCGGGCCATGCCGACTACATCAAGAACATGGTCACCGGCGCCGCCCAGCTCGACGGGGCGATCCTCGTCGTCTCCGCGCCGGACGGGATCATGCCGCAGACCGCCGAGCACGTACTGCTCGCCCGTCAGGTCGGCGTCGACCACATCGTCGTCGCGCTGAACAAGGCGGACGCGGGGGACCCCGAGCTGACCGACCTGGTCGAGCTGGAGGTGCGCGAGCTGCTGTCCGCGCACGGGTACGGCGGCGACGCGGTGCCCGTCGTACGGGTGTCGGGGCTGCGGGCGCTGGAGGGCGACCCGCGCTGGACCGGGGCCGTGGAGGCGCTGCTCGACGCCGTCGACACCTACGTACCGATGCCGGTGCGCTACACCGACGCGCCGTTCCTGCTGCCGGTGGAGAACGTCCTGACCATCACCGGCCGGGGCACGGTCGTCACCGGCGCCGTGGAGCGCGGCACGGTCCGGGTCGGCGACCGCGTGACGGTCCTCGGCGCGGACACGGAGACGGTCGTCACCGGCCTGGAGACCTTCGGCAAGCCGATGGAGTCCGCCGAGGCCGGCGACAACGTCGCGCTGCTCCTGCGCGGCGTCGAGCGCGACCGGGTGCGCCGCGGCCATGTCGTCGCGGCGCCGGGCAGCGTCACCCCGAGCCGGCGCTTCACCGCGCAGGTGTACGTCCTGCCGGGGCGCGACGGCGGCCGCACCACCCCGGTCTCCACCGGGTACCGGCCGCAGTTCTACATCCGCACGGCCGACGTGGTCGGCGACGTGGACCTCGGCGCGGCGGGCGTCGCGCGGCCCGGGGAGACGGTCACCATGACCGTCGAGCTGGGCCGGGACGTCCCCCTGGAGCCGGGCCTCGGCTTCGCGATCCGTGAGGGCGGCCGCACGGTCGGCGCGGGCACCGTCATGGAGCTGCTCTGAGCCGGGCGTCTCCGAGGGCCCGCCTCCCCCGCCTCCCCCGCTTCCCCGGGGGAGGCGGGCCCGCCGCACAATGGGGGAGTGAACGAGTCGATACCCGTCATCCGCGACGTGGACCACGGCACCGCCCGGCTGCTCCCGGACGTGGACCGGGAACGCGCCTGGCTGCTCACGGTGGACGGTGCGCCGCAGTCCTACGTCGACCTGGACGCCCCCGAACACCTGGAGTTCGAGTACGCGCGCCGGCTCGGCCATGTAGTGGACTGCGCGGCGGACCCGGGCGAGCCGCTGGACGTCCTGCACCTGGGCGGCGGCGGGCTCACCCTGCCCCGCTACGTCGCGGCCACCCGCCCCGGCTCCCGGCAGGAGGTGGCGGACGCGGACCGCGGACTGCTGGACCTCGTCGCCGAGCACCTCCCGCTGCCGGAGGGCGGCGGCATCACCGTCCGCGCGGCGGACGCCCGCGCCCGGCTGGAGGAGACGGCTCCCGGCTCGGTGGACCTGCTGATCGCGGACGTCTTCGGCGGCTCCCGGGTGCCCGCCCACCTCACCACCGTCCCCTACGCCAGGGCCGCGGCGCGGGCGCTGCGCCCGGACGGGATCTACGCCGCCAACCTCGCCGACGGGCCGCCGTTCGGCTTCCTGCGCTCGCAGCTGGCCACCTTCGCGGCCGTCTTCGGCGAGCTGGCGCTGATCGCGGAGCCGGGCGTGCTGCGCGGCCGGCGCTTCGGCAACGTGGTCCTCGTCGCCTCCCGTGCCCCGTTCGACACGGCGGCCCTGGCCCGCCGGTGCGCGGCGGACGCGTTCGCCGCGCGGGTGGAGCACGGGGAGGCGCTGGAGGCGTTCGTCAACGGGGCCCGGCCGGTCGGCGACGAGGACGCGGTGGCCTCACCCGAGCCGCCCGACGGCGCCTTCAGCATCGGCTGAGGCGGGCGGCACGAGCGGGGCGGCGGCCACCTCGACGGTCGCGGTCCGGCGGGTCAGATTGCGTACGTCCGGAACGAACAGCACCGCCCCCGTGACGAGCACGACCAGGCCCGCGCACCCCCACAGCGCCTGGCTGCGCCCGACCAGTGACTCGACCGGTCCGGCGAGGGCGGTGGCGACCGGCACCATGGCCACCGAGCCGAACCAGTCGTAGGCGGAGACCCGGGAGAGCTTCTCCTCGGGGATCTCCTGGTGCATGGCCGTCATCCAGGAGACGCCGAAGACCTCGATCGCCATACCGCTGACCAGCATCACCACGCAGAGCCAGGTCGCGGACAGCGGCACGGCGAGCCCGGCCGACGGCAGGGCCAGCGGGAAGACGCAGAGCGTCCCGGCCAGCAGCAGCCGACGCGGCTTCCACCGCATCATCAGCAGCGCCCCCGCCAGGTTGCCGACGCCGAACGCGGCGAGCGCGAAGCCCCAGGGCCGGGCGCCGCCGAGTTCGTCACGGGCGACCAGCGGCCCGTAGACCGCCTCGGCCGCTCCGACGGCGGCGACCACCACCGAGAACTGGGCGACGATGGCCCACAGCCACGGCCGGCCGGTGAACTCCTTCCAGCCGTCGCGCAGGTCCGCGAGCAGCCCGCCCCCGGGCTTCCGCTCCGGGATGTGGCTGACGTCGAGGAAGGCGCGCAGGGCTCCCGCGCCCGCGAACGCCGCGGCGTCCACGGCCAGCACCCAGCCCGGGTCCATGGCCGCGATCATGGCGCCGCCGAGGGCCGCACCGCCGATGGCGGCGCCCTGGGTGGACATCCGGAAGAGCGCGAAGGCGCGGCTCGCCTGTTCGCCGCTGACGCTCGACATCAGCATGCCCTCGGCCGCCGGGCTGAAGAAGGCCTGCCCGGTACCGCACAGCGCGGTGAGCAGCATCATCTGCCACAGCTGGGGGTCGCCGGCCAGGACCAGCAGGGCGAAGAGGCCCTGCGAGACGCAGTTGAGGGTGTTGGCCGCGACCATCACCCGGTGACGCGGCAGCCGGTCCGCGATCGCCCCGCCGATCAGCAGGAAGAGCACCAGCGGGACCGTCCTGGCGGCGGCGACGAGACCGACGTCACCTCCGTCGCCGCCCGTCTGGAGAACCGCGAACGCCGCCGCGATCAGCGCGCCGTGGGTACCCAGGGCGGTGATGATCGAGGCGGCGGTCAGCAGTCGGTAGTTGCGGCCCGCGGGAACGGGGCGGCCGGGGTGGGGAGCGGGGGCGGATGCGTCGGTCACCCAGGGACTATCGCGGTCCCGCCCCCGTTGCGCAAATGCGTTCCCGGACCGGGCTCAGGACTCGGTGCCGGTGTCGGTGATCGGCACGATGCGCACCGTGCTGAGGATCTTCTGAACCGTCGCCTCCGGCAGCTCGCCCTCGACATCGGTGGCGGCGTACAGCACCCACGAGGAGAACTGGCCCTTGCTGTTCTTGAACGTGAAGGCGTACGTCTTGCCGTTGCTGCTGCACTTCGTCTTCTTGGTGACGTTGGGCGCGGTGGCGGTGACCAGGCTCCCCGTCAGCCCCGACTTGGTGGTGTACGGCTTGGCCTTGCTGATCTTGATGCTCTTCTTCGGCATGTGCTGCGCGAACGCGGCCCATGCCCAGGTGCCCGCCTCGTTCCGGGCGTTCACGTCGGCGTCCGTGGCGCCCTCCGCGCCCCGGGTGCCGGCGCCGGCCAGACTGTAGTTCTCCGGGCTGCCGTCCTTGTCCGCGTCCTCGGTGCACCACTTGTCCTTGAGGTCGGCGGGCCCGGTGAAGCCGATGAGCGGCGAACCGTCGCCCTTCTTGTCGTCCTCGAAGTACGTGAGCACGCCGGGGGGCGACACCTTCCAGTCGCCGGGCACGTCGAACTGCGTGCCCCACTTCGGGTTCGTCACGACCTTCCAGCCCGCGATCTGCGGCTTGTCCTCGTCGCCGCCGCCGCGCGGGTTGGCCTCGGGCGAGGAGGCGGACCCGGACGGCTTCGCGGGCGCGGACGTCTTGCCGCCGGTGACGTTCTTGGAGTCCTTGCCGTCGTCCTTGTTCAGCACGACGACACCGGTGACCGCGGCGGCCACCACGACCGCGGTCGCCGCGACGACGGCCACGATCGTCGTCCTCTTCTTGTTGTCGCCACCGGGCTGCGGATCGCCGGGAGGCCCGGGCACCGCGTACTGCGGGACCGTCGGCTGCTGGTACGGGTTGGGCTGTCCGTAGCCCCCCTGCCCGCCCTGCTGCGGATATCCGTAACCGGGCTGCTGGCCCTGCTGCTGATATCCCGGCTGCTGATAGGGATTCGGCTGCTGGTACCCCGGCTGCTGGTACGGGTTCTGGTTCTGGTCCTGCGGGTTCTGCTCGCCCCCGGGCGGCTGCTGTCCTGGCCACATGGCGAGTAACGATAGAGGGACCCAGCCCGGCGTGCTACGCCCGCCCCCGTGTGCGAACGGTGAAGGAGGGCGGCGGCGGGCGGGAAGCGGCCCTTCGCGCTGTCCGCCCCGGGGGCGCTGAGGGTAGGCTTCCCGCCGTGCGCCGAGTGAGCTGTCCGGCGGGCGACAGGACATCACTACGGAGGAAACGGCGTTGCACATCCAGGAGTGGCTGGAGACCGTCCCCGCGATCAGCGTGTACGTCCTGGTGGGCGTCGTCATCGGACTGGAGAGCCTGGGCATCCCGCTGCCCGGCGAGATCGTCCTGATCAGCGCGGCACTGCTGGCCGCGAGTCACGACGGCATCAACCCCTGGGTCCTGGGGGCCTGCGCCACGGCCGGGGCCGTGATCGGCGACTCGATCGGCTACGCCATCGGCCGCAAGGGCGGACGCCCACTGCTGGCCTGGCTCGGCGGGAAGTTCCCCCGGCACTTCGGCGACAGCCAGATCGCCATGGCCGAGCGCTCCTTCCAGAAGTGGGGCATGTGGGCCGTGTTCTTCGGCCGCTTCGTCGCGCTGCTGCGCATCTTCGCGGGACCGCTGGCCGGTGTGCTGCACATGCCGTACTGGAAGTTCCTCGTCGCCAACGTGCTGGGCGGGATCGCCTGGGCGGGCGGCACCACGGCCGTCATCTACTCGGTGGGCGTCGTCGCCGAGGCATGGCTGAAGCGGTTCTCCTACCTCGGCCTGGCCATCGCGGTCCTGATCGGCCTCGCCTCGATGCTCGTCCTCAAGAACCGCGCCAAGAAGGCCGCCGCCGCGCACTCCGGGGCGGCCGCCGAACCGGAACCGGAGACCGTGCCGGTCGCCGACTGAGCCGACGGGCCCCGCCGTCCTCAGCCGCCGCACGCCTCACGGTGTGCCTTGGCCAGCTCCACGTAACCCACCGCGTTGAAGCGGACGCCTTCCAGCTCCTCCTCGGTCAGCTGCCGCTTCACCTTCGCCGGGACGCCCGCGACCAGGGAGCCCGGCGGCACGCGCATGCCCTGCGGGACGAGGGCCTGCGCCGCGACCAGCGAGCCCGCGCCGATGTGGGCGCCGTTGAGGACGGTGGCCCCCATACCGACCAGGACGTCGTCCTCGATGGTGCAGCCGTGCAGGACGGCGTTGTGTCCGACCGAGACCCGCTCGCCGACCGTCACCGTGAAGCCCGGGTCGACGTGGACGCTGCAGTTGTCCTGGATGTTGGAGTCGGACCCGATGACGATGGGTCCGCAGTCCGCGCGCAGTACCGCCTGGTACCAGAGGCTGGAGCCCGCGGCCATGGTGACGTCGCCGATCGCGACGGAGGTCGGCGCCGTGAAGGCGTCCGCGTCGATGGACGGCTCCTTGCCGCCCATGCCCATGATCAACGCCTGCTCCGCCATCGCGCGTTCCTCCGTGCTCCGGTGCCGTGGGTCGCGGGGGCCACGGTGACAGCAGGCCGTCCGCCGGGCAAACCGTATGCGACGCGCCGCCGTCCCGGGCTCCCTGGGGTGAAGATCACAGGCCGGGGCCGCCGCCGGTCCGATGGACGCGGACTACCGTGAGCGCGTGCCCAAGAACCGTGAGCGCGTGCCCAGGGACAGAAACGCGTTCTCCTCCCTGACCGCCTGGCGGCGGCGCGTCCTGTCCCGGGCCGTGCACCGCTGCTGGCGCTGGGTGCGGGAGGCGGGCGCGGTCACCGCCGAGCACCCCGGGGGACTGCGGTTCGCCCGGATCGGCGAGGGGACCCGCCTGGCGTTCCCCCAGGGCACGGTCTTCGGGGAGCCGTGGATCGAACTGGGCGACCACTGCATCATCGGCGAACAGGTCACGCTGACCGCGGGCCTCATGCCCGACCTGGACCTCGGCCCCGAGCCGATCCTCACCCTGGGCGACGGAGTGGTGCTGGGCCGCGGCAGTCATGTCGTCGCCGACACCAGGGTGACCATGGGCGCGGACACGTACTGCGGCCCCTACGTCTACATCACCTCGACCAACCACAGCTACGACGACCCGCACGAGCCGGTCGGCAAGCAGTGGCCCCGGATGGAGCCCGTGTCCATCGGCCCCGGCTGCTGGATCGGCACCGGGGCGGTGATCCTGCCCGGGGCCCGGCTCGGGCGCAACGTGGTCGTGGCCGCCGGCGCGGTCGTCCGGGGCGAGGTGCCCGACCGGGCCGTGGTGGCCGGCGCGCCCGCCCGGGTCGTACGCAGCTGGCACCCGGAGAAGGGCTGGCAGCCGCCCCTGCGGACACCGGCCCCGGTGCCGATCCCCGCGGGCGTCACCCCGGAACAGCTGCTGGCCGTCGCGGAGCTGGAGGAGGGCTGACCGGGCCCGCGCTCACCCGGTCGCGAGCAGCACCGTCCCCACCAGTGCGAGCCCGGCGCCCGCCGCCTGCACGCCCCGCAGCCGCTCCTTGAGGAACCCGCGCGCGGCCAGGGCGGTCACCACCGGGTAGAGCGAGGCCAGTACGGCGGCGACGGTGACCGGTCCGTGCTGCGCGGCCATCGCGTACGTGCCGTTGGCCGCGACGTCCGCGAGGCCGACGAACGCCAGCGCGGGCAGCGCGGCACGGACCGCCGAGGCGCCCCCGTCCTCGGGCAGCGCGCGGCCGCCGCGCCGCACCGAGAGGTACAGCGCCCCGCCGCCCACGGCGACATTGGTGACCCGCTGCACGAACAGGGCCAGGAACAGCCCGGTCACCGTCGTCGACGCCTCGGCGATCAGCGACATCACGGCCCCGAAGCCGAAGGCCGCCCCCAGCGTCAGCAGGACCGCCCGCCGCTGCACCGGCGCCCCGCGCAGCTGCGGGCCGCCCGCCATCACGATGCCCGCGACGGCGACCGCGACCCCGGCGCCCTGGAGGAGATCCGGCCGCTCCCCGGCGAGCAGTCCGACGCCCACGGGTACGGCCACGCCGAGCGAACCCAGCGGGGAGACCACGCCCATCGGGCCGAGGGCGAGCGCCTGGTAGAAGCAGAGCATCGCCACCGGGCCCACGACGCCCGCCGCGACCGCGAACCAGAGCCGGGGGTCCGCCTCGCTCCAGCCGCCCGTCGCGATGACGATCACGCCCAGCACCGTCGCCGCGATGATCTGCGAGACCACGACCACGGTGAGCGCGGGCGTGCGCCGGGTCAGCAGGCCGCCCCCGAAGTCGGCCAGCCCCCACAGGAGGCTGGTGGCCAGGGCGAACAACGCAGTCATCGGAGCCTCGCAGTACAGTGCGGCGAACGGTTGGGCACACCACACCGTAGTACAGGATGCTTGACCATGTCATACAGGATATTGGACGGAATGTGACTGACCTCGATCAGCTGACCCAGTCCCTCGCGCGCAACCTCAAGCGCTGGCGCGGGGAGCGGGGCTTCACCCTGGACACGCTGGCCGCCCGTGCCGGGGTCAGCCGCGGCATGATCATCCAGATCGAGCAGGCCCGCACCAACCCGAGCGTCGGCACCACGGTCAAGCTGGCCGACGCGCTCGGCGTCAGCATCACCACGCTGCTCGACTACGAACAGGGCTCCCCGGTCCGCCTGGTCCCCGCCGACCAGGCCGTGCGCCTGTGGTCCACCGAGGCGGGCAGCGCCACCACGCTGCTGGTCGGCACGGAGGCCCGCGGCCCCCTCGAACTCTGGTCCTGGCGGCTGATGCCCGGCGACGGCAGCCGGTCCGACCCGCACCCGGAGGGCACGGTCGAACTGCTCCACGTCACCGCGGGCACCCTCACGCTCGTCGTCGACGACACCCCGTACACCGTGCCCGCCGGCACCTCCGCCACTTTCGAGGCGCACCACCCGCACGCCTACCGCAACGAGGGCACCGAACCGGTCGAACTCACCATGGCCGTGAGCATTCCGCCCGTCAGATGAGACGCCGCCCACCCCCGCGGACGGCGCTGTTAGCGTGACGCGCATGCGCGCACCCATCGGCTCCTTCGAGAACGCCGTCCCAGCCGTCGACCGTCAGGACCTGCTCACCGCCCCGGTCGCCGGGGCGGTGAGCACCGGCTGGGGCGGCATCACCCCCGATCAGGTCCTGCACGTCGACACCGACCCGGAGCTCGCCGACACCGCGGCCTTCGTCGCCCACCACGGGGCCGGCCTGCTGGACCACTCGGCGAACTGCGTCGTGCTCTCGGGCAAGCGGGCAGCCGAGATCACCCTCGCCGCCTGCGTCGTCCTGTCGCACTCCCGGGTGGACGTGAACGGCGTCGCCCGCAAGCACCTCGGCCTGCGCAAGGCGCGGTTCGCCCCGATGGACACGGCCGTCGGCGAGACCGGCATGGAGTACGGCGGCATCACGCCCGTCGGTCTGCCGGCCGCCTGGCCGCTGCTGGTCGACTCCGCCGTCGTGGACGAGGAGTGGGTGCTGATCGGCAGCGGCTCGCGCCGCGGCAAGCTGATCGTGACCGGCAAGGCGCTGGCCGCGCTGCCGGGCGCGGTGGTCCTCGAAGGACTGGGCGTCCGCGCCGCTCCGGACGCCTCCTAGGCTTCGAGCCTCGGGATCTCGATCGCCGGGCAGCGGTCCATGACCATGTCGAGCCCCGCCGCCCGGGTGCGTTCGTACGCCTGCTCGTCGACCACGCCGAGCTGGAACCAGACGGCCCGGGCGCCGGCGGCGACCGCCTCGTCGGCCACCGCGCCGGCCAGGTCGCTGTTGACGAAGACGTCCACCACGTCCACCGGGAACGGTATGTCCGCCAGCGAGGCGTACCCCTCCTCGCCGTGCACCCGCTCGGCCTTCGGGTGCACCGGCACCACCCGCTTGCCGAAGCGCTGCAGGACCTCGGCGACCCCGTAGGCCGCGCGCGAACGGTTGTCGGACAGCCCCACCACGGCCCAGGTGTCGCCGGTGTCTTCCAGGATCCTGCGGATCGTCTCCGTGTCTGCGTACATGAACCGCACAACCGGTGGCCCGCTCCGGCCATTCCCCCGGCTAGGCATAGGGTGGCGGAATGCAGGAGCAGTACCGGACCGTCGCCCGCGCGGGCGTGCACGAGAGCGAGATCAACCGGTCCCGCTTCATCTGCGCGCTCGCCCCCGCGGCCACCGAGGAGGAGGCGCAGGAGTTCGTCGCCCGCGTCCGCGGCGAACACCCGACCGCCACGCACAACTGCTACGCGTACGTGATCGGCGCCGACGCCTCCGTGCAGAAGGCCAGTGACGACGGCGAGCCCGGCGGCACCGCCGGAGTCCCCATGCTCCAGATGCTGACGCGCCGCGAGGTCTGCTACGTCGTCGCCGTCGTCACCCGTTACTACGGCGGTGTGAAGCTGGGCGCCGGCGGACTGATCCGGGCTTACGGGGGAGTGGTCGGCGAGGCACTCGACGCACTCGGCACCCGCACCCGCCGCCGCTTCCGGCTCGCCACCGTCACGGTCGGCCACCAGCGGGCAGGCAGGCTGGAGAACGAACTGCGGGCCACCGGAAGGACCGTGCGCGAGGTCCGGTACGCGGCCGAGGTGACGATCGGGATCGCGCTGCCGGACGCGGAGGTCGAGGAGTTCCGCCGCTGGCTGGCCGACGCGACGGCGGGCGAGGCACGGGTGGAACTGGGCGGCGAGGCGTACGACGACGCCTGACACGTCGGCCCCGGGAGGGCCCCGGCGTGATGGGACACTGTGGTGCGTGAGGGCACAGGGGCGGAGGAAGCACATGCGGACCGGAGCCGGGCCTTGAGGATTCTGCACACATCGGACTGGCACCTGGGCCGGTCGTTCCACCGGGTCTCCCTGCTCGACGCGCAGGCCGCCTACCTCGACCACCTGGTGGCCACCGTCCACGAGCACGAGGTCGACGCCGTCGTCGTGGCGGGTGACGTGTACGACAGGGCGGTGCCCCCGCTCAGCGCCGTCGAACTCTTCGACGACGCCCTGCACCGTCTCGCCGCCGCCGGGGTGCCGACGGTGATGATCTCCGGCAACCACGACTCGGCCCGCCGGCTCGGCGTCGGCGCCGGGCTCATCGGCCGGGCCGGCATCCACCTGCGGACCGACCCCGCGCACTGCGCCACCCCGGTCGTGCTCTCCGACGCGCACGGGGACGTGGCGTTCTACGGGCTCCCGTACCTGGAACCGGCCCTGGTCAAGGACACCTTCAAGGTCGGGCGCGCCGGGCACGAGGCCGTGCTGACCGCCGCCATGGACCGGGTCCGCGCCGACCTCGCCGAGCGCCCGGACACCACCCGGTCCGTGGTCCTCGCCCACGCCTTCGTCGCCGGCGGCGAGCCCAGCGACAGCGAACGCGACATCACCGTCGGCGGCGTCGCCGCGGTCCCGGCCGGCGTCTTCGACGGCGTCGACTACGTGGCGCTCGGCCACCTCCACGGCTGCCAGACCGTCACCGACCGGGTCCGGTACTCGGGTTCCCCGCTCGCGTACTCCTTCTCCGAGGCCACCCACCGCAAGACCATGTGGCTCATCGACCTGGACGCCTCGGGCGCCGTCACGGGCGAGCGGATCGACTGCCCGGTGCCGCGCCGCCTCGCCCGGCTGCGCGGCCCGCTCGACACCCTCCTCGACGATCCGGCCCTCGACCGCCACGAGGACGCCTGGGTGGAGGCCACCCTCACCGACCCGGCCCGCCCCGCCGACCCGATGGCCCGGCTCGCCGAACGCTTCCCGCACACCCTCAGCCTCGTCTTCGAACCGGAGCGGGCGCCCGACGACCCGGACATCTCGTACGCCCACCGCCTGCGCGGACGCGACGACCAGAGCATCGCGGAGGACTTCGTGGCCCACGTACGCGGCGGCTGCGGGACCGACGAACGGGAACGGGCGGTGCTGCGCGGCGCCTTCGACCACGTACGGGTCGACGACGGCGTCCGCGAGGTGAACCGGTGAGGCTCCACACCCTGCGCATCACCGCGTTCGGCCCCTTCGGCGCCACCCAGGAGATCGACTTCGACGCCCTCTCCGCCGCGGGCCTCTTCCTGCTGCACGGACCCACCGGCGCCGGGAAGACCTCCGTCCTGGACGCCGTCTGCTACGCCCTGTACGGGGCGGTCCCCGGCGCCCGGCAGAGCCCCGGCACCTCGCTGCGCAGCGACCACGCCCCGGTGGACCTGCCGACCGAGGTGCTGCTCGACCTCACCGTCGGCGGACGGCGCCTGGAGATCACCCGGAGCCCCGCGCAGCTCCGCCCCAAGAAGCGGGGTGGCGGCCACACCACGGAGAAGGCGCAGAGCCGGCTGCGGGAGTACGACCCCGAGGACGGCTGGCGGGCGCTGAGCCGGTCGCACCAGGAGATCGGGGAGGAGATCACCCAGCTCGTCGGCATGAGCCGGGAGCAGTTCTGCCAGGTGGTCCTCCTGCCGCAGGGCGACTTCGCGCGCTTCCTGCGCGCCGACGCCGAGGCGCGCGGCCGGCTCCTCGGCCGGCTCTTCGACACCCGGCGCTTCGCGGCCGTCGAGGAGCGCCTCGCCGAGCTGCGCCGGGCGGCCGAAGCGCAGGTCAAGGCCGGTGACGACCAGATCCTCGCGCTTGCCCAGCGCATCGCCCAGGCGGCCGGGCCCGCCGCGCGCGAGTGCGGGCTGCCGGACGTCCGGCCGGGCGACCCCGGCCTCGCGGACGCGGTCCTGGCCTGGGCCGCGACCGCCCGCAGCGGCGCCCGCGAACGGCTCGACATCGCCGCGTCGGTGCTGGCCACGGCGGAGGGCCGGCACGCGGGAGCCAGGCGCGCCCTGGACGAGGAACGGGAACTGGCCGCGCTCCAGGAGCGGTACGCCGAGACCCGGCGCCGCGCCGACGCCGTGGACGCCGGCCGCGCCGCGCACGAGGACGCGCGGGACCGCCTCGCGCGCGCCCGGAAGGCGGACCTCGTCGCCCCGGCGCTGGAGCTGCGCGAGGAGGCGGAGCGGGCGTACCGGCGGGCGCGTGAGGCCCGGGGCCGCGCCCGGGACCGGCTGCCCGAGACCCTGACCGAGGCGGGCGCCGAACAGCTGGCGACCCTGGAACGCCGGCTCCGCGAGGAACTGGGGGGCCTCGAATCCGCGCGCCGTGCCGAGCAGCGCAGCGCCGAGATCGACGACGAACGCGCCGCCCTGGAGCGGCAGGCCGGGGCCGACGACGAACTGGTCCGCGACACCGAGGGCTGGCTCGCCGGCTGGGAGACCGCCCGCCGGGACCTGCAGGCCCGCCTCGACACGGCGCTGGAGGCCGCGACCCGCACCGAACTGCTGGCCCGCCGCCTCGACCCGGCCCGCCGCCGCCTCGACGCGGCCCGCCGCCGCGACGCCCTGGCCGTCGAAGCGGACGCCGCCGAGCAGCGGCTCGCCGACGCCCGCGAAGACGCCCTCGGCACCCACGAGCGCTGGCTCGACCTGCGCGAACGCCGCCTGCGCGACATCGCGGCCGAACTCGCCGGACAACTGGCCGCCGGTGAGCCCTGCGCGGTCTGCGGCGCGAAGGACCACCCGTCCCCGGCCCGCCCCGGCGACGGCCACGTGGACCGCGCGACGGAGGAGGCCGCCGAACGCGCGTACCGGGGCGCGGAGCGGACCCGTGCGGAGGCGGAGCAGGCCCTCGCCCTGGTACGCGAACGCCATACGAACGCTTGCGCGGAGGCGGCGGGGACGGAGGACGGCGAGGCCGCCGGTGGCGACACGCCCGCTTCCGGGACGGCCGGTGCGGGGGTGGTCGGTGCCGGTGCGGCCGAGGCCGGGGGCGACGGCGCCCCGCAGCCGACCGTCGCCGCGCTCGCCGCCCTCGTGGACGCACTCGCCGGTGAGCACGCGGAGGCGTACCGGACCGCCGCCGGGGTGCACGCCGCCCGGGAGGCCCTGGCCGCGGCCGAGCGGGAGCAGCGGCGGCGGTCCGAGGACCGGCAACGGGCCGGGCAGCGGGCCGCCGCGCGGACCTCCCGGCGCGAGTCGCTGGACCGCGAACGGGCCGCACTCGACGAGGTGCTGGACCGGGCGCGCGGCGGGTACGCGAGCGTCACCGAGCACGCCGCCGTCCTTCAGCGGCGGGTCGCCCTGCTCGTCGAAGCGGCCGGCGCGGTGCGCGAGGAGGAGAGCGCGGCGCAACGGCTCAAGGAGGCCGACGACCGGCTCGCGGACGCCGCGTTCCGCGCCGGTTTCGAGACCCCGGAGGCCGCCGCCGCGACGCTGCTCGACGAGGCGGGGCAGCGTACGCTCCAGCACCGGATCGACGCCTGGCAGGCCGAGGCGGCGGCGGTCGCCGACCGGCTCGCCGAGACCACGGCCCGGGAGGCCGCCGGTCGCCCGGCCGCCGCCCCGGACGCGGCCCGGGAGGTGTCCGACCGGGCCGAGGGCGCGCTGCGGGAGGCCGCGGCCGGACTCGACGCCGCCCGGGAACGCTGCGCCGAACTCGGCAGGCTCTCGCGCCGCGTGGCGGAGGAGGTGCGCGCGCTGGGGCCCGTGCGCGAGGAGCACGAACGCGTCGCCCGGCTCGCCGGGCTCACCGCGGGCACCTCGGCGGACAACGCACGCAAGATGCGGCTGGAGTCGTACGTGCTCGCGGCCCGGCTGGAACAGGTCGCCGCGGCGGCCACCGCCCGCTTGCGGCGCATGTCGTCGGGCCGCTACCAGCTCGTCCACTCCGACGCCCGTGCCGGGGGCCGCAGGGCGGGGCTCGGCCTGCACGTCATCGACGCCTGGACCGGCCGCGAGCGCGATACGGCCACGCTGTCCGGCGGCGAGACGTTCTTCGCCTCGCTCGCCCTGGCGCTCGGCCTCGCCGATGTCGTGACCGACGAGGCCGGCGGCGTACGGCTCGACACCCTGTTCATCGACGAGGGGTTCGGCAGCCTCGACGACCAGACGCTCGACGAAGTGCTCGACGTGCTCGACTCGTTGCGCGAACGGGACCGCAGCGTCGGCATCGTGAGCCACGTCGCGGACCTGCGCCGCCGCATCCCCGCCCAGCTGGAGGTGGTGAAGGAACGGCACGGGTCGGCCGTGCGGCTCCGGGCGGGGGCGGACGGGCTCAGCGACTGATCGCGCGCCCGGGAAGGGGCGAGGAGTAGACGACGCTGGTCGTGACGGACCCGAGCGCGCCGATCTTCCCGGCGACGGTCTCCAGATGGCTCATGGAGCGGGCCGTCACCTTCAGCACGAAGCAGTCGTCGCCGGTGACGTGATGGGCCTCCACGATCTCCGGCGTGGTCTCCAAGAGGTCGTGGAACGGCTTGTAGTTGCCGTTCGGATACCGCAGCCGCACGAAGGCGAGGATCGGCAGCCCGAGCCGTTCCGGATCGACCACGGCCGCGTACCCGCTGATGATGCCGGCCTCCTCCAGCCGGCGGACCCGCTCGGTCACGGCGCTCGGTGACATGGCCACCGCCCGCGCGAGCTCCGCGAACGAGGCCCGCCCCTCGCGTTGCAGCACGTCGAGAATGCGCCAGTCGGTGGCGTCCGGGGAATAGTCGCTCATCTGGACAGGGAACCGTGGAATCCCCGGCGGATCAAGGCGGCTGCCGGGGATCTCACCTTCCGGGCCTGGGGCGTCGATCATAGGTTTCAGGCATGACTCCGCAGCCCGGCGCCCCCGCCGTCCACCCCGTCCTGAGCGTCCCGCCCGCCGAACCGGCCGACGCCGCCGCCTACTTCGGCGCCTCGCTCGTCTTCCACGCCGACGTCTCGGACGTCGCGGCCGCCCTCGCCGGCGGAGGCGACCCCGGCTTCGTCCTGCTCGACTCCCGGTCCACCGGATCCTGGGACCAGGGGCACGTCCCGGGCGCCGTGCACCTGCCGACGGCGCTCATCGCCGAGCGGGCGCACCGGCTCCTCGACCCGGCCGTGCCGGTGGTCACGTACTGCTGGGGCCCCGGCTGCAACGGCGCCACCCGCGCCGCCCTCGCCCTGGCCCGGCTCGGCTACCGGGTCAAGGAGATGCTGGGCGGCTTCGAGTACTGGGCGCGCGAGGGCTTCCCGTACGAGACGCGGAACGGCGGCGTGCGCCGCGCGGCCGACCCGCTCACCGCACCGGCCGGCACCGACGACTGCGGCTGCTGACGAAGGCCGGGCCCGGGGACGGCTCCCCGGGCCCGGCCGCCATGGATCAGAGGTTCGACAGCTCGTCGACCAGGTCGTCCAGGCCCAGCGGGCCCTGCGACAGGGCCGCCATGTGCCACGCCTTGAGGTCGAAGGCGTCGCCGTGCGCCGCGCGGGCGTTCTCCCGGCCCAGCAGCCAGGCGCGTTCGCCGAGCTTGTAGCCGATCGCCTGGCCCGGCATCGAGAGGTAGCGGGTCAGCTCGCTCTCCACGAAGTCGGCGGGCCGGCCGCTGTGGTTGCCGAAGAACTCCTGGGCCAGCTCCGGCGTCCACCGCTCACCCGGGTGGAACGGCGAATCGGCCGGGATCTCCAGACCCACGTGCATGCCGATGTCCACGATCACCCGGCAGGCGCGCATCATCTGCGCGTCCAGGTAGCCGAGCCGGCGCTCCGGGTCGGGCAGGAAGCCCAGCTCGTCCATCAGCCGCTCCGCGTACAGCGCCCAGCCCTCGGCGTTGGCGCTGACCATGCCGATGGACGCCTGGTAGCGCGACAGGCTCTCCGCCACGTGCGCCCACTGGGCGAGCTGGAGGTGATGACCGGGAACGCCCTCGTGGTACCAGGTGGACACCAGGTCGTACACCGGGAAGCGGGTCTCGCCCATGGTCGGCAGCCAGGTGCGTCCGGGCCGGGAGAAGTCCTCGGAGGGGCCCGTGTAGTACGGGGCGGCGGCGCCGCCGGGCGGGGCGATCCGGGACTCCACCCGGCGGACCCGCTCGGCCAGTTCGAAGTGCGTCCCGTCCAGCGCGTCGATCGCCTCGTCCATCAGCCCCTGCAGCCACGCCTGGACCTCGTCGACGCCCTCGATGTGCTTGCCGTGCACGTCGAGATGGGCGAGCGCCTCCCAGGGGCCCGCGCCCGGCAGCACCTTCTCGGCCTCGGTCCTCATCTCGGCGAGCAGCCGGTGGTATTCGGACCAGCCGTACGCGTACGCCTCGTCGAGATCCAGGTCGGTGCCGTTGAAATAGCGCGACCAACGGGCGTACCGCTCACGGCCCACCGTGTCCGGCTCGCCCTCGATCGCGGGGGCGTACACCTCGCGCATCCACCGCCGCAGCTCGTCCAGGGCGCCGGTGGCCTGCGCGGCGGCCTCGTCCAGATCCGGGCGCAGGGCGTCCGGGCCGGCGGCGGCGAAGTCCTGGAAGAAGCCCTTCGTGCCGTCCCCGACCCACTCGTCGAGCTGGCCGATGAAGGTGGCGGCGGCGCGCGGACCGCCGTACAGCTTGCGCTCCAGGCCGAGCGCCAGGGACTCCTGGTAACCGGCCAGCGCCGCCGGGACCGCCCGCAGCCGCTCGACGACGGCCGCCCAGTCCTCGTCCGTCTCGGTGGGCGTCAGCGTGAACACCTCACGGACCGAGTGCGCCGGGGAGTGCAGGTTGGAGACGGCCCGCAGCCCCTCGTCCGCTTCGTGGACGGCGAGTTCGGCCGTCAGGCGCTCCCGTAGCAGCCGGCCGCAGCGGCGCTCCGCGTCCTCGGCGGCACCGGGCAGCCGCTCCGCGCGGTCCAGCCGTGCGAGGGTGTCCCGGGCCAGCGCGGCCAGCCGTTCCTGGCCGGCGGGGGAGAAGTCGGGAAGGCGACGCGAACTCGCCGCGACACCGAGGTAGGTGCCGGAGATCGGGTCGAGCTCGATGAATGCGTCGACGTAGGCGTCGGCGACCTGGCGCGGCAGTGCGCTGCTGGAAGAGTCTGACATAGGAGCATCCTCATACGCGGAGGGGGCCCGCGTCACTATCAATCGCCAGGACGGACCTGACCGGGGACCTCCCCGGACCCCGCCCCCGGCCCGGGAGGGAGCAGCGGACCGCACTCCCACTGCTGGAAGATCAGCCGCGTCTCCACCCGGGCCACCTCGCGCCGCGAGGTGAACTCGTCGAGCACGAGCCGCTGCAGGTCCGCCGTGTCCGCCACGGCCACGTGCACCAGATAGTCGTCCGGGCCGGTCAGATGGAACAGGGCACGGGACTCCGGCAGCGACCTGATCCGTTCGACGAACGGCCCGATCAGCTCCCGGCGGTGGGGACGCACCTGCACGGAGAGCAGCGCTTCGAGACCCCGCCCGAGCCGGGCCGGGTCGAGCCGCAGCTGGTGCCCGAGGACGACGCCGGTGCGGCGCAGCCGGTTCACCCGGTCCAGGCACGTCGAGGGGGCGACGCCGACCTCGGCCGCCAACTCCCGGTAGGTGGTCCGGGCGTCGTTCTGCAGCAGCCGCAGAATATGCAGATCGACCGTGTCGAGAGCGACGGAATCAGACATTCGCCGAACGTAGCACGGGGTTTCGGCCGTCCGATCCGATGAGCGTTCAGAGTGCGGGCATGAACACCGAATCCGTGCTGCCGCCCTCGACGACAACCCCGTCCAGGGCGCTCGCGACCGAAGCCGTGCACGCCGGACGCGACGACCTCGCGGCCCTCGGCCTGCACGCCGCACCGATCGACCTGTCGACGACCTACCCCTCCTACGACTCCCGTGCGGAGGCGGAGCGGATCGACACCTTCGCCACCACCGGGGCCCGTCCCGACGGACCGCCCGTCTACGCACGGCTCGACAACCCGACGACCGCCCGCTTCGAAACCGCACTGGCCCGGCTCGAAGGCGCCGCGAGCGCCGTGGCGTTCGCCAGCGGCATGGCCGCGCTGACCGCCGTCCTGCTCGCCCGGGCGAGCCTGGGGCTGCGCCATGTGGTCGCCGTGCGGCCGCTGTACGGGTGCAGCGACCACCTGCTGGGCGCCGGGCTCCTCGGCACCGAGGTGACGTGGACGGACCCGGCGGGCATCGCGGACGCCATCCGGCCCGACACGGGTCTGGTGATCGTGGAGACACCCGCCAACCCGACCCTCGCCGAGGTGGACATCAGGGCGGTCGCGCACTCGTGCGGTTCGGTGCCGCTCCTCGTCGACAGCACCTTCGCGACGCCCGTCCTGCAGCGCCCCGTCGAGCACGGAGCGCGGATCGTGCTGCACAGTGCGACGAAGTACCTGGGCGGGCACGGCGACGTGATGGGCGGAGTCGTCGCCTGCGACGAGGAGTTCGCCGCCGTGCTGCGCCAGGTGCGCTTCGCCACCGGCGGCGTCCTGCACCCGATGGCCGGTTATCTGCTGCTGCGCGGCCTGTCCACCCTGCCGGTACGGGTCCGGGCCGCCTCGGCGAGCGCCGCCGAACTCGCCCGCAGGCTCGCCGCCGACCCGCGTATCGCCCGCGTCCACTACCCGGAACTCGGCGGCGCCATGGTCTCGTTCGAGGTCCACGGCGACCCGCACCAGGTGATCGCGGGGGTCCGGCTGATCACTCCCGCCGTCAGCCTCGGCAGCGTCGACACCCTCATCCAGCACCCGGCCTCCATCAGCCACCGCATCGTGGAAGAGGGAGACCGGCACGCGTCCGGCGTCGGCGACCGGCTGCTGCGCATGTCGGTCGGCCTGGAGGACGTCGAGGACCTGTGGGCCGACCTGTGCCAGGCGCTGAGCGGTGAGGAACCCGTACGCCGTGGACTCAGCGCTCAGCCTGCTCGTACGGCGGCAGCGGCGGCAGGGAGGGCGCCGGGATCGAGGCAAGGCGCGCGGTGATCACCAGCGTGCCCTCCTCTATCTGGTAGTCGAGCGGCAGCGAGAGCGCGCGCATGGCGGCGACCATGCCGGTGTTCGACGCCTGGGTGACGGCGTAGACGCTCTCGCAGCCGGCCTCGCCGGCCATCGCCACCAGCCGCGCCAGCAGTTCGGAGCCGATGCCGCGCCGCTGCCACTCGTCCTCGACGAGGAGGGCGACCTCGGTCTCGTCCCCGTCCCAGAGCAGATGACCGAGGGCGACCAGCCGTCCGGAAGCCGTCTGCACCGCCAGGGTGCGGCCGAAGCGCGGGCTCAGCAGGTGGTCCAGATAGCGGTCCGCCTCCCGCACCGGGCCGTGGTAGCGCAGCCGCAGTGTCTGTTCCGAGCAGCGTCCGTGCATGGCCACGGCCGCTTCGAGGTCCGCCCGGTCCGCCCGGCGCACGGTGATCTCGTTGCCCTCGGGCAGCGTGAGCACCTGCTCGCCGCGAGGGACCCGGGGGCCGAGCCGGGCATCGAGCTCCACCAGCGCACGGGCCCGCGCGAACTCCGTGGGCGTGAACGGGAGGTGGGGCCGCTCGACGGTGATGACGCCCCCCGACGGATCGCGCAGCCGCATCACCGTCTCCTCCAGCACCCCTTCGACCGGGGCGGTCTCGCCGGTGGCACGGCCGGTGACCGAGACGGCCGGCAGCGAGTGGATCGTGCACCGTCCGAGCAACTGACGCAGAGCGAGCGGGAGTTCGGCGGCGTCGAGGGCGGTACGGGTGGCGAGGCCGAGCACCCGTGTCGGGGCGTCGACCAGGTCGTGGGCGTCGGCCCGCTCGGTCCAGGTGGAGCTGCCCCCTGCGGCGGACACCGCGTGGGTCAGCTGCTGGGGCGGCAGCGAGGCGGGCACCCGCAGCAGGAACTCGTCGACGGTGCCCTGCGCCAGCGGGTGCGTCTGAAGGGTGAGGATGTCGATGCCGTGCCGGGCCAGCACCGTGCACAACGCGGCCAGACTGCCCGGAGCGTCCCGCACCGTGGTCCGCATCCGCCACAGCACGGTTTCGCCGGGGGCGGCGGCGGGGGCGGGAACGCCGGTCGGGGCGGCCGCCGGGCCGGTCTCTTCGCCGGCCGCGTCCGGGCCCGTGACCGTGGCTTCGGGCGGGGGCGGCGCGTGGCTGTGGCGCCGTGCCCACCAGGTGTGGAACGCGGCGGTCGCGGTCAGCGCCACGGCGGAGGCGATGAGCAGGTAGGGGCCGTCCGGCTGGTGCCCGATCAGGTTGGCGATCGCGTCGGCGACCGCCACCGCGGTGAAGAGCGCGGCGAGTTCGATCACGTCCCGCCGCCAGTGGTGGGGGCGGGGGGCACTCTTCGCAGATGTCGCATCAGTCATGGATCCACTGTGACCGCACCGTGTTGCCTGATCACGAACGCTCTGTGACCGATGGGTTAAGGGGCCATCGGGCTTCCTGTCGTCGGTTTCGGGTGGATTCGTCGCGTGTTTCGAAGGGGGTGCGCAGGGGTGTCGACGGTATGGCGGCCCGGGCCCGGAAGCCGGCCCGGCCAGCCCGTACCCGGACGGTCACCCGACCCGTGCGGTCAGCCGGCCCCCGGCCGGCACGCGGTCTCCAGGCGTATCGCCTGCCGCACCAGTTGGGTCGTCCCGCCGCGCGCGGCCGTCTCCGCGAGGCCCGGGACCGGCCCGCTCTTCGGCGGGCCGCAGCGCTCCGCGCACTCCGCCGCCACGGCGAGCAGATCGCTCAGCCCCCGAGGCGCCCGCTCCCGGGCCGGCAACGCGGGCAGCACCGGCACCAGCACGGACAGGACGGTCCCGTAGGCCCCGGTTCCCGCCGCCGTCCGGGCCGCGTCCGCCAGCCGGTTCGGCTTGACCGACTCCCCTTCGAGCAGCGCGGCCTGCGAGGACGCCAGGACGGAGGGACGTGAGCAGGCCAGGGCCTGCACGGTTCGGGTCATGGAAAAACCGTAGAACCCGCCACTGACAACCAGCCTCCGCCGCAGGTCAACACGGGTTCTGGCCAAGGCCGGCGAGCGCGCGCACTCCACGGACGAGGTCCGCCGGAGCCAGATGCGCGTAACCCAGCACCAGACGTACACAGCCGCCCGCAGGCAGCGCCGTTCCGTACTCGCGCAACAGCCGCACGGCGATCCCCGCGCCCGCCGCGCGCTCGGCGAACCCCTCCTCCGGCCCCCAGCGTTCGGGCAGCCGGGCGATGGCGTGCAGACCCGCCGCCACACCGCTCACCTCGGAGCCGGGGACGTACTCGGCCAGCGTCCGCGTCAGCACGTCGCGGCGCTCCCGGTACGCGCGCTGGCAGCGCCTCAGCTGGCGGTCGTAGCCCCCGCCGGACACGAAATCGGCGAGCACCGCCTGATCGAGTGCCGGGTTCCCGAGATCCATCGTCCGCTTCCGGTCGACGAGTTCGGCGGTCATCGACGCCGGCGCGATCAGCCACCCCAGACGCAGCCCGGGAGCCAGCGACTTGCTCACCGAACCGGTGTAGGCGACGCGTTCCGGATCGAGGCCCTGGAGGGCGCCCACCGGGGCGCGGTCGTAGCGGAAGTCACCGTCGTAGTCGTCCTCGACGACCAGTCCGTCCGTCTCCCGCGCCCACTCCAGGAGCCGGCTGCGCCGCGCCGCGGAGTACGCCACTCCGGTCGGGAACTGGTGCGCCGGGGTCGTCACCACGGCCCGCACACCGGAGCGCACCAGCGGCTCCACGGCCAGGCCCTCGTCGTCGAGCGGGACCGGGGCCGTCGCCACCCCGGCGGAGGCGAAGAGCGCCGTGTGCTCGGGGCTCCCCGGGTCCTCCACACCGACCGTGCGCAACCCGCGCCCGTGCAGGACGAACCCGAGCAGGGTCGTCGCCTGCGCCACCCCGGAACAGACCAGCAGCCGTTCCGGGTCGGCGACCACCCCCCGCCGCCGCGTCAGCAGCGCGGCGAGCGCCTCCCGCAGCTCCGGGAGCCCACGCGGGTCCGGGTAGCCGAGAGCGCTGTGCGGCAGCCGGCCGAGCGCCGAGCGGTGGGCGGCGGCCCAGGCGCTGCGCGGGAAGAGGGAGAGATCGGGCGTGCCCGGACGGAAGTCGACGACGGCCCCACGGGCGCGGGGAGCCAGGTCCCGCGCACCGCCCGCAGCCGCCCGCGCGGACCCGCTCACCCACGTCCCCGCGCCCCGCCCGCTGCGCAGATAGCTCTCGGCCGTCAACTGCTCGTACGCCTCGGTCACCAGACCGCGCGAGACCCCGAGATCGGCGGCCAGCTCACGGCTGGAGGGCAGCCGGGTCCCCGGCGCCAGACGGCCGGAGCGTACCGCCCCCCGCAACGCCGACTGAAGCGCCCGGCCCCGGCCACGCGCCGGGGCCGAGGCCACCGGCAACAGCAACTCCCAGGCCGCCGAGACGGATTCGTGGCCGACGGCGGGCGAATTGGTCCCCGAAGCTGTCATGGAAGTGGACCTTAAACCGAGCCACTACGCTCCCTAGCGTCGGTCCCATGAACGTGACCTCTCCGCGCGGCCCCCTGCTCGCCGCATTCGCCTGCGTCCTCGTCGGCGCCTCCTTCACCGCCAACAGCGTCCTCGGCGACTACCCGTACGCCGGCGGCCAGGCGCTGCGCTACGGCCTCGCGGCGCTGCTCCTGCTGCCCCTGGTCCACCGGGCCGGGGAGCCGCGCCCCCTCGCCACGCTGCGCCTGCTCACCGGCCGGCAGTGGGGGCGGCTCGCCCTGCTCGCCGCCGTCGGCATGGTGGGCTTCAACCTCGCCGTCCTGACCGCCGAGCGCTCGGCGGAACCCGCTGTTCCGGGCGTCTTCGTCGGCTGCGCCCCGATCGTCGTGGCCGTGCTGGTGCCCCTGCTGGAAGGGCGCCGCCCCACACGTCCCGTGCTGTACGCGGCGGCGCTGGTCGCCGCCGGCGCCTTCACGGTCCAGGGCTGGGGGCGCACCGACCTCGCCGGCATCCTGTGCTCCGTCGGCGCGCTGGCCGGAGAGGTGGGCTTCGCCGTCCTCGCGGTGCCGGTGCTGCGCCCGCTGGGCCCGAAGCTGCTGTCCGCGACGGTGTGCGCCCTCGCGGCGGCCGAGTCGGCGCTCCTGGGCCTGGTGCTGGACGGCGGCGGCTTCCTGCGGGTGCCGACCGGGGACGAGACGCTGGCGCTGATCTGGCAGGCGGCCGTCGTCACGGTCATCGGTTTCGTCTGCTGGTACATGGGAATCCAGCGCATCGGCGCCGAGCGCGCCACCCTCTTCTCCGGCCTGATCCCGGTCTCCGCCGCGCTCACCGCCCCGCTGGTGGGCACCGGCTCGTACGGTCTCGCGCAGGCGGCGGGCTCCTGCCTCGTCGGCCTCGGTGTGGCGATCGGCTCGGGAGTGCTGGGGCGGCGCGGCGGGCACCGGGCGGACGGTTCAGCGGCTGGTGTCGAGGACCACCCGGGCCACCGGAGCGGGGGCGTCGTTCATCGGGACGTGACCGCAGCCGGGCAGCCGGACCAACCGGGCGCCGGGCATGGTGTGCTAAGCCCGGACGCCCTGGCGGCGCGGCAGGAGCCGGTCGCGGCCACCCCGGGCGATGATCACCGGTAGACCCGGTACGTCGTCGGTGAACAGCACGTCCCGGCCGGCGGCCAGGATCTGGTGGAAGCCGGGCCGCCCCGCGCGGCTCCGGCGTCTCGGAGACGGCCGCCGAGGGCGAGCGGCGGCCGGGCCGGGCGTAGAGGGTGCTGGTCAGCACCGTCCGCCCGACCGCCGTGCGGGAGAGCCGCTCTGTCAGGGGCAGTGGTATCGACTCCGCCGCCGGCCGCATCGCGCGCAGCCTCCCGAAGGCGTAGACCCTTTCACGCTCGCTCCAGAAGCCGGCGGGCGAGAGCGCGGTCACCGAGCGGACGGCCTGCGTACGCCCCGGCTCCAGGGCGAGGAGCCCGCCGAGCGAGTTGCCCGCCCCGCGCGGGCGGTCCACCCCGATCGCCTCGCAGAACCCGGCGAGCAGCGGTGCCCCGGTCGCCAGGTCGTACGGGACGCCCTCCGGCAGCGCGGGGGAGGCCCCGAAACCGGGCAGGTCCACGCCGACGACGTGGCGTTCCACGGCGAGGACCGGTATCACCGGGTCCCAGGCCTGACGGTGGTGGCCGATGCCGTGGAGCAGCAGCAACGGCTCCCCGCGACCACTGCGTTCGTACGCCACGGACACGGTCCGGGGCCCTCGGGGCGACTCGACGCCGAACGAGACCGTGCCGGCCAGGGAGGTACCCCCGGTCCTCGCGACACGGGGAGACCGTGCCGGTAAGCGGATGGACCTTGCGCCCACCACAACTACCGCCAAGTAGCTTCCAGTTCCACAGGCCGGTACGCCTTTGCCCGCCGCGGCCCGGCCACTGGTTTCTTCCGGTCGGCACGACCGGCTCCGTCCGGGCGCGACGGAATCGTTCACCGGCCCCGCGTGTCCGCCCCGACGTGGGGCTTTGTGCTGCGCGGGGCGCACCGGGCCGCGAACGTCCTGTGAACGCTGTGCGGCGGGCCAGCCATTCACAGGGTCCCCGGCGCAGGATTGGTCTTGACCAAGGGGGTGTGCCGCCCTATGGTCTCAACGTTAAGACAGGAACCTTTAATAAATAACGTGGCGGAAAAAGCCGCTGGGCGATTGCGGAGGACAGGGTGGGGACCACGCAGCTGGAAACGGTGCAGGAGCCGAAGTACTGGCACCTCAAGACCGTGCTCAGTGAGGCACTCGACTCGGACTTCGCGGTGGGAGAGGTCCTTCCCAACGAGCGTGAGCTCGCCGCCCGGTTCGGTGTCGCCCGGGCCACGCTCCGGCAGGCCCTGGAGCAGCTCGAACTCGAAGGCCGGCTGCACCGCCGCCGCGGCGTCGGGACCACGGTCGCCCCGCCGCGCGTGGGCGTGACGGTCTCCACCGCCCGCAACGACTGGAACGAGGGCGGCGCCGGCGAGGCCTGGCAGCCGGTGGACTGCGAGAGCGCTCCCGCCCCGGCCGCCGTCGCCGCGGCGCTGAACGTCGGCGCCGAGGAGCCCCTGCACATCGTGCGCCGCATCCGGACGAGCCACGGCCAGGTGGTCGCCGCCGAGCTGCTCTACGTGCCGTCGTCCTCGGTGCCCGACCTGTCCGGCATAGAGGCCCCGTCCGGCGCGGCCCGCGCCCGCAACGTCGTACGCGAACTGCACCGGCTCGGCCTCGAGGGCCAGGACCGCTCCGTCGAGCTGGGCTCGGCCCGCGCCGATGACGCCAAGGAGCTGGACCGGCTGCCCGGCGCCCCCGTCCTCGTCGTCACCACCCGCTATCTCGCCGCGGGCGGCACGGCGGCGGTCGCGATCGCCACGTACCGGGCCGACACCTGCCGGCTCACCTTCGGGGACTCGGGCGACCTGGAGATCAGCCACCCCGCCCAGGAGCGCCAGGCGTCCTGAGACGGGCCGTCACCGGGCGCGAGCCCGTACGGCCCCCGGCTCCCGCACCCCACGGCCCGTCGCGCTCAGCGGCGGGCCGTCACCGTTCCCTCGACGGCGAACAACTGCTCCTCCACGTGATCCAGCGCGAGCCGCAGCGCACCGGTCGCCACCGCCGCCTCTCCCAGGAGCGACAGGGCCACCCGGGGCGGGCGGAGGCAGTAGCGGGCCAGCTCGCCCCGGAGCGGGTCCAGCACGCCGTCCAGCCCGGCGGCCCAGCCCCCGACCACCACCAGCTCGGGGTCGAGCGCCAGCACCAGCGCCGCCACGTCGTGCACCAGGCGCTGGATGAACCGCTCCACCGCGGCCTGCGCCTGCTCGTCCCCGTGCCGGGCCTTCGCGAAGACCGCGGCGACCGCGTGCTCGTCGAGCGGATCGAGGGGGGTGTCCGTCGTCGACAGCAGGTGCTCCGGCGTCACGTCCCGGCCGAGCAGGTGCAGCGCGCCGATCTCCCCGGCCGCGCCGCCGAACCCCCGGTGCAGCCGCCCGCCGATCAGGGAACCGGCACCCGGGCTCAGCCCCGCCAGCACGAACACGATGTCGTCGGACTCGGTGGCCGCGCCCTTCCAGTGCTCGGCGACGGCGGCGGCGTTGGCGTCGTTCTCCACGAGGACGGGGCAGCGGAACGAACGCCTCAGCCGCTCGCCCAGGGGCAGACCCGTCCAGCCCGGCAGCGCGGTGCCCAGCCGGACCGTTCCGTCCGCCTCCACGATGCCCGGGCTGCCCACCCCCACCGCCCGCAGGCTGCTGCGGGCCACACCGGTGCGGCGCAGGAGGTCGGCCACCACGGTCCGCACCCGGTCGAGGCGGTCGTCCGCACCGGCGGTCTCCGGCACCTCGCGTGAGCCGGCGCCGATGATCCGGCCGTCCAGCCCCGACAGCAGGGCGGACACGCGGTGCGGGCCGATCTCGATGCCCAGCAGGTGCCCGGCCTCGGCCCGGAAGCGGAAGCGGCGGGCCGGGCGGCCCTGACGGCGGGTTTCGGCCCCCTCCGGAGCGCACTCGACGACCAGGCCCGCCTCGAAGAGCCCTTCCACGACGCCCTCGACCGTCGGGCGGGACAGGCCCGTGATGCGGGTCAGGTCCGTGAGGGTCGAGGAGGAAGCACCCCGCAGGGCGTGCAGTACCACCGCGGAATTGATCCGCCGCAGCAGCGACGGGTCCCCACCGGTCAGCCGGCCCACGGTGTGTCCTCCCAGCTCGTGCGCATGTCAGGCGGATGGTACTCGCTGCTCAGGGGGAGGGCGACCGTGGGTTGCCGAGCCGTGGGGAGAGGCCGTGACCGGTGGGGAGCGGCGGCCGTGGAACCGGGGCGCCGAGCGGGCATCTGCCGGAGGGCGTCGGTCGGTTGGCGCCCGTCAGGTGCGCTCGAAACGCCGACTGGCGACCGGGCACCAGGAACGAGAGGGCTGAAATCATCTCAAACTACGAAGGAAGGCCCTGATGGCCGGCGGAGAGAGTCCTACGGACGGCATGACCACCGCACAGCGCCTCCGCAGCCGTTGGGACGAGCCGGAGCCGGCCGGTCCGTACCCGGAGGAGGGCGGCTCCGGGTACGAGCCGGGCGTGGTCGGGACGGAGGCCGGCCCAGGCCCGCCGGGACGGGGTGCTAAAGGGTGCCGGCCTCCACAGCGGCGCGCAGCCGGGCGTACTCCTCGGCCATGGTCCGAGTGGTCCAGTGCGCGTTGAGGCCGCTCGGGTTGGGCAGGGCCCATACGCGGGCTCCGCCGACCGTCCGCTCCTGGGGCCCGATCCGGGCCCGGCGGTCGCCGAACGCCGTGCGGTAGGCGGTGATCCCCACGACGGCCAGCCATCGCGGGCGCAGCCGCTCGACCTTGGCGGTGAGGATCCGCCCCCCGGCCCGGAATTCCTCGGCGGACAGCTCGTCGGCCCGGGCGGTGGCCCGGGCGACGACGTTGGTGATGCCGAGGCCGTGGTCGAGCAGTTCGGCCTGCTCGGCGGGGAGCAGCCGGCGCGGAGTGAAGCCCGAGAGGTGCACCGTTATCTGCACCGTCTCTTCTCGTTGATCGCGGTGACGGTCCCCGAGATCAACGAGGAGAGTGGAAGTGGACCTGCGACACGAACTCATGGAGGGACGGGCGGATATTCCCCGCGTCGGAGCTGTGCTCCCGGCGCGAGGCGTCCATCCGCCGTACATCGTCGTCAACGGGTACGACGACGAGATCAAGCCGGTCACCGCGTACCTGCGGGACCTGGCCCTCAACGACAGCAGTCCGCTGACGGTCCGCAGCTACGGGTACGGGCTGCTGCGCTGGTTCCGGCTGCTGTGGCTGCTCGGTGTGACCTGGGAGAAGGCGACCGAGGCCGAGACGGCTGCTCTGACCGGCTGGCTGCGCTCGGCGGTGAACCCGCAGCGCCGACGGAAATCGGCGGACGGACCGGCCCCGGGCTCGGTGAATCTGCGGACCGGGAAGCCGGTGCTGCGGGCCGGGTACGCACCGCGGACGATCAACCACGCCTTGTCGGTGGTCAGCGGGTTCTACGAGTTCCACGCCCACCAGGGCAACGGTCCGGTCACCAACCCGGTCCCCGTCTCGCCGCAGCGTCGCCGGGCGCTGGCCCACCGCAGCCCGCTGGAGCCCAAGCCGGTGCTCGGCCGGGCCCGGCTGCGGCAGAAGGTCGCCGACCGACCGCCCCGGTCGATCCCCGACCAGCTGTGGGACGAGCTGTTCGAACGCATGGGCTGCGAGCGCGACCGCGCACTGCTGGAGTTCTACGTCTCCAGCGGCGCCCGCGCCGAGGAACTGCTCGGCGTCGGCATCGGCGATCTCGACTGGGCGGGCCAGAAGATCTACGTGATCTCCAAGGGCACGCGGGAACGCCAGGCGGTTCCGGCCTCGCCGCAGGCGTTCGTGCGCCTGGCCCGCTACCTCGATGAGATCGGCACCCCGCCGACGGACGAGCCGTTGTGGCGGACCCGTCGCGGGGCGGACCGGCCGATGTCCTACTGGGCGATGCGCCGCGTCCTCCAGCGCGCCAACGAGGCACTGGGCACCAACTGGACCCTGCACGACCTGCGGCACACCGCCGCCAACCGGATGGCCAACGGCGGCAAGCTCACCCTGCCCGAGGTCCAGGCCGTCCTGCGCCACGCCAACATCCAGACCACCAGCCGCTACCTGGCGGTCCGCGTCGAGGAGATCTTCGACAAGCTCACCGAGCACTACAACACCCCGCGCATCGAGCGGAGCCACCCCACCGGCTACGCCGCCGACGACATCGCGGCGGTCTTCGGTGCCTGAGACATACCTCCGTACCACCGGCCTCAGCCGCCGCCACGGCCCGGTCGCCGAGGGCCTCCAGTTCCCCAGCCGCTTCGTCGGCGGCCCGATCACACCGGAGCCCGCCGTCGCGGCCGCACGGAGAGTTCGCCACCGCCTCCGTTCCACTCCTGTCGCAGGTGGCCGGCTCCTCCTCGATCTGGCCCGACAGGCCCCGCGCCACCCGCCTGAACTGGAAAGACTCCACCCGCGTGCTGCTGGAGTACCTCCTCACCTTCCCCGGGGAAACGTGGCAGGAGCGATGGGACGCCAGCCCGCTGGGGCAGGGGCAGATCGCTGCCGACGAGGTCGGATCGCGCCGGACCACAGGCATCGGTTCGGATCCCCTTGCATCCATGAGCACGCTTGTGTCAGATGCTCGCTCCTCCGGCCTGATCCGGCCCAACGGTCACGGCTGATCGACATCCGTGACAACCTGATCGCCCGGATCGCCGAGGCGGAGCGGGAAGGATGGCTGGGCGAAGTCGAGGGCCTCCAGGTCAGCCTCACCGGCGCGCAAGGCAAGCTGGACCAGCTCGATGCCGAAGCAGCCCGCCGACCCTCCACAGTCGATCTCGGCATGCCGACCTTCGCCGACGTTGCCATCCGCACCACCACTACGTCGACGGACCAGCACCGTCCCTGAAATCCATGGTCGCCACGAAGCTGAACCGCCTACGCTCCAACTCATGCGAACTGTCTTCGTGTTTCCCGCAGGTGAGCGAGCTGCGACCGTCGCCTCGCTCAATCGGCATCTGCCCGAGCAGCGCAATCCATGGACTCTGGACGGCAACCTCTACATCGACATCGACGATGAGCAGACCGGCTACCTCTTCTCCGATTGGGATCCCGAGGATGTGGCGATCCTCGAAGCGGCCGTCGGACATCACCCCACTTGGGCGGTGCAGATCGACATCTCCAGGCGGATCGACGGCACCGCAGAGGTTCACCGAATGATCGCTCTGCTGCTTGAGCATGGGGGCGTGGCAACGGACGACTACACCCCCCACCCTTGGACCCTGCCGGAAATCCTGTCTGGAGCGGTGATCGACGGCCTGCGGTTCTTCGACTTCCGCGGCTACCGCTAGCACGGGCGCTCTTGACTCTGTCCGCTGCTCCCTCCTGCGCCCCGACCCCGCCCAGCGCGGCCGCCTGGTGGAGATCCGCGACAACCTCCTCGACCGGATCGCACGAAGCCGAGAAAGAGGGCTGGCTCGGCGAAATCGAGGGCCTGCGCGTCAGCCTCGCCGGCGCCGAATCCAGAATCGACCAGATCGACTCCGCGCCCGGCAGCGTGGCGATCAACCTCGGCATGTCGCGCAAGGCCCCGGCTCACCCCGTCCAGAAGGAGGGAGCGGGGTCGCTGAGACAATCGCGGGATGATCAGCAATGAGATCCGGTTCGATTGCCAGCACCGTGGCGACAGGGGTCTGCTCGTGGTCGTCCCTCACATCGACGGAGCACCACTCACCGAGCTGATCGATGAGTACGAGATCGCGGCCGGGATGCAGCCTGCAGGTGATGTCTACGGTGGTCTGATTCCGGAGTTCTTTTGGTTCGGCCCGATGCAGGACCACTTCCTCGGACTGTCCACTAGCGCGATGGGGCCGAAGACCCCGCCCTCGGTTGTGAATGCGGTGAGTGGGGGTGCTGGCCGCTCATGGCCCGCATCACCGCGACAGCGGATCTCGTAACCTGGGACGCCTTCGAGCAACCCCACCGCAAGACCCGCGACTACGTGACATTCGGTCCGTTCCAGTTCGACCGCCACCAATACGATGGCGCCTTGCAGGCCCTGAGCGCGGTGATCGACTCCGCCGCCGACGACACGAGCGCATGAACACTGCCGTCAGTCCGTCTTGCCGCACATGGAGTCCAGGGGCGGAGGCAGCGGTGGGGGACTCGTCCTCACCCGTCGGCGACGGGCAGGTTGTGCCACCAGTGACCGCATCCGTCGGAGCAGAAGCGTTCGCGGCGCCGTTCGTCTGCGACCGCGAGGACCTTGACCAGTAGCCGGAACGCCTTGCGTCGTTCGTCGACAGGGGTGAGGCCGGCGATCTTCCCCAGTTGCTGGTCGATCGGGCCGCAGGTGATCAAGACCGCTGGGGTGTGTGTCGGGCGCAGCCCGGCACGTCGGATGCTCTCCGGTCCGTCTTCGGTGACGGCGCGCGCCTGCACGCAGTGGTGGCGCAGGAACAGGAGTATCTCGGCCTGCTCCTCCGGGCTGTGGGTGTCGAACCACTCGATGCCCTGTGACATCGGGCGCAGTCCTTGGGCGAGTTCGTTGAGGATGATGTCCCGCTCGGTCATGATCAGCTCCCGCAGGCCGGCGAGGCGAAGACCTCAGCGGTCTCGTCGACGAAAGCGCACAGTTGCTGCACGGCCTGCCGACAGTCATGCGGGTCGAGAGCCGCCACAGCCCGGACTTCGAGCCATCGGTCCCAGGGACCGGCCGGGGCAAGGAACCGTGTCGTGTACTCGGAGCCGAGAATCTCATCGAGGTACAGAAGCGTCCCAAGGACGACTGCCTGGTCGTAGTCGAGGTCGGGACGCGACAAGTAGTGATCAAGGTATGCGCTGAGCAGTTCGGCATCCGCTGCAGTGCCGAACTTCGCAAGGGCGACGCAGTATGCCGCGCCCGCATACGGCCCCTCGCTGGCCAGCAGGAGTCGACCTATGAGCTCGCGGAACTCGGACCTGTGGGCCACAGCAACCAGCCAGGCGGCAGTCTTGCGCTCGCGCCATCCACCCTCGAAGAGGACGCCGAGCTCCGCCGGAGTGATTTCGTACGCAGCCTGAGCCAGATCCCGCACGAACGCGGAGCGCTCAACCGGGCTCAACCGGAAAACGCTCCCGCCCAACCGAAGGTATCGCCGATCAGGCGTGACGAACCGCCGAACCAGATCCTGCAACTCGGGATCGCTCTGAACATCACGCATAGCCGCATCCTGGCCCGGGACGGTACTCATGTGCCACAGGTTTGCCGACTGCCTCAACGGACCGTAGTTACTGGTTCAGAGAAGCATGCATCCGCTGCCCGGTGCTCCACATCAGCCCGAAGATGCTCGGCCGCCTCGAAGAACTCGAAGCCGACCTCCTCGCCCGCCTACGGCGGGCCGAGGAAGAGAACTGGCTCGGCGAGGTCGAAGGCATCAACCTCACGCTCACCTTCCTCCGCGCCAAGCGCGACGAAACCCAACGCCGGACACGGCGTCCCGCCGTCGATCTGGGCATCCCCCAGCCCCGGCCCCGCGCGACGGGGAGCAAAGAATGATCACTTCGGCCGGTGGTCCGGCCCCGGACGCATCAACAGCAGATCCTCGCCCCAGGCATCCAGCGTGGGCCCGAGGCCGGCCTTTCGTGCCACGGCCTCGACCCGTCCGAAGAGCCGCCGCTGGAAGTCCAGGTCACCAGTCCCTGCGATCCGTCCGATCGCGTCCAGCAGCATGTCTGTTTCCCATCCCGGCAGGGGGAATCTCTCCAACTCCCACTCCAGGTACTTGTTATAGGGACGCGGACGACGTTCCAGCGTGAACAACAGCTCCAGCAGGAAGCCCACGCTGTCGGCTGCATCGAGACGGGCGGCCAGCAGGTGGCCGTCTCGGGCGTTCTTGACTGACCGATACAGAGAGTTGGCATAGGCATCCAGCCAACCAGCCGCCGCCTGAAACGCCTCGTCGCTGTCAAGCTGCCCCTTGGCAGCGACGAGCTCGGCGATCTCGCCGTCGAGCCGGTCGATCACGATCTGGGCGCGGGTGAGGGCATAACGCTCATAACCGCCGAGCCGACGGAAATCGTCGACCGTGGTGACGACGACATCGACCTCAGCGGAACGGTGACCGTCGAGATCCAAAAGGCCGGTATCCAACCCCTCTGCCACGATGACGTACACATCGCGGTCGGAATACTCGGTGGCCATGCCGTCGTGAGCGTGAGAGCCCTTGAGGACGAGTCCGACGACTGCGGGGTCGGTTGCTGCGCGGGCGAGCAACGCCTCATAGGTCAGCTTGGGAATCATGCCGTGATCTCCAGTGGGTTGGACGGACTGCACAGGCTGACCAGCCCTCGCCGCCACATAGACGGGAGAGCGGTCACTCCGTCTGCGACGGCCACAGTGCCGCCGCCCTGAAGATCAACGCACGTTCAGAACATTACCGGCTCCGACCTACGGCCGCAGCCCCTTTCCCATCCCGGCTGCGGCCACCGGCCCGAGCCGTTGAAACCGAATCAGGAGGCTCATTGACGAACTACCTGCAAGGCATAACACGAACGAGTGAAGTGCAGAGAAGGAGGACGGGCCAGAAGCGGTTGCCGGGAAAGGCGAAGTGGTGTCCCGTGACCGCTGTGGTGAGGCTCGGGTTGATCCCGCAGAACAGGACGCGCAGGCCGCCCGCGACCACGTCGGGAACGACGCGGTCGCGGGCGGCCCGGAGCTCTTCGGGCGTCATCGGCGGGAGGCGGTGGCCGTCGCCGTCGCCGTCGCCGTCAGAGGATGGAGCCCGGCGCGTACGCGGCGGCCTCGGGGTGCTGCTTGGTGATCTCCTCGATCCGGGAGACGAGCGCGGTGACCTGGTCGCCGGCCGCCCCGGTGAAGGAGAGCTTGTCCGCCATCAGCTCGTCCAGCTGGGCGCGGTCCAGCGGGATGCGCTCGTCGGCAGCGAGCTTGTCCAGCAGCTCGTTGCGCTCCGTGCCCTGCTCACGCATGGCCAGGGCGGAGGCGACGGCGTTCTCCTTGATGGCCTCGTGGGCGACCTCGCGGCCGACGCCGGCGCGCACCGCGCCCATCAGGACCTTGGTCGTGGCGAGGAACGGCAGGTAGCGGTCCAGCTCGCGGGCCACCACGGCCGGGAAGGCGCCGAACTCGTCGAGCACCGTCAGGAACGTCTCGACCAGCCCGTCGAACGCGAAGAACGCGTCCGGCAGGGCCACCCGGCGGACCACGGAGCAGGAGACGTCGCCCTCGTTCCACTGGTCGCCCGCCAGCTCGCCGGTCATCGAGGCGTAGCCGCGCAGGATGACCATGAGGCCGTTGACGCGCTCGCAGGAGCGGGTGTTCATCTTGTGCGGCATCGCGGACGAGCCGACCTGGCCGGGCTTGAAGCCCTCGGTCACCAGCTCGTGGCCGGCCATCAGCCGGATGGTCTTCGCCACCGAGGAGGGCGCCGCCGCCAGCTGGACCAGCGCGGTCACCACGTCGTAGTCGAGCGACCGGGGGTAGACCTGGCCGACCGAGGTGAAGGCGTGCGCGAAGCCCAGGTGGCCGGCGATGCGCTCTTCGAGCTCGGCCAGCTTCCCGGCGTCGCCGCCCAGCAGGTCCAGCATGTCCTGCGCCGTGCCGACGGGGCCCTTGATGCCGCGCAGCGGGTAGCGGCCCAGCAGGTCCTCCAGCCGGCCGTACGCCACCAGCAGCTCGTCCGCCGCGGTCGCGAAGCGCTTGCCGAGGGTGGTGGCCTGCGCGGCGACGTTGTGGGAGCGTCCGGCGACGACCAGCTCGCGGTACTCGGCGGCGAGCTTGCCGAGGCGGGCCAGGACGGCCACGGTGCGGTCGCGCATCAGCTCCAGGGAGAGGCGGATCTGCAGCTGCTCGACGTTCTCGGTGAGGTCGCGGGAGGTCATCCCCTTGTGGACGTGCTCATGACCGGCGAGGGCGTTGAACTCCTCGATCCGGGCCTTCACGTCGTGCCGGGTGACCTTCTCGCGCTCGGCGATCGAGGCCAGGTCGACCTGGTCGAGGACGCGCTCGTAGTCGGCGAGGGCGGCGTCGGGGACCTCGATCCCGAGGTCCTTCTGGGCGCGCAGCACCGCCAGCCACAGCTGACGTTCCAGCTTCACCTTCTGCTCGGGGGACCAGAGGACGGCCAGCTCCGTGGAGGCGTAGCGGCCGGCCAGGACATTGGGGATGCGAGGCTTCGCAGACACAGCAGTCACGTGTCCTGATTCTACTGGCGGTTTGTGCAGCTCAGCGCCGAGGTCTGGTTTGTGGGTTGCTACGAACCGGCCGGGCCCCGCGCCTCCTGCCCGCCGGCCTCCACCCGCCGCCACGCGGCCACCGGCGCCGCGGCGGCGTCCTCCTCCGGGGTGACCCAGAAGGCGCTCCCCAGTTCGGCGTTGAACTGCGCCCCCACCCGCCCGTCGCCCGACGAGCGCCCCGTGAGGCGCCTGCCGATCCAGGGCAGCAGGTGCTGCCGGGCGAAGCGCACGTCCTCCACCCGCCGGGCGGCCCAGCGGGGCGGGACGGAGGCGGGCAGCGGGGACCGCCAGTCGCTCTCCGGCGCCAGCCCCAGCGTCTGCCAGACCGCCTCGGCCACCCGGCGGTGCCCCTCGGCGGTCAGATGCAGCCGGTCGACGTCCCACAGGCGCGGGTCGCCCAGCGCCGGAGCGCCGTACAGGTCGACGACCACCGCGTCGTGCCGCGCGGCCAGCTCGTCGATCAGGGTGAACAGCTCCTCCATGCGTGGCCGGAACCGCTCCATCACCGGGCCGTTGCGGCCGGGGCTGCGCATCAGCACCAGCTTCTCGCAGGACGGCGCAAGGCGCTCCACCGCCTCCTCGAGCCGTCCGCGCACCATGCCCATGTCGCACTTGGGGCGCAGGGTGTCGTTGAGGCCGCCGACCAGCGTCACCACGTCCGCCCGCATGGCCGCCGCCGCGTCCACCTGCTCGTCCACGATCTGGCCGATGAGCTTGCCGCGTACCGCGAGATTGGCGTACCGGAAACCGGGCGTGCGAGCGGCGAGCCGGGAGGCGAGCACATCGGCCCAGCCCCGGTACGAACCGTCGGGCAGCAGGTCCGACATGCCCTCGGTGAACGAGTCGCCCACCGCGACGAGACTGGTGTATGAGGCATTGATTTCCATGGCGAGGCGATCGTATCGCGGTCCCCCACGGCCCTGCCGGGCGAACGGCGGCTCCGGGACCAGGCCCGGAGCCGCCCTGGTTCACCGGTTCTGGGGCCGCCCCACCAGTTCCCGGAGCACGTCCTCCATCGTCACCATGCCCGCCAGCCGACCGTCCTCGTCGACCACCGCCGCCAGGTGCGTACGGCTGCGCCGCAGCGCGGTCAGCGCGTCGTCCAGCGGTGTCGCCGCCCGGACCCGTGCGATCGGCCGCATCGAGGACACCGGGAACGGCATGTCGCGCGGGGCGACGTCGAGGGCGTCCTTCACATGGAGGTACCCGAGGATGCGCTGCTCGGCGTCCATCACGGGGAAGCGCGAGAACCCCGTCTCGTGCGACAGCCGCTCCAGCTCCTCCGGCGTCGCCCCGACCCGGATGTACATCACCCGGTCCACCGGCAGCACCACGTCCCGCACCGGCCGCCGCCCCAGCTCCAGCGCGTGGCGCAGCCGCTCGGCCGCCCGGTCGTCCACCAGTCCGGCGTCGCCGGCGTCCTTCACCAGGCGGGCCAGTTCGTCGTCCGAGAAGGTCGCCGCCACCTCGTCCTTCGTCTCCACCCGCAGCAGCTTCAGCAGCGCGTTGGCGAAGGCGTTGATCGCGAAGATCACCGGGCGCAGCGCCCGGGCCAGCGCCACCAGCGGCGGGCCGAGCAGCAGCACGGACCGCACGGGCTCGGCCAGCGCGATGTTCTTCGGGACCATCTCGCCCAGCAGCATGTGCAGATAGGTCGCCACCGACAGCGCGATCACGAACGAGATCGGATGGACCAGCCCGTGCGGCACGCCCACCGCGTCGAAGACGGGCTCCAGCAGATGCGCGATCGCCGGCTCGGCGACGATACCGAGGACCAGGGTGCACAGCGTGATGCCCAGCTGCGCCGCCGCGAGCAGCGCCGAGACGTGTTCGAGCCCCCAGATGACGCTGCGCGCCCGCCGGTTCCCCGCCTCTGCCTGCGGTTCGATCTGGCTGCGGCGCACCGAGATGAGGGCGAACTCCGCGCCGACGAAGAAGGCGTTCACGACCAGCGTCAGCAGGCCGATGAAGAGCTGTACGGCGGTCATCGCTCGTCCTCCGACGGCAGGTGGGAACCGGTCGGCGGTGCGTGCAGCAGCGCCCGGGCCGCGCGGCGCCCGGAGGCGTCCACCACGTCGAGCCGCCAGCCGGCCAGCTCGATCGAGTCGCCCACGGAGGGGATGCGGCCGACCTCCGTGGCGATCAGGCCCGCGAGGGTTTCGTAGGGGCCGTCCGGCACGCGCAGCCCGATCGCCTCCAGCTGGTCCGTGCGCGCGGCGCCGTCCGCCGACCACAGGACCCGCCCGTCGGCGTCCTCACCGGCCGGGGCGAGGTCCGGCGTCTCGTGCGGGTCGTGCTCGTCGCGCACCTCCCCGACGACCTCCTCGACGATGTCCTCCAGCGTCACGACGCCCGCCGTGCCGCCGTACTCGTCGATCACCACCGCCATGGCGAGCTTGCCGGACAGCCGGTCGAGCAGCCGGTCCACGGTCAGCGTCTCGGGCACGAGCACCGGTTCGCGCAGCATCTCGGACACCCGCTTGCGGGATCGCTGCTCGGCGGGGATCGCCAGTACGTCCTTGATGTGGGCGACGCCCACCACTGTGTCGAGGCTGCCCCGGTACACGGGGAAGCGGGAGAGGCCGGTGGCGCGGGTCGCGTTGGCGACGTCCTCGGCGGTCGCGCCGACCTCCAGCGCGGTGACCTGCACGCGCGGGGTCATCACGTTCTCCGTGGTGAGCTCCGACAGGCTGAGGGTACGGACGAACAGCTCGGCGGTGTCCGCCTCCAGCGCACCCTCCTTCGCGGAGTGCCTGGCCAGCGCCACCAGCTCCTGCGGGCTGCGCGCGGAGGCCAGCTCCTCGGCGGGTTCCAGCCCGAAGCGGCGCACGATGCGGTTGGCCGTGTTGTTGAGATGGCTGATGAAGGGCCGGAAGACGGCCGTGAAGACCCGCTGCGGGGTGGCGACGGTCCGCGCCACCGCGAGCGGTGAGGAGATGGCCCAGTTCTTCGGGACCAGCTCGCCGACCACCATCAGGAACACCGTGGACAGGGCCGTGCCGATGACCAGCGCCACGGACGACGCGACACCGGCCGACAGGCCGACGGCCTCCACCGGCCCGCGGATGAGCTTCGCGATGGACGGCTCGGAGAGCATGCCGACGACCAGATTGGTGACGGTGATGCCGAGCTGCGCCCCGGAGAGCTGGAAGGTGAGGCTGCGTACCGCCTTCATCGCGCTCGCGGCCCCGCGGTCGCCCTGCTCGACGGCCTTCTCCAGCTGGCCGCGTTCGACCGTGGTCAACGAGAACTCCGCCGCGACGAAGGCGCCGCAGGTGAGGGAGAGCAGTACCGCAACGAACAGCAGAAGCACTTCGGTCATCGGTTCACCTCCGTCCCATGATCGGGCAGGGACTGGCGGACCGCGCGATGTCGGCGGCTTCGGCTACTGGGAGGCTCGCCCATGGGCGGACGCTCACACCTCTCGTCGGAAGGGGCAGGACTGGATCCTCATGGTAAAGGACCGGCAAAGCGGCGTACTGGTGCGATCGCTTCGCCCATCTGCCCCTGTGCCCGCCTGGTGCCGCGGCACTCAAGGCGAACCCCGGCTGCCGCGGCACTGGAACTAGAGCGGCTTCACCCACCGCCGCCAGTGGTTCTCGCGGTGGTAGCCGGCCGCCTGCCAGACGTGGTGCGCACGCTCGTTCCTCTCCAGGACCATGGCGTCCACGCGCCGGCCGCCCAGCTCGGCGAAGCGCTGGTCCGCCGCGTCCAGCAGCGCGGTCGCGATGCCCTGCCGGCGGTGGTCCGGGTGCACGGCCAGCCGGTAGGCGGAGCACCGCCAGCCGTCGAAACCGGCGATGACGGTACCCACGAGCGTGCCCTCCCGCTCCGCGAGCAGCAGCGCTTCCGGATCCCGGTCGATGAGCCGGGCCACCCCGTCCTGGTCGTCGCTGATGCTCGTGCCCTCCGCAGCCGTGCGCCAGAACCGCAACACGGAGTCGATGTCGGAAAGGGTGGCGCACCGTATGCCGAGATCACGCATGGGGCGAGCCAATCAGATGATCGCTTCCCCGCGCGAGCGGTTTCCCGCCTCGTACGGGACGGCTCAGCGCAGCCGTACGGGCAGCGCGTCGACGCCGTAGACGATCGACAGCTTGCGGAAGGCCAGATCCTGCGGCGGGACGGCGAGCCGCATCTCGGGAAACCGCCGGACCAGGGCCGGAAAGGCGGAGCGCAGCTCCATCCGGGCCAGCTCCGCGCCGATGCAGCGGTGGATGCCGTGCCCGAAGGCGAGATGCCCGGCCGGAGTGACCCGGTCCACGTCGAAACGGCCGTCGTCCGTGACGTATGCCGGGTCGCGGTTGGCGCCGCTCAGTGAGCAGAGCACCATGTCGCCGCGCGGGATGACCACCCCGGCGATTTCGATGTCCTCGCGGGCGAACCGGGGAAAGGCCATCTGCACGGCCGACAGATAGCGCAGCACCTCCTCCACGAAGGGCGCCGTCACACCGTCGTCCGCGCGCAGCCGGTCCGCCACCTCCGGGTTCCGCAGGAGGACGAGGGCGCCGAGCGCGATCGTGCTGGCGGTCGTCTCGAACCCGCCGGTGAGCACCCCGTCGGCCAGGCCCGCGAGTTCCTCGTCGTCGACGCTGTCCCCGTGCTCCCGCACGATCATGCCGAGCAGACCGTCGCCGGGGTCACGCCGCTGCGCCCGGACGACGCCCCGGAAGTAGTCGAGCGAAGCGGACATGGCGCCGAACGGAGCGGTCGTCCCGGCGAACAGGTCGAAGCGGTCCATGGCCAGCTTCTGGAAGTCGTCGCGGTCCTCGTAGGGCACCCCGAGCAGTTCGCAGATGGTCAGGGAGGGGACGGGCAGCGCGAAGGCGTGCACCAGGTCGACCGGCCCCGTCGCGGCGGCCATCGCGTCCAGCCGCTCCGTGACGATGGCGTCGATCCTGGGCGCCAGGCGGCGCAGCCGGCGCATGGTGAATTCCGGGGTCAGGATGCGGCGCAGCCGCGTGTGCACCGGCGGATCGCTGAACCCCAGCCCGCCGGGGCTGTGTTCGGCGGCTATGCCCGCGTTGCCCGCCAGATGGGCGAAGTCGGTGCTGAAGCCCTCGATGGAGCCGAGTACGGCTTTTGACTCCTCGTAGCCGGTGACCACCCAGGCGTCCATGCCGAACGGCAGGGCCACCCTGCTCACCGGAGCGCTCGCCCGGACGTCGGCGAGCCGCCGCACCGGATCGAGCCCCTCCCTGCGCAGCGGCATCAGCAGCTGTTCGGGGAGCAGTTTGATGGTGGAGGACCTGAGTCCGTGCTTCTGGATCCGCGCCAGATAGCCGCGTCCGAGCCGGGCGGTGATGCGGGAACGGAACGTCGTCGTACTCAATGTCACTCCATGAGTCGTCGCGAGATCTGGTCGGTTGGCGCGCGTTCGGCGCCAGGACGTGGCCGACTGCGGTGACTTCGGCTACCTGAGCAGGAATTATGACCACCTGTTCGAGCGCCGGGAGGCCGGGGTGCGGAATATGTCCGTGACACCCGGGCGCGACGGGTGCCCGCCACGGCCCCGGGATACCGCACCCCGCCTCTCCTCTTGCTGGTGCTAGCGGTCGCGCGCTAGCGTGAGGAGGTGCCCAAGACGCAGCTGAACGTTCGAGTGGACGAGGCGACCGCGGAGGCCGCGAGGCAGCGCGCGCTCCAGAGGGGGATCAGCGTGAACCGCTACATAGAGGAGCTCGTCAAACAGGACGCGGGCGAGGTGGGACACACCTTCGTCGAGGCCGCGGCGGACTTCATGAAGCAGTACGAATCGGTGTTCGCCGAGGAGTTCGGCCCGGAGCGCGAAGGCACCCGTTGAACCTCCGGATCCAACTCTCCTGGCTTCTCATGGTCGCGGAGCACAAGACGCCCGGCGATCCGCAGGTGACCGACTGGGGCGCCCTGGTCGCGGCCGTCGCGCGTCACGAGGCGGAGATCTTCGGCAGCCCCGTCTACAGCGATCCGCACTCCAGGGCCGCGGCCCTGCTGCAACTGCTCCTGCACCTCCCGGCGCTGGAGCGCTCCAACGCCATGTTCGCCTCCGCCGTCGCCTACGGCTATCTGGTCGCGTCCGGCATCAAGGTCGTCACCTCGCCCGAGCAGGTGCGAGACCTGGCCCTCCTGGCCAAGAAGGGCGAGGCGGACGTCCGCGCCATCGCCGACGAACTGCGCCGGTGGAGCCTGTGACCGCGTCCCGGAGCCCTACCCCCGCCCCGCCGTCGCGGGCCCGCGCGCCACGCCCAGCACACAGGACGAGGTGGGCAGCCGGATACCGCGCTCGGGCAGGTTGACCCGCCGGTACGACTCCACCGTGAAACCGGCCGCCGCGATCGCGGCGAGCGTGTCGCGCGAGGTGTGGCAGCCCCCGGCCACCCGGGGCCAGAAGGCGCGGTCCAGCGCGCGCTGGGTCGCGGCCATGGCCCGCCCGTCGGCCCGGACGTGCTCGAAGAAGCGCAGCTCGGCCCCCGGCCGCAGCACCCGCCGGATCTCCGCGAGCGACCGCTCCACATCCCGTACGGTGCACAGCACCAGCGAGGCCACGGCCCCGTCGAACGCCTCGCTCTTCACCGGCAGCGCCTCCGCGGTCCCCGGCACCACGTCCACCGGCATGCCCGCGCGCACCGCCGAGCGCACCGCCAGCCGGCGCAGCGTGCGCTCGGGTTCGATCGCCACCACCTCCGAGACCGCCGGCGGGTAGTGGGCGAAGTTCAGGCCGTTCCCGGCGCCGACCTCGATGACCCGCCCCGTGAGCCCGGCCAGCAGCTCCGCCCGGATCGCGGCCAGACCGGCGGCGGACTCGGCGGCCACGCTCATCCGGGCGTAGCAGCGCGCGAAGACGGGGTGGTGCACCGCGTCCCTGGGGGTTCTCGTACTCCGCAGCCGCATGGCGGACCTCCTCGAAGGGCCGGCTCGCCCGCGTCGGCGGCGGCGTGCGCCCCGCTCGGCCCGCGCGGCCGGGAAAGGTTCGGCTCCTTCGATTCTGCCCCGGTCCAGGCCGCTCAGCCGCGCGGCGAGGGCCGGGCGAAGGCCGTCGCCCCGGTTCCTCGGCCCAGCGGCCGGTGTCCCCCCAGCGGTCCGGCCAGCCAGTCCGCCGCTTGCGCGCGGAAGTCCGCCGGTGCGAGCGAGCCGGCGCCCTCGGGGACGACACCGAGGAGGGGAGCCCCGGCGGCGACCGGCAGGTCCGCCACATTGCAGCGCGCCGCCAGGCCGGGCGCGGCCGGCATGCTGCCGATGACCACTCCCAGGCAGTCGAGACCCCGGGCCCTCAGGGCCTCCGCCGTCAGGGCCGTGGAGTTCAGCGTGCCGAGACCGGCCGGGGCGACCACCAGGACCGGGGCCGCCAGCAGCCGGGCCGCGTCCGCCAGGGTCGCCCCCTCGTCGTCGAAGCGTACGAGCAGCCCGCCCGCGCCCTCGACCAGGACCAGGTCGTGGCCGGCGGCCAGCTTCTCGGCGGCCTCGGCGACCTCGTACGGGCGTACCGGCCGCATCCCGGCCCGCCGGGCAGCCGTCGCGGGCGCCAACGGCTCGGGGAAACGGGCCAGTTCGACCGCCGTCACATGGCCGCCCGCCAGCCGCGCGACCTCGGCCGCGTCACCCGGCTCGCCCGGCTCCAGGCCGGTCTGGGCCGGCTTGAGCACCGCCACCCGACGGGGTGCGGCGGCCGCCGCCACGGCCGCCGTCACGATCGTCTTGCCGATCTCCGTGCCGGTGCCCGTCACCACCAGAACGCTCATGTCTCAGCCCTCCCGCGCCGCCGCGCACACGGCGCGGCAGATCCGTGCCACATCGTCGTCACCCGTCACATACGGCGGCATGGTGTAGACCAGGTCCCGGAACGGCCGCAGCCACACCCCTTCGCGCACCGCCGCCGCGGTCGCCGCCGCCATGTCCACCTCGTGGTCCAGCTGCACCACGCCGATGGCGCCGAGCACCCGCACATCGCGGACCCCGGGCAGCTCCCGCGCCGCCGCCAGGCCCTCGTCCAGCCCGGCCTCGATCCGTTTGACCTCCTGCTCCCAGTCCTGGCCGAGCAGCAGGTCGATGGAGGCGCAGGCCACCGCGGCGGCGAGCGGATTGCCCATGAACGTCGGACCGTGGGCGAGCACCGGCACCTCGCCGCGCGAAATGCCCTCGGCCACCCCGCTCGTGCACAGCGTCGCCGCCATCGTCAGATAACCGCCGGTCAGCGCCTTGCCCACGCACATCACATCGGGGGAAACCCCTGCGTGATCGGCGGCGAACAGCCTTCCCGTACGGCCGAAGCCCGTCGCGATCTCGTCGAACACGAGCAGCACGCCGTACGCGTCGCACGCCTCGCGCAGCACCCGCAGATAGCCGGGGGAGTGGAAACGCATCCCGCCGGCCCCCTGGACCACCGGCTCCACGATCACCGCGGCCAGCTCGTCCGCGTGCCGCCCGATCAGCCCGCGCAGGTGCGCCGCGTACGCGGGGTCGGGCTCCGCGTCGTAACCGGCGGGCGGTTCGTCGGCGAAGACCTGGCGGGGCAGCGCGCCCGACCACAGCTCGTGCATCCCGCCCTCCGGGTCGCACACCGACATCGGCTGCCAGGTGTCCCCGTGGTACCCGCCGCGCCAGGTCAGCAGCCGTTTCTTGGCCGGCCGCCCGGCCGAGCGCCAGTACTGCAGGCACATCTTCACGGCGACCTCGACCGACACGGAGCCCGAGTCGGCGAGGAAGACATGACGCAGCGGCTCCGGGGTGATCTCCACCAGCCGGGCCGCCAGCCGGACGGCGGGCTCGTGCGTGAGCCCGCCGAACATCACATGACTCATCCGGTCCAGCTGGCCGCGCGCCGCCTCGTTCAGCACCGGGTGGTTGTAGCCGTGCACGGCGGACCACCACGACGACATCCCGTCGACCAACTCGCGCTGCCCGTGGGAGGGTTCGGCGAGCCGCAGCCGGACCCCGGACGCGGACTCCACGACCAGCGGCTCCTGCCGGCCCGGCATGGGCCCGTAGGGGTGCCAGACGTGTGCCCGGTCCAGGTCCCGGAGCACGGCGGGGGAGAGCGGCTCAGGCATTGGGAGCGAGGTCCGTGCCCGCGCCGCGACGGCGGACCGCCACCAGATCCGTACGGGCGCCCGGTACCGGCGGCTCCGGCGCATCCTCGGCGGCGGTCGTGGTCTCCGCTTCCGGCGCCTCGCCGCAGGGCCCGCGGCCGCCCGCGTGCGAACCGCAGCCTTCCGCCTCCGGGCCGCGGCCACCCGCGTGCGAACCGCAGCCGCCCGCCGCGTCCGCACGGTGCCGGGGGAGCGTCGTCGTACCCGCCCCCTCCACCTCGAAACCGGCGTCCGCGATCATGTCCAGGTCCGCCTGGCCGGCCTGGCCCTCGCTGGTCAGGTAGTCGCCCAGGAAGATCGAGTTGACCAGGTGCAGGGCGAGCGGCTGCATCGAGCGCAGATGGACCTCGCGCCCGCCCGCCAGCCGTACCTCCACGTCCGGGCAGACGAACCGCACCATCGCCAGGATGCGCAGACAGCGCTGCGGCGTCAGGTTCCACTCCTTGGCGAGCGGGGTGCCCTCGAACGGGATCAGGAAGTTGACCGGCACCGAGTCCGGGTCCAGCTCGCGCAGCGAGAAGACCACGTCGACCAGGTCGGCGTCGCTCTCGCCCATGCCCGCGATCAGCCCCGAGCACGCGGAAAGACCGGCGGCCTGTGCCCGGTGCACCGTGTCCACGCGGTCGGCGTAGGTGTGGGTGGTCGTGATCTCCCCGTACGTCCCCTCGGACGTGTTGAGGTTGTGGTTGTACGCGTCGGCTCCCGCCGAGCGCAGCCGGTCGGCCTGCCCCTCCGAGAGCAGACCGAGGCAGGCGCACACCTCGACGCCCTCGTTCTGTTCCTTGATGGCCTCGATGGTCTGCGAGACCCGGTCGACGTCCCGGTCGGTCGGACCCCGGCCGCTGGCCACCAGGCAGACGCGCTTGGCGCCGCCGGCCACCCCGGCCGCCGCCGCCTTCGACGCCTCCTCGGGCTTCAGCCAGGTGTACTTGAGGATCTCGGCCTTGGAGCCGAGCCGCTGCGAGCAGTACGAGCAGTCCTCGGGGCAGAGCCCGGACTTCAGATTGACCAGATAGTTCAGCTTCACCCGCCGCCCGAACCACTGACGGCGTACCTTGCCGGCGGCGGCCACCACGTCGAGCAGTTCGTCGTCCGGGGTCGCCAGTACGGCGAGCGCTTCTTCACGGGTCGGCAGCTCGCGCCGCAGCCCCTTGTCCACCAGCGTGTTCAGGAGGTCCATGGCGATGATCCTGACGCACCGCACCGCCCGGAGCCAAGGAGGAACCGGACAACGGATCTCACGGAGGGTGTGTGCATTGCCACACCGTGCGTTGGTGTGACCGCGGTTAGGGTCTGTGGGCTGCCTACAAGAGGGATCGCTCATGCCCGCCACCCCGTTCGACTGGATCGACGACGAGGCGCGCCGGCGCGCGGACGCGGGGCTCGTCCGCAGGCTGCGTCCCCGGGGCGCCGACGCCGAGCCGCTGGACCTCGCGAGCAACGACTACCTCGGCCTGACCAGGCACCCCGAGGTGACCTCCGCCGCCGCGGACGCGGCGCGTCGCTGGGGCGGCGGGGCGACCGGCTCCCGTCTCGTCACGGGCTCGACCGCGCTTCACGCCGAACTCGAACGCGAACTCGCCGCGTTCTGCGGGTTCGAGGCCGCTCTCGTCCTCTCCTCCGGTTACGCCGCCAACCTCGCGGCCCTCACCGCGCTCACCGGCCGCGGCACCCTCATCGCGTCGGACGCGGGCAACCACGCCTCCATCGTCGACGGTTGCCGGCTCTCCCGGGCCGAGACCACCGTCGTCCCGCACGCCGACCCGGAGGCCGTCCGCAAGACGCTGCGCGGGCACGGGGGCCGGAAACTGGCCGTCACCGACTCGGTCTTCTCCGTCGACGGCGACGCCGCGCCGCTGGACCGGCTCGCCGCCGTCTGCCGGGCGGAGGACGCCGCGCTCCTCGTGGACGACGCGCACGGGCTCGGGGTGCTCGGCGACGGCGGCCGCGGCGCGCTCGCCGCGGCGGGTCTCGCGGGCGACGAGGGCGTCGTCGCCACCCTCACCCTCTCCAAGTCGCTGGGCAGCCAGGGCGGCGCGGTCCTCGGGCCGGCCCGGGTCATCGACCACCTCGTCAACACCGCCCGCACGTTCATCTTCGACACCGGACTCGCACCGGCAGCCGCCGGTGCGGCCCTGGGCGCGCTGCGGCTGCTGCGCCGCGAGCCGGAACGCGCGCTCAGGGCGCGCACGGTCGCCACCGCGCTGTACGAGGGTCTGACGGCGGCCGGTCTGACCGCGGTGCGGCCCGACGCGGCCGTCGTCTCGGTGCGGGCGCCCTCACCCGAGGCCGCCGTCCGCTGGGCCGCCGACTGCCGGACGGCCGGGACGGCGGTCGGCTGCTTCCGGCCGCCGTCCGTCCCCGACGGCATCTCCCGGCTGCGGCTCACCGCCCGCGCCGACCTGACGGACGAGCAGGTCGCGTGGGCGGTGGCGACGGTGCGGCGGACCGCGCCCCGGAACTGAGGCGCGGACCGCTTCAGCGTTTCAGGCCGGAGACGAAGGACGTCCAGGCCGTGGCGGAGAACTCCAGGGGCGTCCTGGACACATCCTTGGAATCGCGTACGGCCAGCAGCCGTCCGCTCTCGAATGACGCGGTCTCCACGCAGTTGTTCATCCCTGTGCTGCGGCTGCTGCGCCGCCACCGTAAGGCGTGCTGAGCGAGGCGATCGGACATGACGCTTCCTCCGGGCGGTGGGGGGTCACCGATCGTCGCGGTCGATCGCGGCGATCAGGTCCAGCGTGTGCTCCGGCGACAGCGCGTGCGCCTGAAGGGTTCGGAAGGCCGAGCTGTACGCCGCAAGGTCTTCTTTCCGTTCCAGATAGAGGCTACTCGTCAGATGGTCAAGAACGACTACGTCAAGGTCGGAAGCGGTCGGAAAAGAGAAGATGACGAAAGGGCTGGTGAGGCTCACATACCCACCGACCGAAAACGGAAGCAACTGGAGTTGCACGTGGGGGAGTTGCGCCACCCGCGCGAGATGGCGCAGCTGCTCCCGCATCACTCTTCGGCCACCGACCTCCCGGCGCAGCACCGCCTCGTCGAGCACCGCGCTCAGCCGCAGCGGCGGATCGCTCCGCAGCACCCCCTGCCGGGTCAGCCGCACCTCCACCAGCGAGTCCAGCTGACCGGAGGGCAGCCCGTCGAGGGAGGCCCGGGTCACCGCCCGGGCGTAGTCGGCCGTCTGCAACAGGCCGGGGACCACGGAGGTCTCCAGCGTGCGGGCGGTGCGCGCCTGCGACTCCAGGCTGATGAAGTCGCGGTACTGCGGCGGGATCAGGCCCCGGTACGCGTGCCACCAGCCGGCGCCGCCCCCGCCCGCCGAGCCGGCGAGCGCGCCCAGGACCTCGCGCAGCTTCGGATCGTCCATGCCGTAGGCGTCCAGCAGCCGGTTCACGTCATCCGGCCGCACCCCGCTGACACCTGTCTCGATCCTGCTCACCTTCGACTGGTGCCAGCCGAGCAGTCCCGCGGCCTCCCGGCTGGTGAGTCCCGACGCGTGACGCAGACTCCGCAGCTCCTCGCCGAGCTTGCGGCGCCGCACCGCTGGGCCGTGCTGCATCTGATGGCTCCCTCCCGCTGCCTGTCGAGGGGACAGTGTGGCGCCCGTGCGGGGCCGGGCGGGGAGAGTTCACCGGTTTGAGCGACAGATATATGCATATCTTGGTGGATCGCCGCCGCGGAGGGCAGCATCAATGGCAATCTGGCGCGAAGCACAACCGGACCGCTCGCCGGCCCGGTACCGGGTGGGAAAGGGACGGCTCGCCATGGCAGACCATCAAGAAGCACGTGTCACTCTGCCGAGCGAGCCGGTCTCGGTCTCCGCGGCCCGGAAGTACGTGGCCCGGGTCCTGGCGGAGTGGGGCCTGCCCGACGACGCGGAGACCGCCGACACCGTGCGCCTCATCATCTCGGAGCTGGCCACCAACGCCGTCCTGCACACCTTCGGACAGTCGCCCACCTTCACCGTGGACCTGCGTCTGGAGCGGGAGGAGCAGCTGCGCCTCGGTGTGACGGACAGCCATCCCCGCCGGCCCCAGCGGCTGCCCGCCGCCGTCCAGCAGGACAACGGGCGGGGCATGGTCATCATCCGCTCGCTGGCCAAGGAGTACGGCGGCCGGCTGACCGTCACACCCACCGCCGACGGCGGCAAGACCGTCTGGGTGGCCCTCCCGTGGCAGGTCCCCGTCCAGCCCTGAGGCGGGCCGGGACCGGTCGGCAGGCGCACGCCTCAGCTCACCCGGCCGTAGTGGACGCTCCTGGTCCAGATCCTCTCCAGGCGGACCACGGCGCCGGCCTTCGGCGAGTGCCAGATCCTCCCGCTGCCGGCGTAGATGCCCACGTGGTAGACGCTGCGCCCGGAATGGAAGAAGACCAGGTCGCCTCGTTGCCGTTGGGACGCCGAGATGTGCCTGGTCCTGTTGTACTGCTGCTGGGCCGTCCGGGGGAGTTTCTTGCCGGCCTTCTTGAACGAGTAGAGCGTCAGCCCCGAACAGTCGAAGCTGCCGGGTCCGGTGGCGCCCCAGCGATAGGGCGCCCCCTTCTTCGACGCCGCGATCTTCAGCGCCTTCATCGCATGGCCGGCCGCCTGCGCCTCGGACGCGGCGCCGGGGACGAACAGCGTGCCGCCGACGGCGGCGAGAGTCATGACCGAGGCCGTCGTGGCCCGGGCGAGCAGAGACGGGACATGAACCTGCGCACTCATGCGCAACCCTTCGTCAGCCGCCTGTGAAGGATGACCTGTCGGGTTCGGGCTGGCGAAGTTGCCCGGCCGCGCGCGGCGGCTTCACCCCGAGGGACAGCCGGAGATCCGGCGGTCCCGTAGTGCTCGGGTCCTCCACTCCTGCCGATCCACTCCTGTCGACCAGGCATCCGGACGGCGGCAGGACTCGGCGTCCGCCCGGACCGCCCCGCCGCGGCGGCGGGGGCTTGTCGTCCCAGGGATCTTGACTCACCTCGTGCCGGATTTCCGAGGTGAAACGGCCATAAGTGAAGACCGGTACGGATAGCCCGTTCAGGTGGACAGGCGCCGTTCCACCGCCCTGCCCCGCTCCCGCGGCCATGCCGGTACCAGCGGCGTCGCGGAGGAAGCCGCCCCGCGCGCATCACGGACAGGCAAATCGAGCCGTCGCTCGTGAGGGGGAACGCCTACGCCGAACGAGCGAGGAAATCCTGTGCACCCGTCGGGCGTGTCGTCATGACCGGGTGCGTCAACTCGGGGGAGCCGGCGGCAGGGTGACCCGGGCCGCCCGCCGCTCGCCGTCCAGCACCCGGAGCGCCCGGGTCAACGTGGTGCTGTGGAGGTGTGTTTCACCGCGCCGGTGCATCAGCGCGAGTGCGTCCCCGTTCGGTCTCCTCGATCGGCGCCGCCCCGTCCGCTCCCGGCGAACGGCACCGCTTCGGCATCGCCGCGGAGCATCGCGGGCACCACGGGCGGGACGACTGACCCTTCGTACGCAACCGTGCGCCCCCGTCCGCTGGGACGGGGGCGCACGACGGTGGTGTGCGGGAGGATCAGCCCGCCGGCACGGGCTCCCGCCCGGCGGCGACCGGCGAGGTGTCCGGCGCCGCGATCCCGCGGCGGCCGCCGATGAGTACGGCGGCCAGTCCGAGCACCGCCCACGCGCCGAGCGTCAGAGCCGCCCCGCCCGCCGCGGCGCCGTCGAAGAACGCCACCGATCGCAGCAGTGATCCGCCCGCGCCGGGCGGCAGCAGCTGACCGAGCGCGCCGATCGGCCGGGGAAGGAGCTCGGGGGCGCTGGTGACTCCGGAGAACGGGTTGCCCAGGAACACCATGAGCAGGGCGCCGATGCCGATGCCCGGTGCCCCGATCAGGGCGGCGAGCCCCGCCACCGGCGCGCCGATGGCGAGCACGGTCAGGGCGATCGATCCGGCCTCGGCCCACCAGTCGCCGGTGAGGGCGCCGAGCCAGCTGTCCGTCACCGCGGTGCCCGCGAGCCCCACCACGGCGGCCACGCCGAGCAGCGCCACCCCGGCTCGGGCGCCGCGCACCCTCAGCAGCGTCACGGCCGCACCGGCGGCGACCCCCGCGATGGCCAGTGGCATGATGCTCGCGCCGAGCACGGCGCCCCTCGGGTCGGCGGCGGGCGCGGCCACCACGTCCGTGACCGGCACCGCGGAGCCGGCCGGTGCCGCGGCGGTCACCGCCTCGCGCAGCAGCTGGGCGACCACCGTGCCGCCCGCGCTCGCCGTCAGTAGCTCGGGACCCTTCTCGGACACGACGACCGCGCCGTACACGGCCCGGTCCTCGATCGCTTTCCGCGCCGCGGTCCCGGAGTCGTAGCGGTGGACCTCGAAGGCACCGTCGCGCTCCTCGAACTGCTGCTGGAGCCGGTCCGCGGCCGGTGCGGAGCCGGCGATCCCGACCGGCAGGTCGCGCGGCGCGGTCCGGGCTGCGGGCCAGGCGAAGGCCCACAGGGCGAGGGTGACCACCAGCGGTACCAGCAGGACGACCCCCACCATGCGGCGGTTCGGGGTGAGGGACATGGGACGTGCCTCGATTCAAAGAGAAGGATCGTTCGTTTTACTTCTCTCCCACTGTCGCTCCGCCCTGCTTCCTTGTCAAGAATGAATGTTCGTTTTATGTTGGCCGCATGGCCCGTGTATCCCAGGCGCACCTCGACGCCCGCCGCAGACAGATCCTCGAGGGCGCCGCGCGCTGCTTCGCCCGTGACGGCTTCCACGGCACCTCGATGCAGGACGTGCTCAAGGAGGCCGGCCTGTCGGCGGGGGCGGTCTACCGCTACTTCGAAGGCAAGGAGGACCTGATCGCGGCCATCGCCACCGAGGCCGTCGACGGAGTCCGCCGGGCCTTCGAGGGGGCGGCCCGGGACACCCCCGTCCCCACCCCGGACGTCCTGATCGGCCGGGTGACGCGGAGCCTGTTCGTGGACGGCCTCGAAGCACGACGGGGGCTGGAGCCGCAGGCGTACGCGGGACTGATCGTCCAGGTGTGGTCCGAGACCCTGCGCAGTGAGCGGCTGGCGGCGACCCTGAACGAGGCGTTCGGGGGCCTCCGCCGGACCTGGACCGAGCTGGTCGGGCTGTACCGGGAGGCCGGGGTACTCCGGGCGGACGTGCCGGACGAGCACGTCGCCCGGGCCCTGATCGCGACCGCCCAGGGGTTCATCGCCCAGCTCGCCATGTTCGGCGACACCAGCCCGGAGGTCCTGGAGAACGGCCTGCGCGGGCTGATGTCGATGGACCCGGCGAAGACGGGCTGACGCGCCCGGGTCACCCCTGCCGGGTGTGCTCCGCCAGCCAGGCGTCCTCCGCCGCGTAGTCGAACAGACCCGTCCCGTACGCCCGCACCATGGCCGGGTACGCGTCCTGCCAGTCCCGTCCCGCCAGCTGCCCGGCGATCCACTCGACGGTCTCCGGCAGCGACTCGGCGTAGCCCGTCACCGGCCGGTAGCCGAGTTCCCGCTCGGCGGCCGCCATGTCGTAGACGATGGGGTGCGGCGCGCTCCAGGGCGTCGAGCCGACGCCCTCCGGGGACGGGCCGCCGGGCATCAGCACCGTCTCCGTGCTCCGGCCCAGCACCGCGTCCACGGCCTCGCCGATCTCCGCGACCGTCGGCGCCTGCGGGTCGGCGGCGTTCAGCACCCGGGAGCCGGGCCGGCCGGCGGCCAGCCGGACCAGCTCGGCCATGTTGGCCACGTGGACCGGATGGAAGCGCGACGCCCCGCCGTACGCCAGCACGCGCCGGGTCCGGCCGTCCAGTGCCCGCTTGACGAAGTACAGCTCACGCGGCGAGCGGCAGTGCGGGCCGTGCACCGCGCCCGCCCGCAACAGCGTGACGGGCAGCGCGTCACCCGCCGCGAGGAGATCGCGCTCCAGCCGGATCTTGCGGGTCGCGTACGTGTCCTCGCCCGGCGCCACGGTGCGCAGCGACTCCGGGATCGGCACCGGGTAACGGGGCGACCCGTCCGGTTCGCCCTGCGTGTCGAAACTGCGGCCCTTCTCGTCCTCGTACACCGCGCCGCTGGAGACGACCACCGCCGAGCCGATCCGGTCCGCGAGCCCGGTCAGCTGCCGGGCGTGCTGCCGCCCGTACGCCACCATGTCCACCAGGACGTCGCATCCGGGCCCGAGCGCCGCCGCGAGCGCGCCCTCCTCGTCGCGGTCCAGGGCGACCGCCCGGACCCCCTCGTCCCACGTCTCGTCACGGCCCCCGCCGCGCGAGGCCGCCGTCACCTCCCAGCCGTCCTGCGCCAGCGCGCGCACAGCGGCCCGCCCTATCTGCCCCGTAGCTCCGAGTACCCATGCGTGTCCTCTGTCCATGTCCCGCACGCTAGGCCCGGCCCACGCCTTTGACCAGGGGCGTTCACCGCTTGCGAATCCGCTGTCGGCGTGGCCGTTTCGGGAACCGGCCCGGCTGCTGCGCCTGGGCCGCCTCCTTCACCTTCGCGGCGTACTCGTCGACGTACTCCTGACCGGAGAGATCCAGGATCGCGTACATGATCTCGTCGGTCACCGCACGGACGGCCGCCTTCTCGTTCTCCAGGCCCGCGTAGCGCGAGAAGTCCAGCGGTTCGCCGAAGCGGATGGTGACCGGCTTGACGCGGGGAAGCCTTCTGCCGGGCGGCTGGATCTCGAAGGTGCCGACCATCGCGCACGGCACCACCGGCACCTGGGCCCTGATGGCCATGACCGCGACCCCCACCTTGCCCTTGTAGAGCCGCCCGTCGTGCGAGCGGGTCCCCTCCGGGTAGATGCCCAGCAGCTCGCCCCGGCCCAGCACACCGAGGCCCTCGCGGATCGCGGCCCGCCCCGCCTCCTTGCCCGACCGGTCCACCGGGATCTGGCCCGCGCTGCGGAAGAAGGCGGCGGTCAGCCGGCCCTTCACGCCCGGACCCGTGAAGTACTCCGCCTTGGCGAGGAAGGTGATCCGCCGTTTGAGGATCGCGGGCATCAGGAAGTGGTCGGAGAACGACAGGTGGTTGCCCGCGACGATCGCGGCGCCGTCGTCCGGAACGTGCTCCGCGCCCTCGATGACCGGCCGGAACAGCAGCCGCAGCACCGGCCCGAGAACGACGTACTTGAGGACGTAGTAGAACACGGTCTCTCCCCGGTCTGGCGGAAACAGCGGGTCGGTGGAGGAGACATATACCCCGTGCTCGCAGGGCGACGCCGCAGGCTCGCGGCCCCGTGCCGCGGCCCGGCCGGCGACCATGACACGAACCCGTCGCTCACGTGCGGGCGCGAAGGGGTCCGGCCCCGCCACACAGGTGGCGGGGCCGGAGAGGTTCACCGGATCATCCGGCGGGTGTTCAGGGCGCGGTGCCCCAGGAGAGCGCACCAGCGGTGTACACGCCGACCTTCGACGCGTCGGCGTAGCTGGTGGTCGCCGAGTAGCTGTAGTCGTCCGCCTCGTTGAAGTTGGACCAGTCACTCTTGTTCAGCCGCAGCTGCATCTCACCGGTGGAGGCGCCGGCCGCGAGCGTGCCGCTGCCGAAGGAGACCTCCAGGTACTGGCTGGCACCGGCCGCCGAACCGTTCGCCTTCACCGCCAGGCTCAGCTTCCCGCAGCCCAGGACCGCCCAGTCGCAGGAGGTGCCGAAGGTGGAGGCGCCGGACTCGGGGGTGAACCAGTAGCGCAGCTTCACCGTGGACAGGTCCACCGCCGTGCTGCCGGTGTTGACCAGCTGGAGACCCATCCGGATCTGGTTGTCGGTCGCGGAGGAGTCGTTGTTCTTGTACTGGACCTTCAGGGAGCCCGTTCCGGTACCACCGCCCGCGGAGGTGGTGACGGAGAGGGCCGAGGAGGCCGCCGAGACGTTACCGGCCGCGTCCTTCGCCTTGACCGTGTAGCTGTAGGCGGTCGAGGCCGACAGACCCGTGTCCGTGTACGAGGTCGTGGTGGTCGAGCCCACCTTGGTGGCGCCGCGGTACACGTCGTAGCCGGTCACTCCGGTGTCGTCGCTCGACGCGGACCAGGACAGCGAGACACTGCTGCTGGTCTTCGCCGTGGACGTCAGGCCGGTCGGCGCGGTCGGCGCCTGGGTGTCGTCGTCGTCGCCACCGCCGTTGTCGCCGCCGCCGTCGATCGGCGGGTAGGCGTTGCGGACCAGCTCCTGGAACTGCGCGGAGAACCAGTGACCCGCGAGCGGGGCGTTCGGCAGCGCGCCGGACATGCTGTTGCCGTTGCGGCCGTTACCGGTGTACGTGGGGTCGCACATCCGGTCGAAGCCCTTGCCCTCGTCGTTCTCGACGGGGGCGCTGTTGCCGTCCGACTCCCCCGGGGGCTTGGCCCACACGTAGGCGTCGATCCCGGGCTCGGGGGCGCTGGTGGGCCGCTCACCGATGCCGGCGCCGCTCTGGTTGCACCAGTTGCCGGCGTGGATGCGCCGGTCGACGCGTCCGCCGTTGACGTAGGCGTCCACGCTGGTCAGCGGGCCCGCGGAGGTCGGCCGCTCGGAGCCGCCCCAGCCGTTGCGGGCGGTGTCGATCAGCATGCCGATGTTGGAGTTGAAGCCCTGGCTCACCAGCATGGTGCGCAGCGCCTGGGCGAACGTCAGTTCATCGGCGTAGTAGTTCCAGTCGAGCCACTTGGACTGGCGCACGGTGGTGCCGTTCACCGAGTCCGTGACCTTGAAGTTCGGCTCCTTGAGAGCCGAGTAGTTGGCCGTGTTCACGATGAAGCCGGAGACGTCGTCGACGGTGGCGCCCTCGGAGGTGGCCGCCTTCTTGAACTCGGTCACCGCCGGGCCCATGTTGCTGTCCCAGCCCAGCCAGCCGTGGTGCGCGGCGTCGACGTAGTTGTAGACGTTGGGAATGGCACCCAGGGTGTGCAGGGCGTAGCCGACACCCTTCTCGTAGTTGCCGTTCGCCTTCATCGTCGCGCAGGCCTCGGTCGAACCGGCCGTGCCGCCCGCGTTGGTGACGATGTTGGGCAGCGAGTCGGGCTCGATGATGGTGACGATGCGCAGAGCGGCGTAGGCCGGGTCGGCGAGGATCTCGGAGATCGGGTCGATGTATTCGTTCTTGTACCGGTCGAGCTCCGTGGGGCCGAGCTCGCCGTTGGAAGCCAGCGCGGCACAGTCACGTCCCGGCAGGTCGTAGATGACGACCTGGAACAGGTTCGCGCCCTGGTCGAGGGCGGTGTCCAGGTGCTCGCGCAGGCTCCTCGCGCCGGGCGTGCCGCCGATGGCCGCGATGCGGTCCATCCAGACGAAGGCCGGCGTGTCGGCGATGGCCGCGCCGCCCGGCTCGGCCTTCGCCTTGGCGGACCAGTCGGGGTTCACATAGGCCTTGGCGCCCACGTAGGGGTTGTCGACCCGGGCCGCCGCAGCGTCGGCGGTGGTGGGGACGGCCACCGCCAGGGCCGCGCCCATGGCCAGGGCGGAGACTGCGGCCAGCCTCCTGCGCAGCCCTTGCTTGATGGTGCTTCTGGTACTCATTGCGGCTCCGTGCTCCTCTCGTACGCCTGCGGAGGGTCCCCGCAGACGGGTTCATGGGGGGTGCTGCCCGATGGCGGGTTCAGCGGGGTGAGTGGTAGACCCGCCATCGGGAGTGGTGGGGTGACCGGCGGATCAGCCGGTCACGGGGCGCCGCCCGGGGAGCGGGCGGCGCTGACGCGCTGTCACGGCTCGACACCCCAGGCCAGCGAACCGGCCACGTAGGCGCCGACCTTCGTGGAGTCCGCGTACGAGGTGTTGGTGGCCCGGCTGTAGTCGTCGCTCTCGTTGAAGTTCGACCAGTCGCTCTTGTTGAGCCGCAGCTGGATCTCGCCGGTGGAGGCGCCGGCGGCCAGCGTGCCCGCGCCGCCGGTGAACCCGACCTCCAGGCACCGGTCGGCACCCGTCTTCGGGCTGGACACAGCCACCACCGTGTGTGTGATGGTGGAGGAGCCGAGCGCCGCGTAGTCGCAGTAGGTGCCGAAGGTGCTCGGTCCGCCGTCCGCGGTGAACCAGTACCGGACCTTCACCGTCGACAGGTCGATCGGCGCGCTGCCCGTGTTCACCACTTGCAGGCCCATCCGGATCTGGTTGTCGGTCGCGGAGGAGTCGGTGCTCTTGTACTGGACCTTCACCGCGCCGGTGCCGGTCGAGCCGCCCGTCTTCGTGGTGGCGAGGACCGCGTCCGACAGCGCCGAGGTGTTGCCGCCCGCGTCCCGCGCCGCGACCGCGTAGGTGTACTCGGTGCCGGCGGCGAGCCCGGTGTCGGTGAACGTCCGCCCGGTCGCGTTGCCCGCCAGGACACCGTTGCGGTACACGTCGTAGCCGGTCACCGCGACGTTGTCGGTGGCAGCCGACCAGGAGAGCGAGACGCTGTCCTTGGTGGTCGCCGTCACCGTGAGGCCCGCCGGGGCGGTCGGCGGCTCGGTGTCGCCGCCCGGCTCGCCGCCGCCCTCCACCAGCAGTTCCGCGTAGATCGCGAAGGCCAGCGCGAGCGCCGCCTGCGCCCAGAAGCGGTGGTACGTGAAGGTGGGCGCGTCGCCGCCGTCCAGGTACGCCTGCACCTTCGGCCAGTCCGGGTCGTCCTTGTACCAGCTGCGGATGCCGATGAAGGTCGCACCGGGCCGGATCGGGTCGCCGTTGGGCATGGTGCCCGACCAGCCGGACGGGATGTACACCTCGTCCTCGAACCGGTTGTAGTCCAGCCGGGTCTCCGGCACCGAGATGCCCTTGTCCGTGGTGTTCAGCGCCATCGCGTCCAGCAGCGCCTTGGCCAGCGCCGCCGCGTCCTCGTCACCCGACTTGGCGGCGTAGTAGGTGAGCGTCTTGACGTACGCGGCGCCCACGCCGACGTCGTTGGCGTAGTTCACGACGGAGACGTGCAGACCGGCGTTGTCCCCGGGCGAGGCCGCGTTCCAGGTGTCCGGCTGCCCCGTCCAGTTCAGGGTGGAGGGGAAGCGGAAGCTGCCGTCGGAGCCGATGGTCGTCTCGCTCGACGCCCAGGCGACCCACTTCGACAGGACGGCCTCGGCGGCGGCGTTGCCGGTCACGTAGTAGTACGCGGCGACGCGCTCCATGCCCCAGGCCTGGAAGCCGAACCAGTTGTTGCTCGCCGGGTCGTGGTAGACCGGCTGCCAGTCGTACGCCATCCCGTAGAAGGTGGGCGTGCCGGCCGGGGGCGCGCTGTAACTGCCCTCCCAGCTGTTGGTGCAGCCGCCCGCGAGGGCGCCCTCGCTGGACTGGAGCCAGGTCAGGAACTCCAGCTGCCGGGTCAGGCTCTTGGACCAGTCCGACTTGGCCGTCGCCGACTTCGGGGTCAGCGAGGGGACGTTGGACAGCGCCCACGCGGCGAGCGGGTTCTGGTAGCCCTGGTGCGAGGCGCTGTCACCGATGCGCCAGGCCCAGCCGCCGCCGGTGCCGGCGGACCCGCCCCAGGCGTAGTACCAGGACAGCAGGTAGTGCTGGGAGTCCCTGCCGGAGGCGGCCGGGCAGGAGTTGGGATCGGTGCAGTCGCCGATCCGCTTGAAGTACTTGTCGAACATGGCGTAGCGGAGGTAGTCGCCCATCTTGGCGGCCTTCGCCACCGAAGCGGCGACCTGGCTCTCCTTGCCCTGCTCCGAGGCCCAGCGGTACGCCCAGTAGGCCGCCTGCACCGCGCGGGCGTCGGCGTCCGGCGCGTTGGTGTACTTCCACTGCTTGGCGTAGCTGGAGTCCCCGACGAACAGGTCCAGATATCCGTTGGGGCCGCCGTACTTGAAGAGGTCGGTGGTCGGCTGCGGCACGGTCTCCCAGACCGACTCCTGCGCACCGCGCTGGTAGGTGTTGATGAAGGAGGCGCCGGCGCCCGGCCCGGACTCGCCGCCCGTGCCCGGCTTGTTGCCGTAGCCGTAGACGTTGTCCAGGTCCATCAGCCAGTGCATGCCGTAGACGTCCATCGTCCCGTAGGACGAGGCGAGTTCGGCCGAGAGCGGGTCCTTGCCCACCGGCACCGAGCCGTTCATCGCCGAGGGGTAACCGCTCGGCAGCGGGTGCTCGGCCGCGTAGGTCGCGGGCGCCGAGGGGTTGTACGAGTCGCTGGTGGGCTGGTCGGCGTGCTGGGGGATGATGGTCTTCTCCGCCACCGCCCAGGCCGCGTTGAACGGCGCCCAGTCACCCGTCACCCTGCCGTACGCCGCCTCCAGCCACATCCAGAAGCTGACGGCCTCCGACGTCGTCTGGTGGCCGTGGTCCGGCGCCTCGACCATCAGGGTCTCGACCGAGTGGTACGGGAGACCGTCGGGGCTGAAGTAGCCGTTGGCGGCGTCCTTGATCTTGCCGTACTGGGTGAGGAAGGCCTGGGTGTACGGGTCGTCGGCCGCGGCGGCCGTACGGGATCCGGTGCCGGCCTGCGCCGAGGCGGGCCTGGCGATCGCGGTGCCCTGCGTCAGACCGAGGGCCAGCACGCTGCCGCCGAGGGCGCTGCTGAACGTTCTACGTGATATCGACACAAATCCTCCAGTGGCGGGTGTCGTCAGGGGGGAAGGGAGGAGGGGCGCGGTGGGGACGGTGGTGCGGCGGTTCTGCGGGAGGGTTCAGGCAAGGGGGGTGCGGGGCCTGAGCGTGGCCCCGCCCGGGATCAGGGCTCGATGCCCCAGACCAGCTCGCCGCCGACGTACACGGTGACCTTCGAGGCGTCCGCGTACGAGGTGCCGGTGCCGTGGCTGTAGTCGTCCGACTCGTCGAAGTTCGACCAGTCCGTCTTGCTCAGGCGCAGCTGCATCTCGCCGGTCGAGGCGCCCGGGGCCAGGGTGCCGCTCGCGAAGCCGACTTCGAGATAGTGGTCGGCGCCGGCCTTCGGGCTGCTCGCCGCGGCCACCCGGTGGGTGATCGTGGAGCAGCCGATCGGGGACCAGTCGCACCAACTGCCGTACGTGGTAGCGCCGTTGTCGCCGGAGAACCAGTAGCGGACGGTTACCGCGGGCAGGCTGACCGGGGCGCTGCCGGTGTTCACGAGTTGGAGGCCGGGCTTGATCTGGTTGTCGCCGGCCGAGCTGTCGTTGGCGCGGTACTGGATCTTCAGCGTGCCCGGTGTGCCACCGTCGTCCCCGCCGCCGTCGCCCTCGTCGCCCAGGGCGGTGCGCACGGCGGCGTAGGCGGGCTTGGGCGCCAGGCTGTCGTCGTACAGGTTGGCCGCGCCCTCGCCCGGGAAGGTGCTCGGCACCCAGGAGTACTTGTCCGTGTAGTCCCAGACCGTGATGCCGACGCAGCGCTCGACGGCGAGGCAGGCGTCGACCACCTGCGCGTAGTACGAGGACTGGGTGGCCAGCTTCGCGCTGTCCGCCGGGAGCTGCATGCGCACGTCAAGCTCGGTGACGGCCACGTCCAGCCCGAGATCGGCGAACCGCTGCATGTTCGCCTGCATCTGGTACGGGAAGCCGTACTGGATCGCCAGGTGGGCCTGCATTCCGACCCCGTCGAGCGGCACGCCTTCGTCGAGCAGGTCGCTCACGAGGCTGTACAGGGCGTCGCTCTTCGCACCCTTGCCCTCGACGTTGTAGTCGTTGATGTAGAGCTTGGCGTCCGGGTCGGCGGCGTGTGCCGCGCGCAGGGCCTTGGCGATGTAGTCCTTGCCCATCGCGTTGTAGAACGGGCTGGTGCGGAAGGTGCCGTCCTCGTTGAACGGCTCGTTCACCACGTCCCACGCGGCGACCTCGCCGCGGTAGTGGGTGGCCTCCGCGGTGATGTGGTCGGTCATGGCCGTCTCCACCTGCGCGGACGGCAGTGAGCCGACCCAGCCGGGCAGCTGGCTGTGCCAGACCAGGGTGTGGCCGCGCACGGTCTGGCCGTTCTGCCGGGCGAAGTCGGTGATCACATCGCCCTTGGTGAAGTCGAACCGGCCCCGGGTGGGTTCGGTGGTGTCCCACTTCATGGAGTTGCCCGGGGTGATCTGCCCGAACTCGGAACCCAGTTTCGCCGCGTAGGCCGCGTCCGGGAGTTCCGGGTTGTCGGTGGCGGAGCCGAAGTACTTGCCCTGGGCGGCGGCGAGGTCGTGCAGTGTGTCCTGCGGGGCGGCCGACGCCGGCCCGCCCACCAGGCCGGTGGCAAGGGCCAGGGCGCCGACCACGAGGGCGGGGAGTCCTCGGGTGCGGCCGGGCCTACAGCGCTTCACCAAGCTCATGACAAACGCCTTCCTCTGCCGGGCAGCGTGGAACATCACGGGGAGCGCGGCTGCGCCCCGTAACGCCCCTGCCGCCTGATGGCATTGGGGGAGAAGGGAGGGGGTGGAGTGTGCAAGTCTTGATTGTGGGAGCGCTCCCAAGGTGGCGTGGCGACAGGCACCTGTCAAGGGTTGAAGCACAACTGGCTTACGGGCGTGTGAACACGGCCATACGTCGAACGGATGCTCCGCGCGGTGGAGTTGACGGCGGGTAACAGGTTGCGACCGGGCAGGTGGTGATGCCCGGCGGTGCCTTCGCAGGGTGTTCGCAAACGCATGCGGGGGCCGCCGGGGGGCCGGATGCCGACCTCGGATGTGCGCACGCGCGCTCACCCAGGGTGAGGCGCGCCCCCGCCGCGGCGACGGGTTCCCCAGCGCACCGGGTGGCGGCGAAGTACCAGGGCAGGGGCTTGGGGCAGGAGCGAGGGGAACCCCCGGCCGGGTGCGCGCCGGTCCGGCGACGGCGGCCGCCCGCCCGACGAGGCGGACGGGGAGTGACGGGAGGGGCAGGGGCGACGGCGGTCGACGGGGCGTTTGCGATGTTCGCATCACCGCCGTCGGCCGCGAAGGTCTACGCGGCACCGTGAGGGAGACCCCGCGCGGCGGGCGGGGCGGCCACGGGGTCCGGCCGCCCGGAAGGAGCGGGCGGCGGCCGGTCGCCGTATGCGCTGGTTCACCTCGGTGTAACGCTGCCGGAATCGCAGCCGGCCGGGCCCGGCCAGGCGCGTGGGAGCGCTCCAGTCCACGGGTCCGGAGGCGTCCGGGACGCGGAAAACCCGCGAGGTGATGGGGCTGCAGTCGTCGCCCATGACGGACGGCTGGCGGTAGGACCGCGTCGGCAGCGCGCTCAGGGGTGAGAACCCGACGGTGCTCCGGAGGCTGGAGGCGGGGTCCGCCGTGATCGGGGAGGCGCGGTTCCTGCCGGGCTGCTCGGTGCTGCTGGTGGACGACCCCGCCGTGCAGCGGCTGTCCGAGCTCGCGCGCACCCGGCGGCCGGTGTTCCTGGCCGACATGGATCGACTGGGCGAGGCCGTCGAACGGGCCTGCCGCCGCCTCGACCCGGCCTTCCGGCGCGTCAACCGGAAATCCTGGGGAGCACCGATCCGTTCCTGCCCGCGCACGTGTGGCCCCGCTTCGACGGAGAACCGCCCGAACGCGTGGGAAAGCCCGTATGGCTGTACCCGCCCGAGCGGTGGAGCGGCGAGGCTCACACGCCGGCCCCCCGGCACGCCGCGCCGCGCGAGGCGATCCGCGAGGAACCGGACCGCCTCAGGACTCCTGCGTAGCCACCATGCCGATCGTGATCAACCCCAGCACCACCCAGCCGAACCAGAGCCAGCCGTTGCTCCCCAGCGCCACCGTGTAGGCGGTCACCACCACCAGGGCACCGGCGGTGAGTATTCCCATCGTCTTCGTGGATCCGGACATGCGCGCACCCTCCTAGGCTCGCGGCCGTGGATGCCATCGTCACCCGGAAGGAGGGTCCGCCGCTACTGTCCGCGCGCCTGCAACGACGCGAGATACGCGTTGTACGCCTGGAGCTCCTGGTCACCGTCGCGGTCCGCCGCCCGGTCCGAGCGCTTCGCCGTCCGCTGTTCCGAGCGGTACCACTGGAACACCAGGGCCACCAGGACCAGCACCGAGGGGATCTCGCTGAACGCCCAGGCGATGCCGCCCGCCGCGCTCTGGTCGGACAGGGCGTCGATGCCGAGCGAGGCCGGAGGGTTCTCGTACACCTCCACCATCGGCGTGGAGGCCATCATGAGGGCGATCCCGAAGAACGCGTGGAACGGCATCCCGGCGAACAGCTCCAGCATCCGCATCACATAACCGGGCCGGTGCGGCCCCGGGTCGACTCCCATGATGGGCCAGAAGAAGAACAGGCCGACCGCCAGGAAGTGCACCATCATCACGAGGTGCCCGGCCGTCGAGCCCATCAGGTAGTCGAAGAGCGGGGTGAAGTACAGGCCGTAGAGGCTGGCGATGAACAGCGGGATCGTGAAGGCGGGATGCGTGACGATCTTCATGTACCGGCTGTGCAGCAGCATCAGGAGCAACTCGCGCGGCCCCTTCGTCCCCCGTGGCGCGACCGGCAGGGCGCGCAGCGCGAGCGTCACGGGTGCGCCCAGCAGCAGCAGGATCGGCGACAGCATGCTGATCACCATGTGCTGCACCATGTGCACGCTGAACATGACCATGCCGTAGTCGTTGAGCCGGGTGCACATCACCAGCGCGATGGTCAGCACACCGACCACGAACAGGACCGTGCGGCTCACCGGCCACTCGTCGCCGCGCCTGCGCAGCCGCAGCACCCCGTACCCGTACAGGAGCACGGCCAGGACGCAGCCGGCCAGGAAGAACGGGTCCGCGGAGAAATGGAGCCCGCGTCCCAGCGTGAACGGCGGCAGGTCCATGTCCATGCCGTGCCCGCTGTGATCCATCTGTTCACTCCCGATGGGAACGCCGGGACGTCCCCGTTTCGTGCTGGTTGTCCCGACCAGAGTAGAACCGCCCCCGGCCGCGGATGCGGCCGGGGGCGGTCTCGGGTCGGGGCGTCGGCTCAGAGCACGCACTCCGCCTCGGCGTACCGGGCGGCGGGAACCGTCTTCAGCGTCTCCACCGCGTGGGCGAGGGGCACCAGGGTGATGTCCGTGCCGCGCAGCGCCGTCATCATGCCGAACTCACCGCGGTGCGCCGCCTCCACCGCGTGCCAGCCGAACCGGGTCGCGAGGACCCTGTCGTACGCGGTCGGCGTGCCGCCGCGCTGGACGTGGCCGAGGATCACCGGGCGGGCCTCCTTGCCGAGGCGCTGCTCCAGCTCGACGGAGAGCTGGGTCGCCACGCCCGTGAAGCGCTCGTGACCGTAGACGTCCTTGGCGCCCGACTCGAACTCCATGGAGCCCTCGCGCGGCTTCGCGCCCTCCGCGACGACGACTATGGCGAACTTCTTGCCGGCCGAGAAGCGGCGGCCCACCACCTCGGTCAGCTCGTCGATGTCGAAGGGGCGCTCCGGGACGACGATGGCGTGCGCACCGGCCGCCATGCCCGAGTGCAGGGCGATCCAGCCGGTGTGGCGGCCCATGACCTCGACGATCATGACGCGCTGGTGCGACTCGGCGGTGGTCTTCAGCCGGTCCAGCGCCTCGGTGGCGACGCCGACCGCGGTGTCGAAGCCGAAGGTGACGTCGGTGGAGGCGATGTCGTTGTCGATGGTCTTGGGCACACCGACGATCGGCAGCCCCGCCTCGGAGAGCAGGTTCGCCGCCTTGAGGGTGCCCTCGCCGCCGATCGGGATGATCGCGTCGAGGCCGAGATCCCGGACGTGGCCGCGGGCCGTCTCGACGCCCCCGCGCAGATGCGCCGGCTGGACCCGGGAGGAGCCGAGGATCGTACCGCCACGGGCGAGGATGCCGCCGACGGCGTCCAGGTCGAGCTTGCGGTAGTCGCACTCCAGGAGGCCCCGCCACCCGTCGTGGAAGCCGATGACCTCGTCGCCGTGGTCGACCACAGCGCGGTGGACGACGGACCGGATGACGGCATTGAGGCCGGGGCAGTCGCCGCCGGAGGTGAGCACACCAATTCGCATTGCCCGGGAAACCTTTGCAACGTGGGCCGACGACCGGACCACGTCGTCCGGTTGGATCCCCGCCACCCTACCGGCGCAGGGTGGCGGGACCGAACCGGGCGTCCGCCTGCTGGACGCCGCTCAACTGAGCCGGGCGCCCCTCATCGGACGGCAGGTGAAATACCTGGTCAGGCGGGCTGTGTGGCCGCCGCGACGCGCTCCGCGCGCAGCGCCTCGTACCACCGGTCGTCGGTCGGCGGCAGGGCGTTCACATCGAGGGCCAGCTTCAGCAGCAGGTCCGCGATCATGGGGTTGCGCGCCATCACGGGACCGTGCATGTAGGTGCCGAACACCGTGTCGTTGTACGCGCCCTCGGTGCCGTCGCCCGTGCCGTTGCCCCGGCCGAACCGCACCTGGGCGAACGGGCGCGCCGTCGGCCCGAGGTGCGTGATGCCCTGATGGTTCTCGAACCCGGTGAGCGGCGGAAGGCCGAGGCGCGGGTCGATGTCCGCGAGCACGTCGCCGACGCACCGCGCACCCTCGCCGCGGGTCGAGACCACGTCCAGCAGACCGAGACCCTGCTCGCGCTCACCGAGGTCGTTGATGAACTCGTGGCCGAGGATCTGGTAGCCGGCGCAGACCGAGAAGATGATCGCGCCGTTGGACGCGGCCCGGCTGAGCCCGCCGTCGCGGCGCAGCCGCTCCGCAGCGAGCCGCTGCGGCCGGTCCTCGCCGCCGCCGATCAGATAGATGTCGCCCGACGTGGGCACCGGCTGGTCGCTGCGCACGTCCACGCGCGACACGTCGAGGCCGCGCTGACGGGCCCGGCGCTCCACCACCAGCGCGTTGCCCTGGTCGCCGTAGGTGCTCAGCAGGTCCGGGTAGACCCACACCAGCCGCAGGCTGTTGTTGCTCATGCTTCGTCCTCTCCGGAGGGGCCCGGGGCCGGGGTCAGTTGCCGACACGGCGGCGCAGATCCTGGAAGGCGGTGTAGTTGGCGATGACCTCGATGCGTCCCGGCGGGGCCTGGCGCACGGCCTCGTCGAGGTTCTCGCAGACCCGGAAGTCGAGTCCGGCCACTTCGAGACGGACCGCGAGGTCCAGCTTGCGGTCGCCGAGCACGAAGATCGGGTGGCCCGCGAGCTGGGTGTAGTCCACGTCCCACAGCCACGAGGTGTCCGTGCCGTCCGCGCCGCGCGCGTTCACGGACAGGATCACCGGGGTGGGCGGCGGGTCGATCAGCGAGAACGTCTCCAGCCAGCCGGCCGGGTTCTTCGCCAGCAGCAGTCGCAGCTCACGGCCGAGGAAGCTCACCACGTCGTAGCGGCCGGCGACGGCCTGCACCTGGTACATGCGCTCCAGCGCGACCTGGGGCGGCACACCGAAGACCGCGGCGACGGCCGCCGAACTCGTGGCGTTGGCCTTGTTGGCGCGGCCGGGGAGCTGGAGGTGGATCGGCCACGCCGAACCGTGCGGGTCGAGCACGTAGTCGCCGTGCAGCACCCAGCTCGGCGGCGGACGGCGGAAACCGCACTCGCCGCAGAACCAGTCGTCACCCGGACGCTGCATGACCCCGCCGCAGGACGGGCAGGACCAGGCGTCGTCCTTCCATGCCTGTCCGGCCGCGACCCACACCACGTTGGGGGAGGAGGAGGCCGCCCAGACGATCAGCGGGTCGTCGGCGTTGGCGACGATCACGGACTTCGAGCCGGACAGCCCCTCACGCCACTTCTCGGCCAGCATCCGTGTCTCCGCGGCCCGGTCCAGCTGGTCGCGCGAGAGGTTGAGCAGCGCGATCACCTTGGGCGTCGTGTCGCGGGCCACCCCGGCGAGGTACTTCTCGTCGACCTCGATCACGCCGTACTGCGCGTCGGAGCCGCCGGCCAGCGCCGACGTGATGCCCGCGGGCATGTTGGCGCCGAGCGCGTTGGAAACGACCGGGCCCGCGGCGCGCAGCGCCTCGGCGATCAGCCGTGTGGTGGTCGTCTTGCCGTTCGTCGCCGACACGAGGATCACGTCCAGGTGCTGCGCCAGCCGCCCGAGCAGGTCGGGGTCGAGCTTGAGCGCCACCCGGCCGCCGATCACCGATCCGCTGCCCCGCCCGGCCGCCCGCGACACCGCCGCAGCGGCCTTGCCGGCCGTCACGGCCAGCTTGGCCCGCGGCGACAACGGCTCCGTGTTGCCTGCCATCGTCCTAGATCCTCCTTGCATCGGTCCGCCGCCCAGCCTATCGATGTCCGGCACTATGACCGCACGGCGGCACCGTCCGGCACGTGGACTTCCCGGGAATGGAGGACGCGTGAGGGCGCCGTCGCGTTCTCCACGGGCCCGCCGGCGTCGGGAATCCGGGTGCGCGGGCGGCCGGGGGAGCGTTACCGTCGGCGCATGGACGTCAACGGCATCACCACCACCGCGACCGCGCGAGCGACCAGCTCGCCGGTTGCCGCCGTCTGACTTTCCCTTCCCACGGCGACCGGAAACGGTCCGTCGGTGGTGCCGCGGCGTTTCTCCCGCGGCCGGGTGACTGAGCGGTTCCGTTCTCCGGCGCCTCCCGCGATCATGCGAAGGAGCCGTCCCCATGGACACGGAACACCTGGCCCGTACCTTCACCGAGTACTTCGAGGAGCGCGGCCACCGCCGCGTCACCGGCTCCACCCTGTTGCCTCCGCCCGGCGACCCCGTGCTCTTCACCACATCCGGGATGCACCCGCTCACCCCGTACCTGGAGGGCCGCCCGCACCCGCTCGGCAGCCGGCTGGTCAACCGGCAGCGGTGTCTGCGCACCACGGACCTGGACGAGGTCGGCGACGCCACCCATCTGACCATGTTCGAGATGCTCGGCAGCTGGTCGCTGGGCGACTACGAGGGGCCGCGCAGCCTGGAATGGGGGTACGGGCTGCTCACCGAGGGCCTGGGCATCGAGCCCGGCCGGCTGCACGCCACGGTGTACGCCGGTGACGAGCGCACCGAGCGGGACACCGCCTCGCTGCGGATGTGGCAGGGGCTGGGCGTGCCCGTGGAGCTGACCGTCGAGGACAACTGGTGGTCCAACGGCCCGGCCGGGCCGTGCGGCCCCGACTCGGAGATCTTCCTGTGGAGCGGCGAGGGGCCGCCCGTGTCCACGCCCACCGGGGACGACCGCTGGGTGGAGGTGTGGAACCACGTCACGATGAGCCACCGCCGGCTCGACGACGGATCACTGGTGCCGCTGCCGCGGCGCAATGTGGACACCGGGCTCGGTCTGGAGCGGCTGGCCTCGCTGCTCCAGGGCAGGCGCTCGGTGTTCGAGTGCGATGTCTTCGACCCCTGGCACCGGCTCGTACCGGCCCTGTGGCCGCTGGACGAACCCTCGCTGCGGCTGGTCTGCGACCACCTGCGCTCCGCCGTCGTCGTCCTCGGCGACGGGGTCCGCCCGGCCGCCACCGGGCGCGGGTACGTGCTGCGCCGCCTGCTGCGACGGGTCCTGACCGTGCTCCGGCGCGACGACCCGTCGCGCACGATCGGCGATCTGCCGCCCGAGCTGGTCCGGCACACCCTGGACCACTTCCGTCAGGAGACGGACCCCGGCGGGGTGCTGCGGGTGCTGGCCGACGAGGAGCTCCGGTTCGCCCGGCTCCTGGAACGCGGGCGGCGGGTGCTGGCCCGGCCCCGGTTCCGCGGGCCGCTGACCGAGGAGGACCTCCACTACCTCCACGACACCCACGGGCTGCCGCGCGACCTGGTCACGGGCCTGCGGGAGGAGTGAGCCGAAAGCGGTGCCGGGGGCGCCCGCCCCCGGCACCGCGGACGTGCGTTACGGAGTGACCACGGTCCCGCCGAAGGACACGACCAGGTGGCCGTCGGAGGCGAACGACCAGTCCAGGGCGCCGTCGTACGCGGAGCACCGCGAACCGTTCGACCCGGACCAGAACTGGTTGGAGCCGTCCGCGTTCCCGACGGTCTTGTCGTTGGAGCCGTCGCCGCTGCGGCAGGAGGTGTTGCCGCGGAACACCGAAGTGCCCTGGTCGAAGGAGAAGTTGCGCTCCGCGTTGTCGATGCCGATGTTGTCGGACACGGTCATGGAGCCGGGGTTGCTGTTGTACGTGAAGCCGTGGTGCCCGTTGTTGTAGGCGATGTTGCGCCGCACGATGTGGTTGACCTTGATGTCGTCGCCGCCGAGCTTGAACCCGTTGCGGTCGCCGTCCTCGTTCACGGTTCCGTCGGAGAGGGTGCCGTTGTCGTAGCTGAGGGAGTCCTCGATGGTCACCGGGCCGATGGGGCCGGTATCCGTCTTGGTGTACAGGTCCCAGCCGTCGTCGATGTTGTTGTGGGAGACGGTGTAGCGGAAGACGTTGCCGGGGCCCGCGGTGAGCTTGGCGGCGAACCCGTCGGCGTCCTCGCCGTCGGAGTCGGCGTTGTCGTGCGACTCGGAGCTCAGGATGAGGTTGTTCGCGGGCCACTCGTCGTCGGGGGTGGTGGAGGAGATGCGGGAGATCTGCAGGCCCGAGTCGTGGTTGAAGCGCGTCACGACGTGCTCGATGACGTTGTCGCTGCCGCCGACGAAGATGCCGTTGTCGCCGGCGTGCTCGACCGTGAGGCCGTCGATGTGCCAGTAGTCGCCGTTCACGGCGAGCCCGCGGTTGGCCGGGTCCTCGCTCATCTCCGAGAAGTTCAGCACCGGCTTCTCGCCCGGGTAGGCGGCCATGGTGGTGCGGGCGCTCGACGTGCCGTCGTTGCCCGGCGGGACGGTGACCGTCTGCCCGTAGCGGTAGGTGCCGCCGCGCAGGTAGATCGTTCCGCCGGCGTTCACCCGGCTGATCGCGGAGGCCAGCGTGGTGGGGTCCGACTCGGTGCCGGCGGCGTCGGCGGTGCCGTCCGGGGCCACGTACAGCGCGGTGGCCGCCAGGGGTACGGAGGCGGCCCTGTGGGGGGTGGTGGACGCCTGCGCGGTGGTGCCCGAGAGGACGAGCGAGCCGGCCAGCAGGCCGGCACAGGCGAGAACGGGCTTGAGTTGCATGGTCGACTCCAAGTGGGGGGAGTGAATCGAAGGGACTGGCGCTCCGCGTGGTGCAAGCGCTTTCCATCGACCGTAGAGTGGCGCCATGGGCACGTCAATGGTCATGCATGTGTTTCGCAATCGGATATGTGAACGCCCTGGAGGGGCTGCGCGAGGGCGTACGGGCGCGGCGGACGGGCCGTCGCCTCCGCCGCCACGAAGTCCGCACGGCACCGGTGGCACGGCCTTCACCGCAAGGGCGCCGGCCGTCCCCGCCGTGGTCTTCCGCATGACGTCAGGTCGCCCGGGTGACCGTGACAAGGGTGTTGACGCAGGCCCGGCGGGCCGTCCGGCGTCGACGGAGGCTTGGCGGAACGTACGATGACCGCCATGCGCAACCGCCCCATCCCCGGCAGCTCCGGAATCGTCCGCACCATGGGCCTGCTCGGCGACCCGGTCCTGCACGCGCCGTGCGAACCGGTCACGGACTTCGGCCCCTCGCTCGCCCGGCTCGTCGAGGACATGTACGCCACGATGTACGAGGCCCAGGGCGTCGGGCTCGCGGCCAACCAGATCGGGGTGCCCTCGCGGGTGTTCGTCTTCGACTGCCCCGACGACGAGGACGTGCGCCACCTCGGGCATGTGGTCAACCCGGTCCTGGTGGAGGCGGACGGGGTCACCGTGCGGGGGTCCGAGGGCTGCCTCTCGCTGCCGGGCCTGGAGGCCGGTACGCCGCGCTTCGACCACGCGGTCGTCGAGGGCGTCACGATGACGGGCGAACCGGTGCGGATCGACGGCACCGGCTTCTTCGCCCGCTGCCTCCAGCACGAGTGCGACCACCTCGACGGCCGGGTCTACACCGACCGGCTGACCGGGCTGCGCCGGGCCCGGGTGCTGCGCGCGGCCCGCCGGGCGCCGTGGGGGTGCGCCGGCTGACCGGCGGGTCGACGATCCGTCAGAAGCCGGGGCCGCCCGCGCGGTCGTCCGCCGCGGCCAGCCTGCCCCAGAGGAGGTCGGCCAGGCTGCGGACCAACTGCTCACGCGAGCAAGGGCGTTCGCCGAGCCACCAGTCGCCCGCCGCGTGCATCATGCCGACGATGCCGTGGCCCCAGATCCGGGCCATCGCCTCGCCGTCCGGGCCGAGGTCCACCCGCTCGGCGATGACGGTGGCCAGTTCCTCGCCCAGGCGGCGCAGCAGCGGTGCGGAGTGCCGGCCCACGTCGAAGCCCTGCTCGGGGGAGGGGGCCGCGTCGTCGGACGGGTGCATCAGGAAGCGGTAGACCTGGGGGCGGGCCTCGATCGCCGCGAGGTAGGTGTCGAGCGTGGACTCGACCCGGTCGCGCCGGTCGGCGGGGGCGTCGAGTGCGGCACGCAGGGCGCTCAGCAGCGCGTCGGTGTGCCGCTTGGCCAGGGCGCGGTAGAGCCCGCCCTTGTCGCCGAAGTGCCGGTAGAGGATCGGCTTGGTGATCCCCGCCTCCGCCGCGATGGCGTTCATCGAGGCTCCGGGGCCGTCCCTGAGTACCACGCGGTCGGCGGCCTCGAGCAGTTCGCGGCGGCGGCGCTCGGCCGTGCTCCGCCGGCCCTCGGCCTGTCGTGTGGTCTCCATGTCGTCTCCCGCCCCTGACCGTGCTGTCCGTCGTGCCTGCGCAACGTAACACCCTGTCCGGCGGGGTGCGGATGGCGTCTCATGTGGTTGACAGAGGCTACTTGCCGGTAACAGACTGTTGTTACCGCTAGTAACGATGCGTTTCGACGGCAGCACGTGGAGGGGAACATGGCCGAGTTCACGCTTGAGCTCAACGACGACCAGAAGCAGGTCCGTGACTGGCTCCACGGCTTCGCCGCGGACGTGATCCGCCCGGCCGCTTCGGAGTGGGACGAGCGTGAGGAGACACCCTGGCCCGTCATCCAGGAGGCGGCGAAGGTCGGAATCTACTCCCTCGACTTCTACGCCCAGCAGTTCTTCGATCCTACGGGGCTCGGCATCCCGATGGCCATGGAGGAACTGTTCTGGGGCGACGCCGGCATCGCCCTCTCCATCGTCGGTACGGGCCTGGCGGCTGTCGGGGTCCTCGCCAACGGCACCGAGGAGCAGATCGGCACCTGGATCCCGCAGATGTACGGGGACGCCGACGACGTGAAGGTCGCGGCCTTCTGCTCCTCCGAGCCCGACGCCGGCTCCGACGTCGCCTCGATGCGCACCCGCGCGGTCTACGACCGGGCCAAGGACGAGTGGGTGCTCAACGGCACCAAGACCTGGGCGACCAACGGCGGCATCGCCAACGTCCACGTGGTGGTCGCGGTCGTCGACCCCGGGCTCGGCTCCAAGGGGCACGCCTCCTTCATCGTGCCGCCGAACACCCCCGGCCTCTCCCAGGGCCAGAAGTTCAAGAAGCACGGCATCCGCGCCTCGCACACCGCCGAGGTCGTCCTGGAGGACGTGCGCGTCCCGGGGCACTGCCTGCTCGGCGGCAAGGAGAAGCTCGACCAGCGCCTCGCCCGCGCCCGCGAGCGTGCCGCCACCGGCGGCGAGCGCGTGAAGAACGCGGCGATGGCCACCTTCGAGGCGTCCCGCCCGGCCGTCGGCGCCATGGCCGTAGGCACCGCCCGGGCCGCGTACGAGGTGGCGCTCGACTACGCGAAGACGCGGACGCAGTTCGGCCGCCCGATCATCGACAACCAGGGCGTCGCCTTCCAGCTCGCCGACATGCGGACCCGGATCGACGCGGCCCGGCTGCTGGTCTGGCGCGCCTCCTGGATGGCCACCACCGGCAAGCCGTTCGAATCGGCCGAGGGCTCCATGTCCAAGCTGTACGCGAGCGAGACGGCCAAGAAGGTCACCGCCCAGGCCGTCCAGATCCTCGGCGGCAACGGCTTCACCCGCGAGTACCCGGTGGAGCGCATGCACCGGGACGCCGCGATCTACACGATCTTCGAGGGCACGAGCGAGATCCAGCGGCTGGTCATCGCCCGCACCCTCTCCGGCATGCCCATCCGCTGACCGCGCCTCGCGACCCGCGCACACCATCGGCCCCCGTATCCCGGCGCACTGCCGGGAGGCGGGGGCCGGCCGCGTCCGCCGTCACGATGGTGTGCACCTGCCATGTACCTGTAGATTCCCCGTGGAGATCGTGACCGGGTGATGGAGGGAGCAGACATGCTGGGGTCCGATGCGGGACGGACCGTGGCGGTCGCCGTCGCGGCGTTCGGGCTCGTCCTCACCGGGCAGACGACGGCGTCCGCCGCGCCCCGGACGGTCGAGGCGGCCTTCGGCGGATACGGGGAGTGGAACGCCGACCCGTACGGCAGCGCCCCCGGCGACTCGATCCGCGCCTGCGACACGACGGCCGACGGCTGGAGCATCGAGGTGAAGCTCGACATCGGCCGCGACGGCACCTGGGACCGCACCGCCACCACCCGCGGCCACACCTCGCCCTACTGCACGCCGTGGAAGACCGGCAACCTCAAGGAGGGCACCCCCGTCCGCGTCCAGGTGACGAACGTGGGCGGCGATGCCACCTACCCCAAGGGCTCCCTGCTGCTGAGCCACGCCTGAGCGGCGGACCCGCCCGCCGGTCAGGCGGGCAGCTGGGCCTCGATCGCGGCCACCAGCTCCGGGGCATCCGGCTCCGTGCGGGGACGGAGACGGGCCACCGGCTCACCCGCCGGGGAGATCAGGAACTTCTCGAAGTTCCACTGCACGTCCCCGGCCTCGCCGTCGGCGTCCGCGAACCGGGTCAGCTCCCCGTACAAGGGGTGCCGGCCCTCGCCGTTCACCTCGGTCTTCTCCAGCAGCGGGAAGCTCACCCCGTACGTCGTCGAGCAGAACGTCTCGATCTCCTCCGCGCTCCCCGGTTCCTGGCCGCCGAACTGGTTGCACGGTACACCGAGCACGGTGAGCCCGCGGTCCCCGTACTCCTTCTGGAGCCGCTCCAGACCGGCGTACTGCGGGGTCAGACCGCACTTCGACGCCACGTTCACCAGCAGGACCGCCCGGCCGCGGTAGGCGCCCAGCGTGGTCGGCTCGCCGGTGAGAGTGCGCAGCGGAATGTCGTACAGCGTCATGAAGGTCTCCTCGTCGGTGTCTTCCGGGGCCATTCTCACCCCCGGGACCCGTCCGGTACGAGACCGACCGCCTTGTAGTAGAAGGTCGTCGGCTTCAGCACCCCGGCCGGGTCGGCCGCGTAGTCCGGGACGGACCCGCACTCCGTCCAGCCGGCCGCGCGGTACAGCCGCTCCGCCGGGCTGCCGCTCTCGGTGTCCAGGACCAGCAGCGTGATGCCGTCCTCGGCCGCCGCGCGCTCGACCGCGGCCAGCAGCTGCCGGCCGAGCCCGCGTCCGCGCGCCGACGGACGGACCATCAGCTTGGCCACCTCCGCGCGGTGGCGGGCGTTGGGCAGCGGTGCCCGGACCAGACCGATCGTGCCCGCGATGCGCTCCCCGTCCCGGGCGACCCACACCTCCAGCTGCCCCGCCTCCACGGAAGCGGCCCGGGCGCGCCACCACTCGGCGGCCGCGCCCCGGTCCAGGGGCGCGAGGAACCCCACCGACGAGCCGCCGTCGACGGTCTCCACCAGCAGGGCGGCCAGCTCATCGGCGTACGTGACCAGTTCGGGCCCGGACACCGGGACGATCTCGGTCATGGGAGGTCCTTCCACGGAACGACGGGGATCAGCGCCGACGACGCCCGTCCCCGCGCGTACCGGCATACGGCGGCGCGATTCTAACCGCCGGCCGGCGGGCGGCCGGGCGCCGCCTCCTGCCCGCCGCACCGCGCGAAGGCCCGACAGGGCCTCACGCCTCCCTCAGCAGTACGAGCGTGTCACCCGGAGCCGGCTCCGGGCGCGCGCTGTCCGTGACCGGGACGAGCCGGCCCTCCGGACGCACCACGAACAGCACATGCTCGCCGGCCGCCGGCGGGCCGTCCGCCCTCCGCGTCACCACCCGGGCCCCGGCCTCGTACTTCCTGGCGATCTCGGGCCGGGTGAGGCCCGCCCCGAACAGGGACTCGGCCCCCGCGTACGGGGCCACCACGCCATGGCTCGCGGAGGGCGGCGCGAGCCGGCCCACCATCCCCTCGACGCTCTCCCGGAGCGTGAGCGAGGCCAGCGCGTTGAAGTCGTCCTCCCCGGTGAGCAGCAGCACCGAGGTGATCCCCTCCAGCTCCGCGCCGGTGCCGGTGGCGGAGGCGAACAGCTCACCGGGCGCCAGCTTCAGCCCGGCCGCCTCGATCCGCGCCCGCTCCTCGTCCCCGCCCGCCCACATCAGCACGTCGAGCCCCGCCGTGCTCAGGGCACACGCCAGGTCGACCGCCCAGGGCGCCCCGCCCACCAGCAGGGGACGGGACCGGGCCGGCCGCAGCACCCCGAGCCGCCGCGCCACGGGGAACGCCGTCAGACCGTAGAGCGTGACCGTCGCGACGATCACCACGAACGTCGCGGGCAGGATGCGCTCGGCACCGCCGATGTGCTGCGCGGTGAGTTCGGCCGAGAAGGTGGAGGCGGTGGCCGCCGCGACGATGCCCCGGGGCGCCATCCAGCCGATGAACCACCTCTCCCGGGCCGATACGTCGGTGCCGGCCGCCGCGAGGTGCGCGATGAGCGGCCTGGTCACCAGGACGAGCAGGGCGACCAGCGCCAGCGAGGGCAGCACCACATGCTGCAGCGACGCCGGGGTCACCGTCGCCGAGATGGAGACGAACAGCAACCCGATGATCAGGGACACCAGCGTCTCGAAGAACGGCCGGCGCGTGGGCAGGTTCAGGCCCGGCAGGCTGCCCATGGCCATCCCCATGACGACGGCGGAGATCAGCCCCGTGTCGTCGCGCAGCGCGTCACAGGCGGCGGCCACCCCGACCACGGCGGCCAGTTGCAGTGACGTCGCCAGCTCCTCGCTGAGCCGCACCCGCCCCAGCACCAGCCACAGCACCCCCGCACCGGCCGCGCCCGCCCCCATGCCCACCGCCGCGCTGGACAGGAAGTAGCCGACCCCGCTGCCGAACCCCGGCCGATCGCCCGCCAGGACCCCGTGGAAGACGAGCGCCCCCAGAATGCCGCCGACCGGATCGATCAGCGAGCCCTCCCAGACGAGAATCCGCCGCAACCGCTCGGTGGGCCGTACGAAGGCGAGCAGCGGCCCCACCACCGTCGGGCCGGACACGACGAGGATCGCCGCCAGCATGACCGCCGCCTGCGCCGACATGTCCAGCACCGGCACGGCGAACAGCGCGGCGGACACCAGCGTCAGCAGCGATCCCAGCCACAGCAGCCGGATCACCACCCGCCGGTTGTGCCCCCTGAGCCGCTTCAGGTCCAGCCCCAGGCCGGCGTCGTACAGGATCACCGCCACCGCCAGCGACACCAGTGGCGAGAAGGAGGCCCCCAGCAGCCGTGCCGGATCGATGTCGTCGGTGAGCACCCCGGCGGTGAACCCGGCCGGCAGCAGCACGAGCAGCGCCGGCACCCGCAACCGGCCCGCCAGCAACTGCGACCCGACCGCGAGGACCACGATCAGCCCGAGTCCCACGTACACCTGATCCGCCGTCATCGACCCGCCTCCTCCGGCGCGCCCCCGGGCGCCGGACGCGACCCGCACAGCAGCGCGCGCGACCACCTTCCGCGCCACCGCACGCGACGGCCGCGAGGGCTCGCGCCGAGGGGCGTTCTCGGCGGCCGGGATCGCCCGGACGGTCCAGTGCCGCGGCCCCAGCGGCTCCGTCACTCCCGCTTGTCGTCCCAGGGGGTGCCCAGCCAGCTGTCGAACGACGTGACCAGCGCCGCCAGTGCCGCAGCCAGCCGCTGATCCGCCCACGGCGCGTGCACGACGACCTCACCGTCCGCCCGGAACTCCAGCGGGGTCTCGCCGCCTGCCCGCCAGAAGATGCGCCGGGGTCCGCGCGGCAGGTCGCCGCCGCCTCCCACCAGGCTGCCCACCCCCAGGGCCACCCACAGGGGGAACAGCAGCCACCACACGTACCACCAGAAGATCCGGCCCTTGAAGCCGGCGGCCTCGGGGCAGCCGGTCTGCGCGACCGTCCAGCGGGTCCGCAGACCCCTGCCCGAGCACGCCTTCTCGCGGACAATGGTGCCGAGCACCTCCCCGTGACCGCCCAGCACCTGATACGCCGACACCCCGCCCCCGGCCGAGGTGGTGACGAGCGTCGCAAGGCGCGCGCGGCGCTCAGGGTCGGCCCACAGGACGAAGGAGCGGGCCCCGGTCCTGCGGGCGGCGAGGTAGGCCGGTATGCCGCCCGGCGGCAGTTCGCGTTCCAGATGGGCCAGCACCCGCGTCGCACCGCGGGGTTCGTCCTTGACGGTGACGACATGGCTGAAGGGCGAGACGGGAGCCGTCGCCGGCGCGCCCTTCCGTGCCTTCCTCCCCGCCGCGACGGGACTCACTTTCAGGACGGTGGCCACCTGTGCACTCCTCCGTTGTGGTGATCGGGAAGTCGAACAGTAGCCCTGCCGCCTGAGAGGATGACGCCGTGGAGTCACCAGAAGCCGAGCCGCTCCCCGGCACCGCCGACGCGACCGGACCCCGCCTCGTGCGCTGCCGCCTGTGCGGACGCCCGCTCACCGGTACGGCCTCCCGCCGCACCGGTCTCGGCCCCTCCTGCGACGCCAGACTGCACCCCGCACCGCCCCACATCCGCCACCGACGGCACGAGGTCGAACAGGACACACTTCCCGGCACCTGAGCCGTTACGCCGACGGGGCGCCGTCCAGCCGCCGGAACAGGCCCTCCTGCACCACCGACACCAGCAGATTGCCCGCCCGGTCGTAGATCCGGCCGCGCGCCAGCCCCCGCCCGCCCGTCGCGACCGGCGACTCCTGGTCGTACAGGAACCACTCGTCCGCCCGGAACGGCCGGTGGAACCACATCGCGTGGTCCAGCGACGCCATGTCGAAGCCGCGCGGCCCCCACAGCGGCTCCACCGGGATGCGGACCGCGTCCAGCAGCGTCATGTCGCTCGCGTACGTCAGCGCGCACGTGTGGACCAGCGGATCATCGCCCAGCGGCCCCACCGCACGCATCCACACCGCGCTGCGCGGGTCCGCGTCCTTGATCTCCTCCCGCGTCCAGCGCAACCGGTCCACGTAGCGGATGTCGAACGGCTGGCGCCGCGCCATCCGCTCCAGGGCCTCCGGCAGACCGCCCAGATGCTCGCGCACCTCTTCGGCGACCGTCGGCAGCTCCTCGGGGTCGGGCACCACACGGGCCGGCGGGAGCTGGTGCTCGAAGCCCGCCTCCTCCGGCCGGTGGAACGACGCCGTCAGGTTGAAGATCGTCCGGCCCTGCTGGACGGCCGTCACCCGGCGGGTCGTGAACGACCTGCCGTCCCGGACGCGCTCCACGTCGTACACGATCGGCACCCCGGGACGGCCCGGCCGCAGGAAGTAGGCGTGCAGCGAGTGCACCGGCCGCTCCCCGTCCGTGGTGCGGCCGGCCGCCACCAGCGCCTGCCCCGCGACCTGTCCGCCGAAGACCCGCTGCAGGGACTCGTCGGGACTGCGGCCCCGGAAGATGTTGACCTCGATCCGCTCCAGGTCGAGCAGGTCGACCAGGCTCTCGGCGGGGTTCGTCATGCCGTTCCTCTCCACTCACGCGACGACGTCGCGCATCCACTCACAACTGACCCACGGACGTGACCCGCACGACCGCCCGGCCCTCCTCGTCCGAGGCGGCGAGGTCGACCTCCGCACTGATGCCCCAGTCGTGGTCGCCCTTCGGGTCGGCGAACGTCTGCCGGACCCGCCACAGACCGTGCTGCGCGTCCTCGTCGATCCTCAGCAGCTTCGGGCCGCGCGCGTCGGGGCCGGTGCCCAGCTCCTCGTACTCGTCCCAGTACGCGTCCATCGCCTCGCCCCACGCGTCCTCGTCCCAGCCCGAGTCCGCGTCCAGCTCGCCGAGCTCACGGACCCGGTCCAGCGCGGCCAGCTCCACCCGGCGGAACATCGCGTTGCGCACCAGCACCCGGAACGCGCGGGCGTTCGCCGTGACCGGCTTGACCTCGTCGGCCCGCTCCTGTGCCTGCTCGGCCGTCTCCACCTCGGGATTGGCCAGCTGCTCCCACTCGTCGAGCAGACTGGAGTCGACCTGACGGACCATCTCGCCCAGCCAGGCGATCAGATCCTCCAGGTCCTCCGACTTCAGGTCGTCCGGAATGGTGTGTTCCAGCGCCTTGTACGCGCTAGCCAGATACCGCAGCACGATGCCCTCGGTGCGTGCCAGCTCGTAGTTCGAGGTGAACTCGGTGAACGTCATGGCCCGTTCGTACATGTCGCGGATCACCGACTTCGGCGACACCGGGTGGTCGCCCACCCACGGGTGGCTGCGCCGGTAGACGTCGTACGCGTGCCACAGCAGCTCGCTCAGCGGCTTCGGGTACGTCACCTCCTGGAGCAGCTCCATCCGCTCCTCGTACTCGATCCCGTCGGCCTTCATCTGCCCGACCGCCTCCCCGCGCGCCTTGTTCTGCTGCGCGGCCAGGATCTGGCGGGGGTCGTCCAGCGTCGACTCCACCACGGAGACCATGTCCAGCGCGTACGAGGGCGAGTCCGGGTCCAGCAACTCGAACGCGGCGAGGGCGAACGTGGACAGCGGCTGGTTCAGCGCGAAGTCCTGCTGGAGATCGACCGTCAGCCGCACGATGCGCCCCTCCGCGTCCGGCTGGTCCAGCTGCTCCACCACACCGCCGTCCAGCAGCGACCGGTAGATCGCGATGGCCCGGCGGATGTGCCGCAGCTGCGCCCGGCGCGGCTCGTGGTTGTCCTCCAGCAGATGCCGCATCGCCTCGAAGGCGTTGCCCGGGCGGGCGATCACGGACAGCAGCATCGTGTGCGTGACCCGGAAGCGCGAGGTCAGCGGCTCCGGATCGGACTGGATCAGCTTGTCGAACGTGGTCTCCGACCAGGCGACGAAGCCCTCGGGCGCCTTCTTGCGGACGACCTTCCGCTTCTTCTTCGGGTCGTCACCGGCCTTCTTGACCGCCTTCTCGTTCTCGATGACGTGCTCGGGGGCCTGGGCGACGACGAAGCCCGCCGTGTCGAAGCCCGCGCGCCCTGCCCGGCCGGCGATCTGGTGGAACTCCCGCGCCCGAAGCGTCCGCACCCGGGTGCCGTCGTACTTGGTGAGCGCGGTGAACAGCACCGTACGGATCGGTACGTTGACACCGACACCGAGCGTGTCCGTACCGCAGATCACCTTCAGCAGACCCGCCTGCGCCAGTTTCTCCACCAGCCTGCGGTACTTGGGGAGCATGCCGGCGTGGTGCACACCGATGCCGTGCCGCACGTAGCGCGAGAGGTTCTGGCCGAACTTGGTGGTGAAGCGGAAGTTGCCGATGAGATCGGCGATCTTCTCCTTCTCCTCCTTGGTGCACATGTTGATGCTCATCAGCGACTGCGCCCGCTCCACCGCCGCCGCCTGCGTGAAGTGCACGATGTACACCGGCGACTGCCGGGTCTCCAGGAGCTCGGTGAGCGTCTCGGTGATCGGGGTCAGGCGGTACTCGTAACTCAGCGGCACCGGACGGGTCGCCGAGCGGATCACCGAGGTCGGGCGGCCGGTGCGCCGCGTCAGGTCCTCCTCGAACATCCGGACGTCACCGAGCGTCGCCGACATCAGGACGAACTGCGCCTGCGGAAGTTCGAGCAGCGGGATCTGCCAGGCCCAGCCGCGGTCCGGCTCCGCGTAGAAGTGGAACTCGTCCATCACGACCTGGCCGATGTCCGCGTACTTCCCGTCACGCAGCGCGATGGAGGCCAGCACCTCGGCGGTGCAGCAGATGACCGGGGCGTCGGCGTTGACCGAGGCGTCCCCGGTGAGCATGCCCACGTTCTCCGTACCGAACAGCTTGCACAGGTCGAAGAACTTCTCCGAGACCAGCGCCTTGATCGGCGCGGTGTAGAAGGTGACCTTGTCCTGGGCCAGGGCCGTGAAGTGCGCACCCGCCGCGACCAGGCTCTTCCCGGACCCGGTGGGCGTGGAAAGGATCACGTTGGCCCCGGAGACCACCTCGATCAGCGCCTCCTCCTGAGCGGGGTAGAGGGTGATTCCCTGCGTCTCGGTCCAGGACGAGAAGGCCTCGAAGAGAGCGTCGGGATCGTCGGTCGGGGGCAGCTGATCAATAAGGGTCACGCCCCCATCTTGCCTGTCTTCCGCCCCGATGAGGGAACCGGAGGACGGCCGGAAGATCACGGACGATACGCTGCCCTCTCAACTCGGCCGCGCCGCAACGGCAGTGGCCGGATCCCGCGTCCGGGAACCACCTGGCGCACTCGGCGACACCTACGGGGGCTCAGCAGTCATGATGGGACCGGCACACTCTCTGTCAGGGGCAGCGGCCTGGCTGGGGGTGGGCGCCGCGGCGGCCGCCGCCGGCCACACCATGCCGTGGCCCGTCCTCGTCGTGGGAGCCCTGATCACCGCGGGTGCCGCGCTCGCCCCCGACCTCGACCACAAGTCGGCGACCATCTCGCGCGCCTTCGGGCCCGTCTCGCGCGGCCTGTGCGAGATCGTCGACAAGCTCTCGCACGCCGTGTACAAGGCCACCCGGATGCGGGGCGACTCCACCCGCAACGGCGGCCACCGCACCCTCACCCACACCTGGGTGTGGGCGGTCCTGATCGGGGCGGGTGCCTCCGCCCTGGCGATCACCGGAGGCCGCTGGGCGGTCCTCGGCATCCTCTTCGTCCACCTGGTCCTCGCCGTCGAGGGACTGCTCTGGCGCGCCGCCCGGGTCTCCAGCGACGTCCTGGTCTGGCTGCTCGGGGCCACCAGCGCCTGGATCCTCGCCGGCATCCTCGACAAGCCGGGCCACGGCGCGGACTGGCTGTTCACCGGCCCCGGCCAGGAGTACCTGTGGCTCGGGCTGCCGATCGTGCTCGGCGCCCTCGTCCACGACATCGGGGACGCGCTGACCGTCTCGGGCTGCCCGATCCTGTGGCCGATCCCGGTGGGCCGCAAGCGCTGGTACCCGATCGGCCCGCCGAAGGCCATGCGCTTCAAGGCCGGCAGCTGGGTGGAGATCAAGGTGCTGATGCCGGTCTTCATGGTCCTCGGCGGCGTGGGCGCGGCGGCCGCGATGAACGTCATCTGAGCCCCGGGCCTCCGTCCGGGGGCCGGCGGACCGGCCCCCGGTACCGTCAGCCGTGCCAGGACCGCCAGAGCGCCGCGTACGCCCCGTCCGCCGCCACCAGCTCGTCATGGCTGCCCAGCTCACTGATCCGGCCCTGCTCGACCACGGCGATCACGTCCGCGTCGTGCGCGGTGTGCAGCCGGTGGGCGATCGCCACCACCGTACGGCCGTCCAGCACCCGGGCCAGCGACCGTTCCAGGTTGCGGGCCGCCCGGGGATCGAGCAGCGACGTCGCCTCGTCCAGGACCAGCGTGTGCGGATCGGCCAGCACCAGCCGGGCCAGCGCGATCTGCTGCGCCTGCGCCGGGGTGACCACCAGGCCGCCCGAGCCGACCTCGGCGTCGAGCCCGTTCTCCAGGGCCCTCGCCCAGCCGTCCGCGTCGACCGCGGCGAGCGAGGCCCACAGCTCCGCGTCCCCGGCGTCCGTACGGGCCAGCAGCAGGTTGTCCCGCAGCGAGCCGACGAACACGTGGTGTTCCTGGTTGACCAGCGCCACATGCGACCGCACGTGCTCCGTCGCCATCCGCGACAGCCGCGCGCCGCCGAGCGTGACCTCGCCGGTCCGGGGAGCGTAGATCCCCGCCAGCAGCCGGCCCAGCGTCGACTTGCCCGCACCCGACGGGCCGACCAGCGCCAGCCGCGTACCCGGTGCGACGTCCAGCGTCACCCGGTGCAGCACGTCGACCCCGTCCACGTACCCGAAGCGCACCTCGTCGGCACGCACCTCCCGGCCGTCCGGGGCGACCGTGGTGTCGCCCGCGTCCGGTTCGATCTCCCGGACGCCCACCAGCCGCGCCAGCGACACCTGGGCCACCTGCAACTCGTCGTACCAGCGCAGGATCAGACCGATCGGGTCCACCATCATCTGGGCGAGCAGCGCACCCGTGGTGAGCTGGCCGACGGTGAGCCACCCCTCGATCACGAACCAGCCGCCCAGCAGCAGGACCGCGCCGAGGATCGTCGCGTACGTGATGTTGATGACCGGGAAGAGCACCGTCCGCAGGAAGAGTGTGTACCGTTCCCACGCGGTCCACTGCTTGACGCGCAGGTCCGACAGCGCGACCCGGCGCGCCCCCAGCCGGTGCGCCTCCACGGTCCGCCCGGCGTCCACGGTCTCCGCCAGGGCCGCCGCGACCGCCGCGTAACCGGCGGCCTCCGAGCGGTACGCCGAGGGCCCCCGGCGGAAGTACCAGCGGCAGCCGATGAGCAGCACGGGCAGTGCCACGACCACCGCCAGGGCGAGCGGGGGAGCGGTGACGGTGAGGGCGGCGACGAGCAGCCCCACCCACACCACGCCGATCGTCAGCTGCGGCACGGCCTCGCGCATGGCGTTGGCGAGCCGGTCGATGTCCGTGGTGATCCGGGACAGCAGATCACCCGTGCCGGCCCGCTCCAGCACCCCCGGCGGCAGCCGCACCGACCGGACGAGGAAGTCCTCGCGCAGGTCGGCGAGCATCTCCTCGCCCAGCATGGCGCTGCGCAGCCGCATCATCCGGGTGGCCACCGTCTGAACGACGAGAGCCAGCGCGAAGATCACGGCGGTGCGCTCCAGACGCAGCTCGCGGACGCCGTCGGACAGGTTCTCGACGAGCCCGCCCAGCAGGTAGGGACCCACGATCGACGCGATCACCGCCAGCGTGTTGAGCAGGGTCACCACCACGAACGGCTTCCGGTGGCGCCGCAGCAGCTCCAGGACGTACGCCCGTACGGTCGTGGGGCCGGCGACCGGCAGGGTCGTGGCCGTCTTCGGGGCCGCCGGGTCGTAGGCGGGCGGCTCGTGGGCGGGTGGTACCCGGGGCGGTGGGGCGATGTCGGTCATTGCCTCTCCTCTCATGCCCGTTCCTCGACTTCCTGGTTCGCGCCGATGCCCTCGTGCCGCTCCGGTGCGGCCGTGGGCGACATCTCGTCGTCGGTGTCGCGGGCGACGACGGCCCGGTAGCGCTCCTCGGCGTGCATCAGTTCGCGGTGCGTGCCGACCGCCACCACCGTGCCCCCGCTCACCAGCGCCACCCGGTCGGCCAGGTCCAGCAGCAGGGGCGAGGAGGAGAAGGCGACGGTCGTACGGTTCGCGCGCAGCGCCTTGACGCCGGCGGCGATCCGGGCCTCGGTGTGCGAGTCGACCGCGGAGGTGGGCTCGTCCAGGACGAGGGTGTCCGGGTCGGTGAGCAGCGACCTGGCCAGGGCGAGCCGCTGGCGCTGGCCGCCGGACAGGGACCTGCCACGTTCGGTGATCCGGGTGTCCAGCGGCTCGCAGTCCGGGTCGGGGGACGCCTGGGCCAGTGCGGCCAGCACGTCGTCGCACTGCGCCGCGGACAGAGCGGCCGCGTCCTCCACCCGCCCGGACGAGGGCACGTCCAGCAGTTCGCGCAGGGTGCCCGAGAGCAGCACCGGGTCCTTGTCCTGGACCAGGACGGCGGTCCGCGCCGCGGCCGGCTCCAGTTCGTCCAGCGGCACGCCGCCCAGCAGGACGGAGGGCGGCTCGGGGGCGTCGGCGTCCGATGCCTCGGGCTGGGTGTGGCCGCCGAGCCGTTCCGCCAGCCGGCCCGCTTCGTCGGGGTCGCCGCAGACGACGGCGGTGAACAGGCCCTGCGGGGCCAGCAGCCCGGTGGCCGGGTCGTACAGGTCGCCGGACGGGAGGGTGGTGACCGTGGCCGTCCGAGCGGTCCGGCGCAGCGACAGCACCCGCACGGCACGTTCGGCGGACGGCCGTGAGAAGGAGTAGGCCTGAGCGATCTCCTCCACGTGCCGGAGGGGGAACAGCAGCAGCGTCACCGCGCTGTACACCGTCACCAGCTGCCCGACCTCGATCACGCCGTCCCGGACCAGTGCGGCGCCGTGGATCACCAGGGACAGCAGCAGTACGCCCGGCAGCAGCACCTGGACCGCGGAGATCAGCGACCACATCCGGGCGCTGTGCACCGCGGCCTCGCGGACCTCCTGCGAAGCGCGCCGGTAGCGGTCCAGGAACAGCTCCTCGCCGCCGATACCGCGCAGGACGCGCAGGCCGGCCACGGTGTCCGAGGCGAGTTCGGTGGCCTTGCCGCCCTTCTCGCGCTGCACGTCGGCCCGTCTGGTGGCGCGAGGCAGCAACGGCAGGACGGACAGCGCGAGAAACGGCATGGCGATCGCCACGAGGACGCCCAGGGAGGGGAGGTAGAAGAGGAGCCCGACGCTGACGACGACGAGAACCGCGGCGGCGGCCAGGAAGCGGGAGAGGGCCTCGACGAACCAGCCGATCTTCTCCACGTCACCGGTGGACACCGCCACCACCTCGCCCGCCGCGACCCTGCGCGTCAGGAGCGAACCCAGCTCCGCGGTCTTGCGGGCCAGCAGTTGCTGGACCCGGGCCGCGGCGGTGATCCAGTTGGTGACGGCACTCCGGTGGACCATGGCGTCGCTCACCGCGGTCAGTACACCGAGGAGCGCGGTCAGCGCGCCGGCCAGCGCGAGCCGGCTTCCGGACCGGTCGACGACCGCCTGGACGGCGAGCCCCACCGTGAGCGGGTAACCCGCGATCGAGCACTGGTGCATCAGTCCCCAGAAGAAGGACTTGAGCTGCCCGCGGATCTGGTTGCGGCCCAGCCAGACCAGGAAGCGGGGGCCTGAACGGACGTCGGGATCGCCGGGGTCCGAATACGGAAGATCGCGAATGTGCATGACATCCCAAAGGATCGGAAGAGACCAGGCCCGCGAGGCGCCGCGTAAGCGCGCCGGGGCAGCACGGAGTCACCCGCGGGGGTACGCAGGCGGGGGAACCAAACCGTGCAAGCCTCGCGTAACACCGGGGACGCGGCAAACGGTTTTATGCCGGGGAGAGGGTTCGGGGCCTGTGGCCGCGCGGGCCGGGGCGGGTAAAGATTCGGCACGCTTTCGCCGGGCCGGGCCGGGGCGGACGAACGCGCACATCGCCAAGTGCGAGCATGGACGAATGCGTATAGCCGGTGCGGTACGAGTGGTGGTCTCGGCGGCCGCCTGTGGTGTCCTGTTCACGACCCTGACGTCCTGCGGCGACGGGCACGACCCCCAGAAGGGCGGAGCCGCCGAGCGGTCGGCCGCCGCCGAGAAGGGCCGTGCGAAGGCCCCGGACACCGACCTGAAGCGCATCCCCGATGTGGGCGAGCGGCTCCGGTCGCAGATCCCGGCAGACTCCCGCCAGGTCGTCGCCGTCTACGGCGCGGGCAAGAACTCCGCGGACTCCACCGTCGTGCTCTACACCAAGTCAGGCGCCACCTGGGACAAGGTGGCCGGCTGGAAGGGCCACAACGGCAAGAAGGGCTGGACGGCCGACCACCACGAGGATGACAAGCGCAGCCCCGTCGGCGTCTTCACCCTCAGCGACGCGGCCGGCGTACTGCCCGATCCCGGAGCCCGCCTCCCCTACACGCAGACCGACTCGATCCAGGCCCCCCACTACTGGGCCAAGTCCCACTGGCACGACTTCGACTACGTCATCGCCATCGACTACAACCGGGTCAAGGGCACGCCGCCCAACGACCCGACGCGCCCCCAGGGCCAGTCGAAGGGCGGCAGCATCTGGCTGCACATGGACCACGGCAGCGGCACCTCGGCGTGCGTGAGCGTATCGAAGCAGGCCATGGAGAAGCTGCTGCGCACCCTGGACCCGAAGCAGCACCCGGTCGTGGTCATGGGCGACCGCGCCAGCCTCCGCGCCTGACGGGACGGGGCCGGCGCGGGCGTAAGGCCTGGGCGGGCCGGCCCGGTCCGCGTGCGCAGCCCGGGCGGGCCCGCGGCCGCTCAGGCGGGGCCCGGGCGGGTCGCCCACTCCAGTTCCATCAGAGCCGAGTGGTACGAACGGCCCGTCGCCCGGTCCATGCCGATCTCGCACATCCGGTTGGCCGAGAGATACGCGTCGTACTCCCGGGGCCGCACCTCGGCCGCCTCCTTCGCGGTCGCGGACGCCGTCAGCTCCTTGTGCAGCATCCCGCGGTCGCCCGCGAATCCGCAGCACGCGGCGTCGTCGGGGATCACGGCCTCGTGCGCGCAGGCTTCCGCGACGGCGCGCAACCGGTCGACATCGTCCAGGTGCTCCATGGAACAGGTCGGGTGCAGCACGGCCGAACCGGACTTCCGCAGCACCGTCAGCTCCGGCAGCAGCTCGTCCGCCGCCCAGACCAGGGAGTCGACCACCGTCAGCTCGCGGTGCAACTCCCGGTTGTCCTCGGTGAGATACGGAACCACCTCCTGGGCGATGCCCAGGGTGCAGGAGGAGGCGTCGACGACCAGCGGCAGCTTTCCGCCGGCCGTCCAGCCCCAGGCGGCCTCCACGATCCGGTTGGCCATCACGGCGTTGCCGGAGTCGTACCCCTTGGAGTGCCAGATCGTGGCGCAGCAGGTCCCGTTGACATCGTCCGGGATCCAGACGGGCTTTCCCGCCCGGGCCGACACGGCGACCACGGCCTGCGGCAGGGACGGGCCGCGATAGCCGTCCGGGCTGCCGAAGATGCGGTTGACGCAGGCCGGGTAGTAGACCGCGACGGCCCCCGCCCTGGAGGTGCGCGGCAGTTTCCGGGAAGCCGCCCCGGGGATTTCCGGCAGCCACTCGGGGATCAGATCGGGGTGCACCGCCCGGCGGGCGAGCCGGGTGACCCCCTGCAGCAGCCGGTCGTCGATTCTGCTCGCCGCGGCGACCGCGAGCCGCGCCGCCGTCTCCGCCTTGCGGAAGTGCTTCGCCGCGAGCGCGGCGATCCGCTCCTCGCGCGGCGAGTGCCGCTGGTGGCGGAAGCTCTTCATCATGGCGCCCGTGTCGATCCCGACCGGGCAGGCGAGCTTGCAGGTGGAGTCACCGGCGCAGGTGTCCACGGCGTCGTAGCCGTAGGCGTCGACGAGACCCGTCTCGACGGGCGAACCGTCGGGCTGGCGCATCATCTCCCGGCGCAGCACGATGCGTTGGCGCGGTGAGGTGGTCAGGTCGTGGCTGGGGCAGGTCGGTTCGCAGAAGCCGCACTCGATGCAGGGGTCGGCGACCGCCTCGACCTTCGGGATGGTCTTCAGCCCGCGCAGATGGGCCTTCGGGTCACGGTCGAGGACGATGCGCGGGGCCAGGACCCCGTCGGGGTCGATGACCTGCTTCGTACGCCACATCAGCTCGGTCGCCCGCGGGCCCCACTCCAGTTCGAGGAAGGGGGCGATATTGCGGCCCGTCGCGTGCTCCGCCTTGAGCGATCCGTCGAACCGCTCCACCGTCAGCCGGCAGAAGTCCGCCATGAAGGCGGCGTAGCGGTCGACGTCGGACGGGCGCGCCGCGTCGAAGGCCAGCAGGAAGTGGAGGTTTCCGTGCGCGGCGTGACCGGCGACGGCGGCGTCGAAGCCGTGCTCGGCCTGGAGCGCGAGCAGTGCCTCGCAGGCGTCGGCCAGCAGGGAGGGCGGGACGGCGAAGTCCTCCGTGATCAGGGTCGTGCCCGAGGGGCGGGAGCCGCCGACCGCGGTGACGAAGGCCTTGCGGGCCTTCCAGTAGCCGGAGATGGTACGGGCGTCCCGGGTGAACTCGTTGGTCACCGAGGTGACGGGCCGGACCAGCTCCAGCCGCCGCACCACATCGGCCGCCGCCCGCTCGTACGCCTCCTGGCCCGCCTCGTCCGGGGCCCGGAACTCCACCAGCAGTGCGGCGGTCTCCTTCGGCAGCCCGGCCCAGTCGGCGGGGACACCCTGCACGCTGACGGAGGCGCGCAGGGTGTTGCCGTCCATCAGCTCCACGGCGATGGCACCCGCCTCGTTGAACAGCGGCACGGCGGCGGCCGCGGCGGTCAGGGAGGGGAAGAACAGCAGCGCCGTGGAGACCCGGCGGTCCAGCGGCAGGGTGTCGAAGACGACCTCGGAGATGAAGCCGAAGGTCCCCTCGGAGCCGACCATGAGGCCGCGCAGGATCTCCACCGGGGTCGAGCCGTCCAGGAACGCGTCCAGCCGGTAGCCGTTGGTGTTCTTGATCTCGTACTTGGCCCGGATGCGGGCCGTGAGCGCGGGGTCGGCCTCGATCTCCGCCTTCAGCGCCAGCAGCCCCTCGCACAGGCGCGGCTCGGCCCGGGCCAGATCCTCGTCGGCCGCCGGATCCCCGGTGTCCACGACCGTGCCGCTGGGCAGTACGAAGGTGAGCGAGGAGACGGTGCGGTACGAATTGCGGGTGGTGCCGGCGGTCATACCGGAGGCGTTGTTGGCGACGACTCCGCCGATCGTGCACGCGATGGCACTGGCCGGGTCGGGGCCCAGCAGCCGGCCGTACCGGGCGAGGGCGGCGTTGGCCCGTACGACCGTCGTGCCGGGTCGGATACGGGCGCGGGCGCCGTCGTCCAGGACCTCGATGCCCGCCCAGTTCCGCCGGACGTCGACGAGGATGTCCTCGCCCTGGGCCTGGCCGTTGAGGCTGGTGCCGGCGGCCCGGAAGACGACGTTGCGGCCTCTGCCGTGCGCGTACGAGAGGATCGCGGAGATGTCGTCGATGTCCTCGGGGACGAGGACCACCTGGGGCACGAACCGGTACGGGCTGGCGTCGGAGGCGTACTTCACCAGGTCGGAGATCTTCCAGAGCACCTTGTGCGCGCCGAGCAGGGCGGTCAGCTCGGCGCGCAGGGTCTCCGGCGTGCCCTCGGCCTGCGCGTCGGGAACGCGGTCGTGGAAGGGCGGGCGGACCGCCCCGGGGCGCAGCGTGTCGGGGTCCGGCTCCAGCAGCGGCATGGTGGTTCTCCTCGGCGGCTTGACGGTCCGACGGCTCGGCGCCGCGTCCCGTGCGGTCAGCAGCGGCGCTCCGGCATTCCGTTGACCAGGGCGGTCAGCAGACCGCCGAGCACCTCGCGCTGGTCGGCGGTCAATGGAGCCAGGATCTCCTCTGCGGCCGCCCGGCGCGCGTCGCGCAGCGAGCGGAGAGTGGCGATTCCCTCGTCCGTGATCTCGATCCTGACCACCCTACGACTGTTCGGATCGGGGACGCGGCGCACCCTGCCGCCCGCCTCCAGGGCGTCCACCAGGGTCGTCACGGCGCGCGGGACCACGTCGAGGCGCTGCGCGAGATCCGCCATACGGGGCGCACCGTCGTAGTGCGCGACGGTGCGCAGCAGCCGGAACTGTGCGGGCGTGATGCCGATCGGCTCCAGCTGACGGCCCTGAATGCGCTGGAGTCTGCGCGTCAGCCGCAGCAGCTGTTCGGCGACCATGCCGTCGGGGTCGGGGGAATCCATGAGGGCGACAGTACCAGGACCTTGTTCATTGTGAGCGAGGGTAACAATGAGCTATGCTCTCATTCGGCTCGACTGTCACGGTTGCGATTCCCGCGTCCGGACGGTCCTGCCCGTACATCTGAAGGCGTGCGCCCCCTCCGGCGACCGCACCCGTACCGCCCCGTTGCCGCACGTCCGACGAAGGAGCCCATGAAACCCGACGAACCCACGTGGACGCCCCCGCCCCGGGACGCCGCCCAGCCGCCCGCCGAGCTGCGCCGCATCCTCCGCCTCTTCCGCCCCTACCGCGGGCGCCTCGCGATGGTCGGACTGCTCGTCGGCGCCTCGTCGCTGGTGTCGGTCGCCTCGCCGTTCCTGCTGCGCGAGATCCTGGACACCGCCCTCCCGCAGGGGCGGACCGGACTGCTCTCGCTGCTCGCCCTCGGCATGATCCTCACCGCCGTGATGAACGGCGTCTTCGGCGTGCTGCAGACCCTCATCTCCACCACCGTCGGCCAGCGCGTCATGCACGACCTGCGCACCGCCGTCTACGCGCAGCTGCAGCGGATGCCTCTCGCCTTCTTCACCAGGACCCGCACGGGTGAGGTGCAGTCCCGGATCGCCAACGACATCGGGGGCATGCAGGCCACCGTCACCTCTACGGCGACCTCCCTCGTCTCCAACCTCACCGCGGTCATCGCCACCGTCGTCGCCATGCTCGCGCTCGACTGGCGGCTCACCGTCGTCTCGCTGCTCCTGCTGCCGTTCTTCGTCTGGATCAGCCGTCGCGTCGGCCGGGAGCGCAAGAGGATCACCACTCGGCGTCAGAAACAGATGGCCGCCATGGCCGCCACCGTCACCGAGTCGCTCTCCGTCAGCGGCATCCTGCTCGGCCGCACGATGGGCCGTTCCGACTCGCTCACCCAGGGCTTCGTCGAGGAGTCCGAGCGGCTGGTCGACCTCGAAGTGCGCGCGAGCATGGCCGGAAGGTGGCGGATGTCGACGATCGGCATCGTCATGGCCGCCATGCCCGCCGTCATCTACTGGGCGGCCGGCATGGCCCTGCAGTCCGGCGGGCCCGCTGTCTCGATCGGCACCCTGGTCGCGTTCGTCTCCCTCCAGCAGGGGCTTTTCCGTCCCGCTGTGAGCCTGCTCTCCACCGGCGTACAGATGCAGACGTCACTCGCGCTCTTCCAGCGGATCTTCGAGTACCTCGACCTCACCGTGGACATCACGGAGCCGGAGAACCCGGTGCGCCTGGAGAAGATCCGCGGCGAGGTCCGCTTCGAGAACGTCGACTTCAGCTACGACGAGAAGAGCGGCCCGACCCTCAGCGGCATCGATGTGACCGTGCCCGCGGGGGCCGGACTGGCCGTCGTCGGTCCCACCGGATCCGGCAAGTCCACCCTCAGCTACCTCGTGCCCCGGCTGTACGACGTGACCGGCGGCCGGGTGACCCTCGACGGGGTCGACGTACGCGAGCTCGACTTCGACACCCTCGCCCGAGCGGTCGGCGTCGTCTCGCAGGAGACATACCTCTTCCACGCCTCGGTTGCCGAGAACCTGCGCTTCGCGAAGCCGGACGCGACCGACGAGGAGATCGAGGCGGCGGCCCGCGCGGCGCAGATCCACGACCACATCGCCTCACTCCCCGACGGCTACGACACCCTCGTCGGCGAACGCGGATACCGCTTCTCCGGAGGCGAGAAGCAGCGCCTGGCCATCGCGCGCACGATCCTGCGCGACCCGCCGGTGCTGATCCTCGACGAGGCCACGAGCGCCCTCGACACCCGTACCGAATTCGCCGTGCAGGAGGCGATCGACGCCCTCTCCGCCGGACGTACCACGATCACCATCGCCCATCGGCTCTCCACCGTCCGTGACGCCGACCAGATCGTCGTCCTCGACGGAGGTCGCACGGCGGAACGCGGCACCCACGAGGAACTGCTCCAGCGTGACGGACGGTACGCGGCACTGGTCCGCCGGGACACGGAAATGGCTCCGGCGGCAGGCTGACCGCCCGGCCCGGGCGGCCGTCGCCCCTGTCGCACGCGACGGCGCCGCCGCTCCCGTGGGACGGGGAACGACGGCGCCGGATGAAGCGGTGATCAGACGAGCCAACCCACGAAGTGGACGACGCCGGCCAGCAGGTTGGTGATGAGGTTCATCGGGTGATTCTCCTTGTGCATGCTCTATCTCTGGGACAGCGCAGTCGCGGTCTGCAGCCCGTCGCTTGCGCCCCGTAATCATCCGTCGCCGCGCGGCCCCGGAGCAACGATTGCCGGAACGATCACGCGTTCCAGCGAACATCCGCTCCCATGTTCGTGTGTTCGCTTCCTGTGGTGGTGGATACGAGGGAGAGTCGTGGAGAACCATCCCTCGAGCCGGGACCGGGGCGGGTCGGCATGCCCGCCTGGCGCACGAGACCCCGGGAACCCCGCCCCCGGTCGCCCCACCTCGCCGCAGACCACGCCTGAGGAGCGGCCGGAGCCGACCCCGGCGCTCCCTCCGCCGGCCCCCGCTCCAAAAGCTCGACGATCGCCCGCACGGCGGCGCGCCCCGCACGGTTGGCGCCGATGGTGCTGGCGGAGGGCCCGTAGCCGACGAGGTGGATGCGCGGGTCGCGTACGACCCGGGTGCCCTCCAGTTGAATGCCGCCGCCGCGCTCACGCAGCCGGAGCGGGGCGAGATGGTCGATGGCCGCGCGGAAGCCGGTGGCCCAGAGGATGACGTCGGCCTCGACACCGCGGCCGTCGTCCCAGGCGACGCCGGACGGTGTGATCCGGTCGAACATGGGCAGCCGGTCGAGCACCCCGGACTCCCGGGCGCGACGGATGGCGTCGTTGACGGGCAGCCCGGTCACGCTCACCACGCTCTGCGGCGGCAGCCCCCGCCGGACCCGCTCCTCCACCATGGCCACGGCGGCCCGCCCCTGGTCCGACCCGAACGGCCCTTCCCGGAAGACCGGCGGCCGGCGCGTGACCCAATGGGTCTCCGACGCCACTTCGGCGATCTCCATCAGATGCTGCGTACCGGAGGCCCCGCCGCCCACGACGACCACCCGCTGCCCGGCGAACTCGGCCGGACCCGGATAACCGGCCGTGTGCAACTGCCGTCCCCGGAACGTCTCCTGCCCCGGGTAGCGCGGCCAGAAGGGCCGGTCCCACGTCCCCGTCGCGTTGATCAGGGCGCGCGTCGCGTACGTGCCCTCGGAGGTCTCGACGAGCAGCCGGCCGCCCTCGCCCTCGCGTACGGCGCTGACCTCGACCGGCCGGTGCACGCGCAGCCCGAAGGTGCGCTCGTACCGGTCGAAGTACGCGCCGATCACCTCGGACGAGGGCCGCTCCTCGTCCGCACCGGTCAGCTCCATCCCCGGCAGCGCGTGCATGCCGTGCACCTTGCCGTAGGTCAGCGACGGCCACCGGAACTGCCATGCGCCGCCGGGCGCCGGCGCATGATCCAGGACCACGAAGTCGCGGTCCGGCTCCAGCCCCGTGCGCCGCAGGTGGTACGCGCCGGACAGGCCCGCCTGCCCGGCGCCGATCACCACGACGTCCACCGACCGCATCCCGATATCGTTCACGCTTCTACCAACTGCAACGGGCTCCCGGAACTTCCCCCGTGCCCGTCGCTCAGCGGTTTCGGCCGTGGATCACGGCAGGATGGGACCTATGTCTTCTGCCTTCACCACCACCGTCCTGCAGGTCACGACGGGCTCGACGGAGACCGTCACCGACCTGACATCGGCCTGCGAGGAGTTCCTCACCCGGGCGGCCGCCGGCCGCGACGGCCTGCTCAACATCTTCGTCCCGCACGCCACCGCCGGCATCGCCGTCCTGGAGACCGGCTCGGGCAGCGACGACGACCTCCTGGCAGCTCTCCACACCCTGCTCCCGGCCGACGAGCGCTGGCAACACCGCCACGGTACTCCCGGCCACGGCCGCGACCACGTGGTCCCGGCCCTGGTGCCTCCGCATGCGACGCTGCCGGTGATCGCGGGGAGACTGGAGCTGGGGACGTGGCAGTCGGTGTGCCTGGTGGAGTCGAGGGTTAGTGTCTTGAGTCGTTAATTCGTGTGCAGTATGCGGCGAGGGTGTCGAGGATGTCGTCGGCGGTCTTGGTCCAGATGAACGGCTTGGGGTTCTT
>NZ_JBEYCF010000027.1:0-100138 GCF_040632605.1 Streptomyces sp. NPDC019224 | reverse complement strand
CATCACCCGCGCCGACGGCACGGTGGCCTCGTTCGCCGTGGACACCGTGGAGACGCGGGAGGGGGACCGGCACCCCGCAGACGCTGTAGAGCTCACCTGGCCCGAGACGGAGATGGTGGCCAGATATCTTGCCGACGGCCGAAAACATGACGCTGGTTTCCTGCTCTGGCAGGCGGGCGCCTCTTACTCCGCCCCGGAGATCGTCAAGGCTGTCGGCTCCTGCCGCACGGCTGGCCTGGACGAGGCCGCCGAGGCGATACTGCTCAATGTCGCTGAACGGAGGGACAGACAGGCCGTGCTGAACGTCGCGGCAGCTCTCGGCGACGCCGGCCGGCACGAAGATGTCACCTTCATACTGACTGCCGCGATACGGGCCCCGAGGGACCCCGCACACAGCTGACGCACCGCTACGCCGCCCCAGTCACGCGCCCTGGGCAAGCCTCCGCCTCGTATTCGTAATGCATCTGCGCCCTGTCCAGCAGGCCGTCCGGATCACCTCCCCGGGCGGCCACCCAGTGCAGGAGGTCGGCGATGAGACCAGTGGCAGATTCCTCTAGAACGCGGTCAGCAAGGCTTCCCAGGAGCGGCTGAACCCCGGCATCACGCCGGTACTCCGCCAAGACCGACTCAGCTCTGCGCACCTTGCGGCAGTGCGGTGCCGGCGCGGCTGACAGCTCGCACCACACAGCCTTGCCTGTCGCCGTCAGCAGGGTCCCCCAGTCGACCGCCATGCCGGCGAGCAGATGCAACCCCCGGCCACACTCGTCATCGCAGGCTGCCGACCTGAGGACCGGAACGTGAAAGCTCTTGTCGTGGAGCTCGATCCGCAACCGGTCGCCCGACACCTCGAGCACCAGCGTGGCGGCAGCCCCGCGCCCCACGTGCTTGATCACGTTGGCGGCCAGCTCACTCGCCACCAGTTCAGCCTCGTCAGCGACCGCCGGCAAACCCCAGCAGTCAAGCTGCCCCCTCACCACCCTCCGCAGATCCCTGACAGCCGCAGGCGCGGCCTCGAACGGCAGCACGCTCCGGAACCGGGAACTGTTGTCGCGCCCTGGCATGCGCTCTCCCTCCTCGCACCACACAGCCGCGCACCTAGCGTGCACCCTTGACGACGCTGCGTGGCCACAGAGGCGAGTATGACAGTGAGAAATCTTGTTGTGTAACTTCTCATCTATCTCGTTGGGGTGAATCCGCTGTAGCGCAACTCGGCTCGCCCGTAGCCTCATTGGCGCTGTCGGCGTGCGCTCCGGCGGCAGACGAAAGGACTCCCTCATGTCAGCCAGGGCCACAACCCGCCGTCGGCACCTCGGAGCGACCATGCGGAAGCTGCGCGCCCGCGCGGGAATGACACTGGAAGAAGCAGGGCAGCTCGTCGGCGTATCCAAGGCCACCATCAGCCGGTATGAAACGACCGAGGGGCCGGTCAAGTGGCTCGTGATCGACGCCCTTTGCCGCGAGTACGGAGCGAAGGACCCCGAGCGCGGAGCCATCGTGGCTCTGGCGAAGGACTCCAAGCAGCAAGGCTGGTGGAGTTCGTTCGCTGACCACATCCCCGAGACGATGAACCTCATGCTCACCCTTGAGGACGAGGCGGTGCGCGAGGACCACTTCTCCTGCGTGTACGTTCCAGGCCTTCTGCAAACGCGGCGATACACGACCGCCCTCCAGCAGGCCAACGAAATGCGCCGGTCCCCCGAGGAGATCGAACGCCTCGTGGACATTCGCATGCGCCGTCAGGAGATCCTCGAACGCCCCGCCGCCCCACATCTGTGGGCCATCCTTGACGAGTCGGTCCTGCGCCGGGTGATGGGGTCGCCAGCCATCATGCGCGAGCAGCTCAGCCACCTGCTCGCCAGCAGCAACTCAGGGAACGTGACCCTGCAGGTTCTTCCCTTCTCCCGCGGGGCCCACTGCGCCGCGCTGGGCAGCTTCGTCATCATCGGCGGTGCCGAACCCTCGCTGGACGTGGTGTACGTGGACCTCCATGTCGGATCCGTCTTCATGGAGAAGGAGGAGGAACTTGACCGCTACCGGCTTGCATTCGAATACCTGCGCGCACAAGCCTTGGACATCGAAGCTTCGCGTGAGCTGATCAGCCGTGCCAAGGAGGACCTGGAAGATGCGAACGACGAACACTGAGGTACCAGAGTCCGCGTGGTTCAAGTCGTCGTACAGCGGAGGCAACGAGACCGAGTGCGTCGAGGCCGCGTTCATCGGCGACGGTGCTGCCGTACGGGACAGCAAGCAACCGAGACAGGGCCAGTTCCGCGTACGGGCCACCGCCTGGAGCGACTTCGTGAGCTCGGTACGCAAAGGAGCCCTGAGGTGACGCAGCAGTCCGCACCCGTGCGAGCAGGCACCAAGCCCGCCATCCTTCACCGCGCGACTGTGCCGGGAGCCATGATGGGATACGAAGAGGGCCTCCAGTGGTTCAAGTCGTCGTACAGCGGTGGAAGCGGTACAGAGTGCGTCGAAGCCGCGCTGCTCGGCGACGGTGCTGCGGTGCGGGACAGCAAGCGGCCGAGGCGCGGACAGTTGCGCGCACAGGCCGCCGCTTGGAACGACTTCGTACGTTCGGTGTGCCGGGGCGAGCTGGAGTAAGCCAGGGTCCGCTCAGCGTGGCTGCTCCCTCACCCCAGGACCTCCGCCGCTCCCTCCACAGATTCCACGAACTTGATCATCTCCAAGTGATATCCGCTCTTCCCGGCATCCGGGAAGCGGATGTTGTGGCGGTAGTACCGGTGGAACGCGATGATCAGCGCCGCATGAACGATCTCGGTGGGAAGCGCCCGCCTGTCCTGGTCAGTGAGGGGCCGGACCTGCTCGTAACCCCCGACCAGAGCTCGAAGACGCTGCGGTGACAGTTCACCGTCCTCCTGGGCGAGGCCCACTGCCGCCATTCCGAGGTCCAGCAGCGGGTCATCGAGTGAGACGGTCTCCCAGTCGAGGAAAGTGAGCCGCCCGTCGGCCCCCACGATGATGTTGTCGTCGAAGAGGTCGCCGTGAGTGATCGTCCGCGGCCGTCGGGTGGCTGCCTCGATGCGGTGGACACGAGCGAACTGGTCACCCAGCCAGTCGGAGAAGGCGCGATCCGGGAACTCAGGAACGAGGGACTCCTGTTCCGTCGAGAGACGCCGCGTGCCGACAGGGATATCGCTCAGGCCGGGTGTTCCGGTGGGGAGCGCGTGCAGATCGGCGAGGATGCGGCCGGCCTCCGGCAGCATCCCCTCCGGCAACGGTTGTTCCACCGTGCCGTCCGCCCATGCCTTCAAGATCACCGGCCGATCACCGAAGACGGTGATGGCCGATCCATCGACGGCCGGAACAACCGACACGGTGGGTACGCCCAGCAGAAACAGTCCCTGCGTGTGAGCAGCCAGGGCTTCGGCGCTGCTCACATCGTGGTTGTCGAGAACGGTCAGGACGAACTCGCCGGTGTCACTGACGACGTGGAAGCTGGAGTTCGCCGCACCACCGGGCAACGGAGCAAGCCGATGACCCGTGAGTCCGTAGCGCTCCGCTACGACTGCCAGGTCGATCTGCTCCAGCGTGGTGTACTTCGCCACCTGCTCATTCTCCTCTGATAGCGGCAGCCTCCCGGCGCCGGTCCTCGACGATGGCCACCCAGCGTGCTCGGACAGCGGCCTGCCCGTCCAGCCACTGGGCGCGGGGAAGCCCGGCCGGCGGCTCCTCGTCGGCCATCAGATACGAAAGCTCCGCCAGATAGGCGAACTCTTCTCCTCGCACGCATTCTCGCAAGCGCGCCCTCGCCCCGGCCAGCAGAACCGGCTCCCCGATCACCAGGAAATGGAGGCAGACCGCGAGACGAATGTAGGCGAGCGACGAGGTCAGCCCCGCCTCGTTTGCCCGCCCCACCGCGTCTTCGGCACGCTGGGGCACGTCCGCAGCAACTCCCGCGTCCCGTACGAGGGAAGCGATGGATGTCTGGAGTTCTGCCCAACGGATGGAGACTCCACCAAGCATCCGCTCGGCTCGGGCGATCTGTTCAGCCGATCGGGCACGGTCTTGGAAGGCCGCGGCGAACGCAAGACATGCCTGGGACAGCGCGGCCTCACCCGGCTGGTCGAGGTCCAGGGCCTCGTCGCGGCCCGCGGCGTAGGACGAGCAGGCCGGCCCGATGTTCCCCTGCGTCCACCAGAGGTCGCCGCGGGCCCGGTCGGCCCGGCCCTCCGGGCCCAGACGGTCTACTGCGGCCCGTACACGTTCGAAGCGGCCGACACGGCGGGCCAGGTGCACGAGCCCCCGTGCGGCTGTGGGAGCGAGACGTCCGCCCCCATCGGCCACCTGCCGCATGCCGTCCAGGGACGCGTCGAAATGGCCCAGGTCCCGCTCGCACTCGGCGAGGAAGTAGCGGGGCAACTCCAGCAGTTGTTCGGGGAGGTGACCGTCGGCGAGAACAAGGCGCAGTTGCTCCGCCGTCCGGCTGCGGTGCACACGTTGGCGTTGGGCAATCGCCGAGAGCGCCACGCCCAAGGCTTCGGCAGGAGAACTGTCCGCTGCCCCGTCCGCCACCCGGGCCGGGAGTTCGAGGGGCTCCCAGACGAAGTCGTCCACGTACCGATACGCGGCATCCGCCAGCCAGCCCAGATCCAACTCGTAGTCACGAGCCAGGCGCAATCCCTGGCGCAGCGCCGAGACGAGCCTTGCGCGGTCGTCTCCGGCCACCTCACGCCCAAGCGCGGCGAACGCCCGGCCGGCCGCGCGCTTCCAGTCTCCTTCGCTCCACCGGTCCTCGCTCGTATCGTCGGCCTCCCGCACGGCGTCACGGACGAGTCCGTGCAGCTGGTACGGCCACGGCGCGCCGGAGTCGGTCTCGACGAAGGGGCGCTCGACGAGGTCCAGAGCCGGGGCGTCATGATCGAGCCCCGCGGCGGCGGTGGCCAGCTCGGTCGAGAAGGAGTCGAGAAGGCTCACCGCGCGGAGCACGCGGCGCACTTCCGGGGAGAGATCGCGGAACGTACGCGCGACGAGTGCGGGAAAGCCGAGGTTGAACTCGTCGGGCGCCGGGGCGCGGCCATAACGGCGGTAGAGGTCGAGAAACCGCATCACCGCAAGATCCAGGTACAGCGGGAGACCGTGGGAATTGGCCGTGACGACGTGCCGGGTGCGGTCGTCCATCAGGGGCCTTCCGGCCAGGGTCAGCCGTTGGCACAAATACGTCTCGCAATCAGCTGCCGAAAGGTATCCGACGGCGTGCTGGCGTGGTTCGCCGGCGGTGCCGCCCGCCAGCAACGGCCAGCATCCCGGCCCCGCCCAGTCCAGCTGACCCTCGAGCATGTGGTCGGCCCATTGAAGGCGATTGCGCCCGGTGATGATGAACAGGGCGTTCGGCATGAGCCACACCACGCGTTGGATCAGCCGCTCCAGATCGCGGTGCACCCGGTCACCGACGTCCTCGAAGGTGTCGAGAAGAACCACGAGCGTAGGGCGCCTCTTCTGCGGTACGCGGCTGAGGTCCCAGGCGAGGAGGTGGGCGTAGAAGCTCAGTGCGTCGAGGTCCGGCTCCGCTTCCAGAAGGTCGGCGAGGCGTCGGCACCCGGCGAGAGCACGCACGTTCTGCCGGTGGTCACGCAGCGCGCGGACGACAGCTCCCACGCTCTGCCCGACCACAGAGCCCGCAGTGCCCGGCATGGCCACCGCCTGGGCGACGTCGGCAAGCACCGATTGCATCTGACCCGGCAATGACCCGACCCCTGGGAAGCGGCTGAACCACGCGCGACGCCTCAGGTACTCGTCGACCGGCTCCCCGGGGTGATTGCGTTCCCAGTATCGCTGAAAGGCGAGGTCGAAGGCCGGCATCGGTTGCCCCAGCCCCGAGACCGCCAGTCTCAGCGCCAGGATCAGGGACTCGAAGTCGGCGCCGGATTCATTGGAGAGGTCGACCCGTACGGGTAACACCGGACCGACCAACGGGCTCAGGGGAGGCCATTCTCCGGCACGCTCCGTGGGGGCCGCCAAGTGCTCGGCAAGGCCTCGCGAAAGCGTCGACTTGCCGATGCCGCCGACCCCGTAGAAGACGAGGACATTGCGGCGGGGCGCTTCCAGGTCCTCCACGTCGAACCCGGGCTGTCGCACCCATCGAGTGTGGAGGGTGAGGGTTTCTGCCACAGTGGCCCACTCGTCCCGCCGATCAGCGAAGTAGTCGACTGCCTTCAATTCCCGGTCGTTCGACCTGAACAACGCGCGCAGATCGGGTCGGGACATGTGTGACCCCCAAAATCGGCTTCTCGACTCGCTTACCTCAACAGCATTCTCGGACAGTGGTCAAGTGTGCGTGGAACGTGACCGGTCGCCCGGGCGCGCAGGTGCCGCGCCTGGCCTTCAAACGGGGGTTGTGGGCTCAATCCGCCCCCGGCCGGCAGCCGGTCGGCCTGCAAGACACCCCCTCACCGGCGGCCGCCCGGTCGCCCCGCGGAACGGCGATCGTCCCCGCGACGGCGAACTGCCTTGGCCTGCCGCGCACTCGTGCGGAGAAGCGTCCCGCGCCCACATGCCGGCACAACACCGGAGAGGGGCAGACACGCCCTGCGGATCGCCTACGCGCCAGGAGTCGGGCGACCGGGCCTGCGGCGGACTGCGAGCCACGCCCTGATCGTGCCCTCCCGCCAGACGGGGGAACGACCGAACTGATCGTCGGGGAGCGGGAAGTCCGCCGGCCTCAAGCAAAGGCCGCCGGCCACGCGCTTGCGCGTGCGCTTGAGATACAGGCGGACAGTGGCGGCCGTGATCCCCGCGGCTTCCGCGACCCCCCCGGTGTCAAGCAGTCGCTCGGGTGGGGTACCCATGTCTCTCCTTCGCCCGTGCCGTGAGGGCAACGATACCGAGGGGCCACCGGGCGGCTGCATGTTCGTTGTCGAATTTTCGCAAGCCGCCACTTAACCGACCTCGCCATGGGATCATTTTTTTGAAGGTCCCCGTGCCCCCGCGCTCCTGCCGCGGCCTGCTCATCTCCCCCTGGACTGTGATGCCTCGTATCCCCGGCGCGGCCCCGAGCCGCGTCTCCCACCCCTGCCCCGATCCCCGCTGGCAGCCCGTTCCCGCCTCGATACAGGAGGTCGCGGCGACCGCTGCCCGTCATGCTCAGCCCCGGGCCTGGCTGCGTGCTGTGGTGTGGCTGGTGGAGGAGGCCCGGATCCATCCGAAGGCGGGCGAGACGACGTTACGCATCGCGCGGGAGCTGGCGCGGCGGATGGACTACATCGAGGGAACCGTCCTGTACGACCTCAACGGGACAGCCGCACGCTGCGCGCTGTCCAGAGCGACGGTCAAGCGGCACGTCGCCTACCTCCGGGAGCTGGGGTGCCTCGCCTGGGCCCGCCACGGGTCACGACGCAACCTCCGGCTGCCCGGGCGGGCGTACGCGGGTACGGCGACGGTCTACGCGGCCACCATCCCGTACGCCTACGACCGGGCGCACGGCCACCGCGTCGGCGGTCAGGGCTTCAGGGCCCGGGTGGTCGGGGTGCCGGTGCCGCCCGCCGGAAACACCGGGGCGGAAAGGACGGGTCGCCGTGGGCGTGAGCCCCAATCTCTCGACGCCCGACCCCGTACAGGCGCAGTTGAGGTGAGAGAGAGGTTGAAAGACACCCCGCGCAGGCGCGCGAGGGCGCGGACCACCCGCCGGGGAGGCAGTTCGGCACCGCGGAGCCCGATGCAGGTCGCCGCCGACATCCGGATCGCCGCCCGCGTCCGGCCGCTCGTCCCGTGGACGCAGAGCGAAGGGCTGCGCCGACTCGCCTACGCACTGCGGCCGTTGATCGACGAAGGGCTCAGCACGCATGACGTAGCCGCCGAGTTGACCTCCTGGTGGCTCACCTGGCGCCCCGCCAACCCCGCCGCGTACATCACCGCGCGGCTCCGCGACCGGGCATCCGCCTCGCCGCACGACGACTTGCCGGCCGACGCCCATCCGCAGGCCGCCGACCCCACCGGCAACGCCGCATGGCAGGCATGGCTTCAGCAGCGCGCCGAGACTACGGAGTTCGGCGAGAAGCAGCGCACCGACGACGACCGCCGCTACGCCCGCCTCTACAGCTGGGACCGCTGGGAGGAGGTCGCCGCCCACTACGCCACCGACCCCGACGACGCCCTGGACCTCTACGGAACCCGCCTGTGCGGGTACGCGGTCAAACGCGCATCGAGCGGTTGGCGCAGGCCGTGAGAGGGGCGCGCCGCGCCATGGCCCGTACAGCCCTGCCCGAGCGCACCACCGCCGTGCACCATGCGGACCCTGTCAGCAGGGTCCGGGACCCACGCCCCGGCGCACGGCAGTGCGGACACGTCCGCCGGTCAAGGCGCAGCCTCGGGCGGCCGTCTGTAGGGTGCCGCAGATGACTACGACATCCGCGTCGCCCAGCTCCGCCGCCGACGCCGCCGAGGCGTTCCTGCGCGATTTCCACGACACCGCCCCCGGGCAGCAGTCGGTCGGCGTGCAAGGCGCCCCGCTCGCCGACGGCCGTACGGGTTACCAGGTGCTGGCCGCAGAAGTCGCCGGAGCGCGTCGCGTGCTCGATCTGGGATGCGCGGACGGGGCCCTGCTGGAGGTGCTGAGGGCCGCCGGGGCCGGGGAGTTGGCCGGGATCGACCTCTCGGAGCGGGAGCTGGCGCTGGCCCGGGCGCGCCCCGCCCTCCGCGGCGCGGATCTGCGGCGGGGGCGGGCGCAGGAGCTGCCCTTCGCCAACGGCTCCTTCGACGCCGTGGTGTCGCACATGGCGCTGATGCTGATGCACGACGTGGACCGGGTGGCGGCGGAGGCGGCCCGGGTGCTGGCCCCCGGCGGCCGGTTCGCCGTCGCCGTCTCGGGTGGGGCGGTCGAGGGACAGGCCGTGCGCCTGTTCCTGGAACTCGCCCGCCCCTACTTCAGGGCGACCCCGCCCGAGCGGTCCCTGCCGCGGCTCGGCAGCGGCAGGCTCCTCAGCCGCGAGACCTTGGACGAGCTGCTCGGCCCGGCCGGGTTCGCGCCGGTCAGCTGGGACACCGTCGTGCTGGAGATGGGCGGCACCCCGGAGGAGATCTGGGTCGCCACCACCCGGTCCTTCTACAACATGGTGGAGCTCGACCGGGAGCAGACCGCGAGCCTGCGCGCCGAGTTCTTCGCCGCCGTCCCGGCTCTGCTGGATGCCGACGGCCGCGCCCCCGCGGGCACGCGGCTCAACATCGCGACCACCCGTCTGCAGGCGACCTGAGCGTCACGGGCCGGGCCCGTCAGGGCCGGGCCGCCGACACCTCCCGCCCCGTCGACTCCCGTACACGCGCCGCCGTCCCCGCCGGCAGCACCGGCGGCTGCCCCGTCGTCCAGACGGCCCGCACCTCCATGCGGCTGATGCGCCAGCCGCTGTCGGTGCGCCGGAGGCGGCCCTCGTACACCCCGCCCACCGTGAAGAGCGGATCGGCGCCCTCGCCGCGCGCGCGGAGGGTGGAGTCGCGGTGTACGTGGGTCATGTGGGCGTTCCAGGAGGCGTCGGCCGTCCGTGCTCCCGGCTCGGTGCGGACGAGGACGTCGGAGGAGAGGTGCAGGGTGGCGGCGAAGCGGCCGACGGCCTCTTCCATGTGGCGTACCGCTTCGGCGCCCTCGGCCACGCCCAGCGGTGTCGACGCCCGCAGGTCATCGGTGAAGTAGGCGTCCGCCCAGCCCTCGTCGAACCCGCGCTCGTCCAGCATGCGGAAGAAACCGCTGATGAGGGTGGTGATGTCGAAGTGGTCCTGGGCGTTCGCGGTGGTGCTCGTCCGGTTCATGACTCGATCGTGCGACCTCGACCTAACTTGAGGTCAAGAGGCGTTACGGGCTCCGCCGAGGCCCGGTGCGGGGATATGCTCCGGCAACACTCCGGATCGGTCCCAAGGGAGCACCATGGCGCGACCCTTGCTGTTCCTGGACGTCGACGGTCCCCTGAATCCGTACGCCGCGCAGCCCGAGAGGCGCCCTGCGGGATACACCACGATCCGCGTTCCCCGGGACGGCATCGGTACGGACTCCGCCACGCCCCGGATCCACTCGAAGCCGCTGAGGGTCTGGCTCAACGCCGGCCATGGACCGGCACTGTTGGCGCTCGGGTACGAGTTGTGCTGGGCCACCACCTGGATGGGCGATGCGAACCGGTGGATCGGGCCCGTGCTCGGTCTGCCGACGCTTCCGTTCGTCGACTTCGGTGACGCCTTGTTCCGCGAGCGCCCCGACGGTGTGCACTGGAAGACGGAAGCGCTGATCGCGTACGCCGAAGACCGGGCCTTCGCCTGGGTGGACGACGAGCAGAGCGAGGCCGATCACACGTACGTCGGTGCCCGCCACCCGGCCCCCGCGCTCCTCCACCACGTCAATCCGCGCATTGGACTGCGGGACGACGACTTCACCGCGCTCGCGGCGTTCGCCGCCTCTGCCGGCACGGCCTGAGCAGGCCCGATCCGCGATCGAGCCCCAACCGTGCTTCCCACGGAGCCACTGGCCGGCAACCACGGGGTATCAGCGTGGGGCCGCCCCACAGCCCCTCCAGCAGAGCGGGGGACGCCATGCTCCTGATCGTTTCGATCGTGGCCGTACTCGTCGTAGCCGTCGCCGCCTGTCTCATCGTCCTCCGGCGCCGTGGCGGAGCCGGCGAACGCGGGATGGCGCAGCAGGGGCACGCGCGGAGCCAGGGCATGGGGCCGTACGGGGGCTGAGCCCGCCCGCCACGGGCCGGGCCGGAGCTCCGGTCACCGTGGGCTGTCGGCGGTCACGGCGCTCTGACCGATGTACGACTCCGAGGGTCGCCGCCGTCCGACCCGCGTACGGTGTCGGCGGTTGCCGCGCCCCGTCACGTACGCCGCCGGCGGCCGCGAGCAGGAGGATCACCGTCCCACCGAAGCGACCAGCCGCTCCAGCGCCCTCCGGGCCGGCGGCCCCCACGTCGGCTTCCCGTTGGGCAGGCCCCGGTCGCCGTCGTCCGCGACCAGGAGGGCTCCCATCGCGCGCAGGACCGCCCAGCCGCGGGCGCGGCGCAGAGTCGCTGCGTCCGGGCCAGGGCCGTAGGCGGCGTGGAAGCGGTCGGCGGCGTCGTCCGGGAGCAGGGTCCAGACGGCGGAGAGGTCACAGGCCGGGTCGCCCGCGAAGAGGTCGCCGAAGTCGATGACGCCACAGAACGTGCCGCGGTCCGTCAGCACGTTGGCGGGATGCAGGTCGCCGTGGAGCCACAGCGCTGGGCCCGTCCAGTCGGGGGCGGCGACCGCGTCCTCCCACACCTCGCGGATGCCGTCCGGGTCGGGGATCAGGCCCCGCTCGGTGACCGAGGCGAGGGCGTGCGCGAAGTGTTCCGCGTACGGGGCGAGCGGCCCGCCGCGCCCCCGGCCGGCCGGTGCTCCGGCCGGGGCCGGGCGGTGCAGGGCCGTGAGGAACCCGGCCAGCGTGCCGGCCGCCTCCTCGCCACGCGTCACCGGAGCACGGTCGGCCGGTTCGCCCGGCACCCAGGTGGTGACCAGCCAGGTCCGTGGGAACCGCTCGGACGGTACGCCCAGGCGCTGCGGTACGGGGACCGGCAGCGGGAGGCCCGGGGCCAGGCCGGGCAGCCAGGCGTGCTCCTTGAGCAGCAGCTCGTCCGCGGCCTCCGTCGCCCACGGCAGCCGTACGGCGAGCTCCTCCCCCAGCCGCCACAGCTGGTTGTCCCACCCGCGCGCCCCGAGGCTCAGGGGGTGGCCGGCCAGGTCGGGGTGCTGGTCGCGGAGGAGTTCGCGGATCAGGTCGGCGGTGATGTGGGTGGGGCTGTGGGTGGAGGTCATGCGGGGCCACTGTAGCCGTGCGGGGTCGGCGAGTTGGGGGCGAACGGACTCCTCTGCCGACCGGGCTGCTCCTCCGTCGCGCGCGCCAGCACACAGGTGTTGCCGATGCCGGGTGCCCCCGTGGAAGGAGAACGGCTTCAGCTCGTCGTCGCGCCTGGAGCAGCACGAAGCGGTGGGGTGGCAACCTGGGCCGTCTCTTCGGGATCAGCGCGTCGCCCGGAAGAGGACGCCGCCTCGGCCGATGAGGGCCGCTCCCGCGGAGTCGGCCTCGATGACGCACGCACGCGGAGGGGAGCAGCACATGGGACAGCTCGTCGTGGTCGACTTCGTCTCCTTGGACGGCGTCATGCAGTCGGTCCTCTCGGCCGACGAGGACCGGGACGGTGGATTCGATCGAGGCGGCTGGGCACTGCCCTATGTCGACGAGACGGTGGAGCGGTTCATGAGCGAGGCCACGGCTGGTGCCGGAGCCCTGCTCCTGGGCCGCAGGACATACGAGATCTTCGCCGCCACGTGGCCGCACGCCGACATGGACGACCCCGCGGTGGCCGCGATGAACGCGATGCCCAAGTACGTGGCTTCCCATTCGGTCAGGGAGCTGAGCTGGGCGAACTCCATCCTTCTGGGCGCCGATCCGGCGGAGGAGGTCAGCCGTGTCAAGGCCGCCTCCGAGAGCGACACGGTGGTGCTGGGCAGCGGCGGGCTGCTCGGAACCCTGATCGAGCACGACCTCGTCGACGAGTACCGGCTGCTGGTGTTTCCTCTCGTCCTGGGCAGCGGCAAGCGGCTCTTCGCCGAGGGCACGACCCCTCACCGCCTGACGCTCACCGCCACGCAGCCGACAGCGTCCGGCGTCCTGATCACCACGTACCGCCGCGCCGAAGGCTGAGGGTGGGGATCACCTCGCTGCCCTGCTGGAGATGGCGGCCAGGCCTCCCCGCGCGTGCGGGGAGCAGACCGCCGACATCTGCTTTGTAAGAGCAGAGTTGGAACCCTCCCCGCGCATGCGGGGAGCAGTCGTTCGGAAGCCACCGGTTCAGGTTGAGCGTGGGACCACCCCCGCGCGCGGGGAGCAGGAGTGTCCCTGCCAGCCCCGGCGCCACCGTCGGCCTCGGGGACGGGCAGGGGGATCAGCGGGTCGGGTAGGACGGCGGGTGGCTCGGCGAGCGGCGGCACGGCGTCTTGCACAGGACGACGATGCGGGCCGGGCCGCTCGCCCCCTCGATCGGGTAGCGCGTCGCGGTCTCCTCGGTCAGGGCGCGGTCGCAGCGGTGGCACCTCATGCCGACACCTCGGCGTACGGGTTCCCGGGAGCGGGGCTTACCCGGAAGAAGGCGGTGGTGGTGGCTCGGCAGCCGCGGTGGGTCGGGTTGCTGCCGGTGTGGCGCAGTGCCCAGTCCTCGGGGCTCGTCCGCTCCTCGCCGGCATCCGAAGCGGCATCGCACGTCGTGCACTCCAGCTCGTAGACCGGCCCGGACGCGCCCGGGGTCTGGTCCAGGGCGATCGTCCAGTCGGCATGGCGGATCACAGCACGCACGGGCTCGCCTCCCCCTCGCGGACAGCACAGGCAGCAGGGTCTCCGCAGGCCCGCGGGAACCAGGAGTACGCAGCCCCGCCGGCCGGGCGGGCGCGCTGCTCGCCGAGGTCCAGGTCGTCACCGACCCTGAGCGGGTGCCGACACCAGACGCAGCGCCATCCACGCTGCTGATGCTCGGACAGGCTGGTCACTGGTGGCAAAACTCTCGCAATCATGGCGGTCCCCGGCTCGTCGCTGATCGGTGAGACGAGGGTGCCAGGGCGCGACGGGCACAACGCTCACAGATTTGTGAGCGCTGTGAGCGGCCTACAGGCCGAGCCAGGTAGCCATGCCGACGAGGGATTCAGAGGTCCGGCGGCGGGTGTGGAGCAGCCCGGTCACCGTCTCACGGGTCCGCGGGTGGTAGCGGGTCTGCTCCGGGGCCGTACGCCGCGCTGCCACCAGGTGCTGCAACGAGGCGTCCAGATGCCCGGTCTCCATCTCCACCAGCGCCCTGTCCACCAGGTACCGGGACCGCCGTGACGTCAGCGTCGCCGCCGGGAGTTTCACGGCGCGGGCCTGGCGCAGGGCGTCGTCGTACTGGCGCATGGTGATGGCCGCACCCATCTCGTGAAGGATCACGTTCATCTGCCCGAAGCTGAGCCAGTGCACCTCGGGGGCCTCACCGCCGACGCGGTCAGCCAGCTCGCGCGCCGCAGCGATGTGCCGTTCCACGGCGCCGCTGTCCCCAGCCCGCGCGGCCACCGCCGAAGCTCCGAGGTGCAGTTGCCCCGCGACGGCCAGTCCTTCCCGGGACGTCTGGTCGGCGACGAGAACCTGGCCGGCCTCCACCAGGCGCCGGCCGAGCCCCTGCTCGGCCTCGGCGTGCCCGAGCGCCCTGCGGTACTGACGGATCGCAGCGAGGCACGGGTCCGAGGCACGGCCGGCCGCCCACCCCATGCGGTCGAGGGCGACGACGGCGAGGTCCGGGAAGCCGAGCTTCACGGCAATGTCGTGGGCCGTGCGGTAGGCGGACGCAAGGGCGCGCCACGTCTCAGTCGTCGGCGCGGTGGTGGCGGCGAGGGTCAGGTCGCTGATGACGTCCGGCAGGGCGTGGGCCGCTTTACGGAGGTGCGTCGCCCGCACTTCCTGGCAAAGACGGTCCGCGTCGAGCACCAGCTCGGCCACCGGGCGCGCAGGCGTGCGTTCGCCCGGGTCGAGGTCGTACAGGGCGAGGGATTCGCGGATCGGGTGTACCAGGGCGGCGAGGCGCCCGTGCTGCGTATCGGTCACGTGCGGCGGTCCGGTGAGGAGAGTGGTGTCGATCCCGAGGGCTGCAGCCACAGCGGCGGTGAACGCGGCTGAGGCCACCCGGGCTCCGCACTCCACCTGATTGAGCAGGCTGTACGAGTACGGGAGCCGCTCCGACAGCTCGCGCTGGCTGAGGCGGGCGAGCCGGCGCTGCTCCTTGATGCGATCGCCTGTGCGGCTGTCGTCGGGTGTGGGCATACCGGTACCTCGTTCCTGACTCGTCCTCCGGAACGGTACCCGCGCGCCTCTGCGCAGGCCCCCGTGTCGTCCCCGATTCCCTCCGGTTCGGGGGCGGTTGCCTGTGTGTGGTCGGATGGCGACATGACGACTCTGTATCTGTTCGGCTCGGCCGCGCCGCCGGTGTTCGAGGTGGCCGGTGTCATCGAGGAGGCGCAGGGGCGGGGCTGGGATGTGTGCCTCGGCCTGACATCGACAGCAGCCCGCTGGCTGGAGAAGGACGTGCCCGAGCTGGAGCGCCTCACAGGGCACCCTGTGCGGTCGGAGTACAAGCTTCCCGGACAGCCGGACGTATGGCCCAGGGCGGACGTCATCCTGCTCGCCCCCGCCACCTTCAACACGATCAATCAGTGGGCCCTCGGGATCACGTCGGCGTTCGTTGTCGGGGTCGTCGCCGAGGGCATCGGCAAGCGAATTCCGACGGTGACGATGCCGTGCGTGAACACTGCCTACGCGCAGCACCGCGCCCTGGACCGGAGCATCGCCGAGCTCCGGGGCATGGGGGTCGGCGTGCTGTACGGGCCGGGCGGGTTCGAGCCGAACCCGCCCGGCGAGCGCCGCCCCTATCCGTGGCACCTCGCCCTTGACGCGGTTGCCCGCCACGTGGAGTGACCCGGTGTCTGCCCCGGAACGCAAGGGCGCCCCCGCCGGCCGAAGCCGCGGCAGCCGCCTCGTCGGCGGGATCGTGTTCCTGGCGACGGCGCCCACCGCCCCGGGCCCGGGCGTCCGGTAAGCCCCCTACGCGCGCTCGGCGAGGTCCGCGTCCGTGATGGGCCGGACCACCCGGCACGGCGTACCGAGCGCGACGCTCATCGCGGGGATGCTGCGGCTGACCACGCTGCCCGCGCCGATGACCGAGCCGTAGCCGATGCGGACGCCGGGCAGGACCACGACGTTGCTGCCGATCCACACCTTGTCCTCGATCACGATCGGTTCGGAGAACCGGCCGAAGTCCGCGCGGCGCGCGGGGTGGAGCGGGTGTCCGGTCGTCGTCAGGGTCACGCTCGGGGCGATCATGACGTCGTCGCCGATGCGGATGTCGACGTCGTCGACGAACGTCAGGTTCGCGTTGCCGAAGAAGTCGTCGCCGATGTGGACGTTGCTGCCGAAGGCGGCGTGGAACGGGGCCTGCAGGGCCGTGCGTTCACCGACCGAGCCGAAGATCTCGGTCAGCAGCGACCGCCGTCGCTCCGTGTCGCCCGGGGGCGTGTGGTTGTACGCGAAGATCTCGTCCTCGCGGCGGCGGTGGGTCAGGAAGGCCGCCTCGGTCTCGGTGTAGACGAGGCCCTTGGCGATCCGGGCGCGTATCTCGTCGTGGCCGGCGTCAGTCATCGTGCGGTGTTCCCTTCGTCGGGTGCCCCAGCTCGGTGAGGCGGCGAGCGTACTCCTGGGCGATCGCCGCGTTCGGGGCCGCCGCCCTCGCGGCCTCGTACATCGCCGTCGCCTCCCGCGTACGGCCCAGGCGGCGCAGCGCGTCCGCGCGGACGGCGGCCAGGGCGTGGTGTCCGGCCAGTTCCTTCGGCGTGCCGAGCGCGTCGAGGGCGTCCAGCTGGGCCCGCGGGCCGTCGCGCATGCCGAGGGCGACGGCGCGGTTGAGGGCGACGACCGGGTTCGCCCGCAGGGCGAGGAGCCGGTCGTACAGGGCCGTGATCGCCGCCCAGTCGGTCGCGGCGGCGTCCGGGGCGAGGGCGTGCTGCGCGGCGATCGCGGCCTGGAGCGCGTAGGGGCCGGCCGCGGGAGACGCCTCCCGGACCAGGGCCGCACTCTCGGCGACCAGCGCCGCACCCGAAACGACGCCCTCCCCCACCCGCGCCGCACCCGAAACGACGCCCTCCCCCACCCGCGCCGCACCCGCGACGGCGCCCTCCCCCACCCGCGCCGCACCCGCGACGGCGCCCCCGCCCAGCAGCGCCTCGCGGGCCAGGGCGGCGCCCTCGGTGATCAGTGCGCGGTCCCACAGCGAGCGGTCCTGGTGCTCCAGCGTGACCAGGCGGCCGTCCGCGTCGAGCCGGGCGGCGCGGCGGGAGTGCTGGAGCAGGAGCAGGGCGAGGAGTCCGCGCGCCTCGGGCTCGTCCGATGTCTCGGCCGTGACCAGCCGGGCGAGGCGGACGGCCTCCTCGGCGAGCCGGTCGCGGGTGGTGCTGCCGTCGCTCGGCGCGTAGCCCTCGGTGAAGATCAGGTAGAGCACGGCGAGGACCCCGCCCAGCCGTTCGGCGCGGGCGCCGGGCGGCGGGACGCGGTACGGGATGCCGGCCGCCGCGATCTTCCGCTTGGCGCGCAGGACGCGCTGCGAGACGGTGTCCTCGCCGACCAGGAACGCGCGGGCGATCTCGCGCGTGGTGAGGCCGCCGACCGCGCGCAGGGTGAGGGCCACCCGGGCTTCGAGCGGGAGCGCCGGGTGGCAGCAGGTGAAGATCAGCCGGAGGCGCTCGTCGCCGGGCGGCGCCGGTTCGTACGCCTCCTCCAGCGCGGCCGCCTCGGCGATCTTGTCGCGCTCCGCCGTGCGGCGGCGCAGTACGTCGACGGCGCGGCGCCGGGCGGCGGTCACCAGCCACGCGCCCGGCTTGCGCGGCACCCCGTCGCGCTCCCAGGCCGGCAGGGCGCGGGCGAACGCGTCCTGCGCGCAGTCCTCGGCCAGCTCCCAGTCACCGGTGAGGCGGACGAGCGTGCCGAAGACGACGCCCCACTCGGCGCGGTGGGCCGCGGCGAGCGCCGCGCGCACCTCCGCGGGCCCGGTGCTCCCGGCGAGCGCCACCGGTACCTCCGCCGACCCGGTGCTCCCGGCGAGCGCCGCCCGCGCCTCCCCGGGCCCCGCCCCGCCGGCAAGCCCCGCCCGCGCCTCCCCGGGCCGGGTGCTCACGAGAAGTCGCTCCGGAACTCCCGCAGTTCGACCGCCCCGGACCGGGCCATCGGGCATCGCGCGAGGTACTCCGTCGCCTGCTCCCGGTCGCCGTCGACGAAGACGAGGCCGGTGACCCACTCCGGCACGTCGGTGTACGCCCCGTCGGTGATGAGGAGTTCGCCCCCGCGACGGCGTACGAGGGTGGCGTCCTCGACGGGGCTCAGGTGCTCGCCCCCGAGGTAGCGGCCGGACGCCAGGCCGTCGCGCACCCAGTCGGCCACCGCGGCGGGTTCCGGGGTGAAGGGCGGGGCGCCCGGGTCGGTCCGCATGATCGCGAGGAAGCGGGAGGCGGGGGCGTCGCCCTCGTGGGGGACGTTGTCCGTGCCCGGGCCGTGGTCGAGCGGTTCGACCGGGCGGATCTCGATGCGCCCGGCGGTCGCCATCGGGTGCGAGGCGGCGACCTCGATCGCCTCGTCCAGGTCCGCGGCCTCCAGGAGGTCGTACCCGGCGATCCACTCGGCCGTCTCGGCGAAGGGGCCGTCGGTGACCAGGACATCGCTCCCGCGGACGCGCACCGTGCTCGTCTCCTCGACGGGCTCGAGCGGCATGCCCTCCAGCCGGACGCCGCGCCCGTTCCACTTCTCGACCCATGCCTCCGGGTTCTCGTCGGTGCGCTCCCCGGCGGGGTCCGTGGCGATGAACAACACGTACTTCATGAGCGTTCTCCCTGCTGCCGTTCCGAACGTTTCACGAAGACGACGAACGGCGTCCACCGAATCCGACAGTCCGACGAGAAAAGTTCGAAGTCGGCCTCCGCCAAACCGAGTCGTCCGATCTATTGACGTGCCCCTGACTGAATGGCTTCATGGATGCGCACCGGTGTGGGAGCGCTCCCACACCGGTGGTCCGCCCCTCCTCCTCCCCCACCTGGAGCCGCAGTGAGTACAGCGAGACATACGGCGAAGAGTCCCGCCACCGTCATCCTCACCGTCCTGGCCACCCTGCTCGGGTTCCTCGCCCTCGGCGGCCTCGCCCCCGCGCAGGCCGCCCCCGCCGCCACCGGTCTGCACATCAGCGACGGCCGCCTGGTCGAGGGCAACGGCAACGACTTCATCATGCGCGGCGTCAACCACGCCCACACCTGGTACCCGGGCGAGACCCAGTCGCTGGCCGACATCAAGGCGACCGGCGCCAACACCGTCCGCGTCGTGCTCTCCGACGGCCACCGCTGGAGCGAGAACGGGCCCGACGACGTCGCCGCGATCATCGCCCAGTGCGAGGCGAACCGGCTCATCTGCGTGCTGGAGGTGCACGACACCACCGGATACGGGGAGGACTCCGCCGCCGGCACGCTGGACCACGCGGCCGACTACTGGATCGGCCTGAAGGACGTCCTCGCCGGCCAGGAGGACCACGTCATCATCAACATCGGCAACGAGCCGTGGGGCAACACCGACCCGGCCGGCTGGACCACCCCCACCATCGCCGCGGTCAAGAAGCTGCGCGCCGCCGGGTTCGCGCACACGATCATGGTGGACGCGCCCAACTGGGGCCAGGACTGGCAGGGCGTCATGCGGGACAACGCCCAGGCGGTCTACGACGCCGACGCCACCGGCAACCTGCTCTTCTCGATCCACATGTACAGCGTCTACAACACCGCCCAGAAGGTCACCGACTACCTGAACGCCTTCGTGGACGCCGGACTGCCGCTGGTCATCGGCGAGTTCGGCGGCCCCGCCGACCAGTACGGCGACCCGGACGAGGACACCATGATGTCCGAGGCCCAGCGCCTCGGGCTCGGCTGGATCGCCTGGTCGTGGAGCGGCAACACCGACCCGATCCTCGACCTGACCATCGGCTTCGACCCGGCCCGGCTCAGCTCCTGGGGCGAGCGGATCTTCCACGGCGCCGACGGCATCGCCCAGACCTCCCGCGAGGCCACGGTCTACGGCGGCGCCTCCGAGGACACCGAGGCCCCGACCGCCCCGGGCACCCCGGCCGCCTCCGCCGTGACCGACACCTCCGCGACCCTGGCCTGGGCCGCCTCCTCCGACAACGTTGCCGTCGCCGGCTACGACGTCGTCCGCGTCGACGGTGCCACGGAGACCACGGTCGCCTCGTCGGCCTCCGCCGGCGTCACCGTCACCGGCCTGAGCGCCGGCACCGCGTACTCCTTCGCGGTCTACGCCCGCGACGCGGCCGGCAACCGTTCGGAGCGCTCGGCCGCGGTGCGTGTCACCACGGACGAGGGCTCCACCACGCCCGCCGGCAGCTGCGCGGTCGGTTACAAGGTCGTCGGTGAGTGGCAGGGCGGCTTCCAGGGCGAGATCACCATCCGCAACACCGGCACCGCCGCCATCGACGGCTGGACGCTCGGGTTCTCCTTCGCCGACGGCCAGACGATCACCAACATGTGGGGCGGTACGCCCACGCAGACCGGCGGCTCGGTGAGCGTCGTACCGGCCTCGTACACCTCCACGATCGCCCCGAACGGCTCGGTGACCGTGGGCTTCACCGGCAGCCGGAGCGGTGCGAACGCCGCCCCGGCCGCGTTCACCCTCAGCGGCGCGGCCTGCGCGGCCGCCTGACACGGAGCCGGCCGGTGGGGGTTTTCGCCCCTGCCGGCCGGCGCCCCGTTCTCAGCCGGTGACGGCGGCGCGCTCGTACGTCAGGTACGCCGCGCCGCTCCCCAGGACCGTGTGGTCCGCGAGGGACCAGGCGGCCGGCTCGAACGCCGCCTTCCGCCCGAACAGCGGGATGCCCGCCCCGATCGTCGTCGGGCTCAGCTTGAGGATGAGCCTGTCGATCTCCCCGTAGAGGGAGGCGGCCAGCTCGCCGCCGCCGACGAGCCAGATGTCCTTGCCGTCCTCCTGCTTCAACTCCCGTACGCGCGCGGCGGGATCACCCGCGACGACCTCCACGGCCGGATCGGGGCTCTCGCCCAGGGTGCGGGAGAACACGAGGTGCCGCAGGTGCGGGTAGGCGTCCGTGAGACCGGCGTCGAGGCCGACCTGGTACGAGCGGCGGCCCTCCAGGACCGTGTCGAAGCGCGTGCCCTCCGCCGTCACGCCGAGCGCGGCCCGCGCCGGGCCGGGAAGCGTCTCCGGGTATTCGGCGATCAGGTGCTTGAGGTAGTCCTCCGGGATGGGCCAGAAGCCGTCGGGGCCGCTGGGGTCGGAGCCGTCCGGGCCGGCGATGAAGCCGTCCAGGGTCGCGGCGATGAAGTACACGAGCTTGCGCACGTACGGCCTTTCGTCCGGGGCGGCCTCCGTACGTCGGGGCCGTCGGCCGCCATGGTCGGACGGACGGCCGCGGCAGGCAAGGGGAATCTGGGGCTCCCGGTGCGTGGGCCGCGAGGGGCCGACGGCCGCGGGAGGTGTCGGAGCAGGCGACGGGTGTGCGGTTCGGCTTCTCCGCGCCCCGTTGACCGTTACTGCTCCGGTAGCTCCGCAAGGGCCCTTCTCCCCCAGGGATTTGGATAAAGTGCCGTGTCCACAGCAGCGGCTCTCCGGGGGAGTGACGAGTTCATGAGCGGTCAGCAGCCAGGCAGAGGCGGTAACCCGCAGGTCTTCCAGCCCCTCGCGGCCGACGATCCGACCACCATCGCCGGCTACCGGCTGGCCGCCAAGCTCGGCGCGGGCGGCATGGGCAAGGTGTACCTGTCGTACACGCCCGGCGGGCGGCCCGTCGCGATCAAGGTGATCCGGCCGGAGTTCGGCGAGGACGCGGAGTTCCGCCGGCGGTTCACGCAGGAGGTGCAGTCCGCGCAGCGCGTGCAGGGGCTGTTCACCGCGCCCGTGATCGACGCCGACACCGAGGGCGCGCAGCCGTGGCTCGCCACCGCGTACGTGCCTGGGCCCTCGCTCGCCGACGCGGTCGTGGCGCACGGGGCGCTGCCGGTCGAGACGGTGCTGCTGCTGATCGCGGGCATGGCCGAGGCGCTGCACGTCATCCACGGGGCGGGGATCGTCCACCGCGACCTCAAGCCGTCGAACGTGCTGCTCGCGGCGGACGGGCCGCGCGTCATCGACTTCGGCATCGCGTACGCGGCCGACGCGACCTCGCTCACGGGCAGCGGGGTCACCATCGGCACCCCGTCGTTCATGGCGCCGGAGCAGGCCGCCGGGCGCCGGGTCACCGCCGCGACGGACATCTTCGCGCTCGGCCAGGTCGCGGCGTTCGCCTCCACCGGGACGCCCGCCTTCGGCGAGGGGACCTCGCACGGGGTGCTCTACCGGATCGTGCACGAGGAGCCGGACCTCAGCGGTGTGCCGGAGCGGCTGATGGAGCTGGTCGGGCGCTGCCTGGCGAAGGACCCGCAGGACCGGCCCTCGGTCGCCGAGGTGATCCGGCTGTGCCAGACCGCGAACGCGGAGACGGTGCTGCGGCGGCCGGAGGACTGGCTGCCGAAGCCGGTCGCCGCCGACATCACGGTACGGGCCGCCGCCCCGGCCCCCGTGCAGACGCCGCCGCCCCCGTCGTCCGCCCCGGCCGCGCCCCCGGCCCGGCCCGAGCCCGCCGCCCCGGCCGCGCATGCGCCCACGACGCCGGCGCCGAGCACCCCGCCGCCGGGGTACGGCCCGCCGGTCACGCCGCCGCCGGGGCAGGGGCCCGCGCCGGTGGGCCCGGGGGCGTACGGTGCGCCTTCCGCGCAGACGCCGGCGTACGGGTACCCGGCTCAGCAGGCCTCGTACGGGTACCCGGGCCCGGCGCCCGCGTACTCCGGTGCCGGCGCGCCGCCGCACGTCACCCAGCCGGCCCCGCAGGCCGGCGCGCCGACACCGCCCAAGCGGCGGGGGCGGGTGGCGGCCATCGCGATCGTCGCGGCGCTGCTGTTCGGTGTCGCGGGCGGGGGTACGGCGTACTTCCTGCTGAAGGACGGCGAGGAGGGCGCGAAGGGCAGCACGGCCGCCCAGGACAAGAAGAACACTCCCGCCCCCAAGGCGAGTGCGAAGCCGAGCCCGGAGTCCACCGCCACGGACGACGACGGCGCCGGCCTGGATGACTCGGGCCCGATGCCCTCCGCCACGTCGAGCCCGGATCCCGACGACTTCCCGGGCATCAACCTCACGCGGGGATACCACCTGACGTTCGGCGACCCGGAGGTCCGGCCGCAGAACGGCGTGGACGGCGGGTACGACCTGACCTACGAATCCGGCTACTTCGAAGCGGAGAGCGAGGACGGCCGCCTCACCCTGCTCGATCCGGGCCAGCAGGGCTCGCTGGACGTCTGCCGTGCGGAGACCCGGTACGCCGACAACATCCCCGTGGAGGACCTGTCCAAGGGGCGCCAGATCTGCGTCACTTCCGGCGCGGGGCACCTGGCGCTGCTGACGTACCAGGGGCACGCGCCGGAGGACTCCCCGAGCGACTACGTCACGATCGACCTGACGGTGTGGCGGAACGCGGCGCGCTGAGCGGTGCGTTCGCACGCGGACGCGGCGGCGGGACCGCACCGGAGTGGGGTCCCGCACACCCTGGCCGAATTCACCGAGGCATAGCACGCGCGTGCGATAGCTTCTCTTTGGCGATAGCGAGAGCAAACCAGGGGGAAACATGTCGCTGCGTGACCTGCTGCGCCAAGAAGCATTCGCGTCGATGTCCCGCTCCGAGCAAATGGCGGCCTTACGTTCCGCCCGGCTGTACTTCCAACGCCCGGACACGCCGGGCTTCTTGGTGAGCGAGACCGACGAGGGGCCGGTGGTGCCGGTCTTCACCTCCGTCGAGGCGCTGGGGCTGTTCGCCGGTCCCTGCGGGTGGGCGTCCACCACGGTCGAGGACCTCGTGGAGCTGCTGCCGCCGGGAGTACGGGCGTTGGTGGACCCACTGGGCCGGCGGCCGCTCGTGCTGGACGCGCAGACGCTCGAGACAGCGGAGACGCGGGGGGCGCACGATGGCGGATCCTGAGGCCGGGAGGACGCCGGCGGGGGCAGGGCCGGCGCCGGCGCCGGGAGACGGGTACAGGATCGAGATCGACTCGGTGCGCAAGGTGCTGGCTCCCCTGGAGGAGTCCGTGGTCGCCGCGCACCGGATCAAGCGGGACTGGAACGCGCTGTCCGCGCAGATCTCGGAGGCCGCCGATTACGACATCGTCGGCCCGACCCGGACGATGCTCTCGAAATGGGGCTTCGGCATGGGGCGGGTGGCCGAGGACACGGACACGGTGGTGGAGACGCTCCGGGTGGTCCTCGCCGCCTACGTGCTGGCCGATCTGCTGTGCATCGAGAACTTCTCGCCGACCGCGGCCAACATCGCCAAGCTCCCGTTCGGCGAAGAAGGCATGAAGGCCTGGCAGGAGGGGTCCCGGCCGAAGTTCGACCCGCCGCCCGAGATCTACCAGGAGCCGTGGCTGGACGACGGCGATTCAGGCAGTTACCAGGATGTGCCCCAGCACCCCCGCCTGCGGGTGGACGGCGGCTGGGAAGTGGACGGCGGATCGGGGAAGGGGCCGGTGATATGACGAGCCGCGATGCGATGGAGGGCGGCGAGCGCGAGCGGATACCTCCGCACGCCAAGCCCGGCGACGTCATCTACGGCGACCCGGAGGTCGTCGACGGCCTCGCCCTGAAACTCCTCGCCTACGCGGGGGCGTTCAAGGACGGCCTGGAGAAGCTGGACGACCTGTCCCTGATGGACTGGACGGGGGCCGGCTCCGAGGCGTTCAAGGACGCCACCCGGCAGCTCCCCCGGGAACTGGAGTCGGCGCAGAAGTACTTCGAGGCTTCGGGGAAGGCCCTGGACTCCTACGCGTACACGCTGCGCTCGGTCCACACGCGGGTCAGGCCGATCATCGACGACGCCGACGAGGCACGGGCGACCTCCAAGAAGTACTGGAAGCGGGTCACGGACTACAACACCGCCCTGGAGCGCAAGGACGATCCGCTGCCGGAGCGTCCGCCGGACGACGATCCGGGCCTCGCCGCGTTGCAGGACTGCTACGGCCGCCTGGACAAGCTGGAGAGCGAGCTCGACACCGTCATCGTCGCGGCCAAGCGCAAGCTCGACAAGGCCGCGGAGGAAGCCCCCGACAAGCCGCCGCCCCGCAAGGGCTGGGACAAGTTCCAGAAGGGGGTCGGAGACTTCTTCGGCGGCGCGGGCGACACCATGCGCGGCTGGTACGAGGGGTTCGACGACCTGGTCAACGACGGCCCGGACGGCCTCGGTCTGCACCTGGCGGGCATGGTGGACGGGGCGTCCTACGCCGTACAGCACCCCCAGGAGTTCGCCAAGGCCGTCGTCCACTGGGACGAGTGGCAGCGGAACCCGGCCAGGGCGGCCGGTCTGCTGACGCCCGAGATCCTCCTCGCCCTCGCCACCGGGGGCGCCGGCTCGGCGCGGCGCGGGGCCTCCGTCGCCAAGAACGCCGCGCAGCGGCTGCGCGGCCGGGTGGAGGGCCTGCGCCGGGACGGCAGCGCCCGTGCGCGGACGGACAGTGATCCGGGCAGGAACACCACGCCCAACGAGGAGCGCCCGACGACCGGCGAGCCGATCGACGTGGCGACGGGCGAGATGCTCATGTCCGCCACCGACGTCACGCTGCCCGGCGCCCTGCCGGTGGTCCTGGAGCGGCACTACGTCTCGGGGCACCCGTGCGGGGGCTGGTTCGGCCCCACCTGGGCGGGCACGCTCGACCAGCGGCTGGAGATCGACGGGAAGGGGATCGTCTACATCACGGACGGCGGCATGCTGCTGACGTATCCGGTGCCGACGCCCGGTGAGGCCACGCTCCCCACCTCGGGGCCCCGTTGGCCGCTGTACTGGGACGGCGACCCCGCCGGCACCATGCGCATCGTCGTCCCGGACCGCAACCGCATGCTCCACTTCGCCCCGCTGCCCGTGAGCGGCCGCGAGCTGGCGCTGACCGCGATCACCGACCGGACCGGCGACGGCGACCGCATCGACGTCGTCCACGACACGGAGGGCACGCCGAAGGAGATCAGGCACTCCGGCGGCTACCGCATCGCCGTCGACACCGATCCCGGCATACCGCGGATCACCGCCCTGCGGCTCCTGCACGGCGCACGGCACGAGCACAGCACCACGCTCGTCTCCTACTCCTACGACGCCGCCGGCAACCTGGCCCAGGTCTTCAACTCGACCAACAAGGCCATGCGTTACCGGTACGACGCGGAGCACCGGGTCACGTCGTGGACGGACCGCAACGGCACCTCGTACGGCTACGTCTACGACCGGCAGGGACGCGTCCTGCGGGGCATCGGGCCGGACGGCATCCTGTCGGGCCGCATGCACTACGACGAGGCCGCCCGCACCTCCCGCTACACCGACTCGCAGGGCAACACCTCCGTGTACGTCTGCAACGAGGCGTACAAGATCGTCTCCTACACGGACCCGCTGGGAAACACCACGCTCACGGAGTGGGACGAGGACAACCGGCATCCCGTCGCCGTCACCGACCCCCTGGGGCACACCACGCGCTACGGCTACGACGACGAGGGCCGGCTGGTCAGCGTCGAGCGGCCCGACGGGACGGTGGCCGGGACCGTCTACGACGACCGCGGCCTGCCGCTGGAGACCCGGGAGCCGGGCGGCGCGGTGTGGCGCCACACCTACGACGAAAGCGGTTCCCACACCTCCACCACCGATCCCGGCGGCGCCGTCACCCACTACGGCTACAACGGTTCGGGCCACCTCACCTCCGTCACCGACCCACTGGGACACACCACCCGGTTCGTCACGGACGCGGCGGGTCTCCCGATCGGGACGACGACCCCGGTGGGCTCCACCCTCCGCATGCGCCGCGGTCCGCACGGCCAGGTCACCGCCGTCACCGACGCCCTGGGCCGGACCACGCGTCACGGCTGGACGATCGAGGGCATGCCGGCGTGGCGCGAGGGGCCGGACGGCGCCCGCGAGGAGTGGCAGTGGGACACCGAGGGCAACCTCGTCCTGCACACCGACGAGGCCGGTAACACCACCACCTACACGTACACCCACTTCGACCAGCCCGCCACGAGGACCGACCCCGACGGAGCGCACTACACCTTCGCCTACGACACCGAGCTGCGCCTGACCGAGGTCACCAACCCGCAGGGCAGGCAGTGGAGTTACGTTTACGACGCGGCGGGAAACCTGGTCGCGGAGACCGACTTCGACGGTGCCACCCGCACCTACGAACGCGATGCGGCCGGCCGGCTCACGGCCCAGACGAACGCGGCGGGCCAGACACTGCGCTTCACCCTCGACGCGCTCGGACGCATGATCGCCCAGCTCGACGAGTCCACCGGCGACGTCACGACCTACGCGTACGCCGCGAACGGCGCCCTGCTCCACGCGGCCAACCCGGAGGCGGCGGTGACCCGGGAGCACGACGCGGCCGGCCGCGTCGTCTCGGAACAGGTCAACGGCCGCACCAGCGTCTACGCGTACGACGCCATGGGCCGCCGCATCTCGCGCACCACACCGGCAGGCGTGCGCTCGGAATGGTCCTACGACCCGGCGGGCCGCCCCATCGGCCTGAGCCGGGGCGACGACACGACTCTCGCCTTCGCCTACGACGCCGCGGGCCGCGAGACGGAGCGCCGCATCGGGGACGCCACCACCCTCACCCAGGCCTGGGACAGGGGAAACCGCCTCATCGCCCAGACCCTCGCCACCCACGAGGGGAGCGAGGCCGACCGGATCCTCCAGCAGCGCACCTACGCCTACCGCCCGGACGGCTACCCCACCGAGATACGCGAACTGACCACGGGGACAAGGCGTTTCGCCCTGGACCCCCTAGGCCGGGCCACGGACGTCCAGGCCCACGGGTGGAGCGAGAGATACGCGTACGACAGGGCGGGCAACCAGACCCACGCCGACGCCCCGCACCACCCCACGACCGGGAAGCGGAGCTACGACGGCGCCCTGATCCGCCGGGCGGGCCGCACCAGCTACGAACACGACGCCGCCGGCCGGCTGATCCGCAGAACCCGCAAGCTCCTCAACGGCCAAACCCGCACCTGGACGTACACGTGGAACGGGGAGAACCGCCTCACCGGGGCCACCACTCCCAACGGCGAGGAATGGACCTACGCCTACGACCCCCTGGGCCGCCGCGTCTCCAAGACAGGTCCCGACGGAACCGTCCTCACCTTCACCTGGGACGGCACCGGCCTGGCCGAGCAGGCCGCCCCGGACGGCACGACGACCACCTGGGACCACGCGCCCGGCACCCACCGCCCGATGGCCCAGTCCATCCGCAGGACGGCCGAGACCGCCTCCTCGGTCCCAGGCGTCACCGACGCCACCCCCCAGTCCGAGTACGACGCCCGCTTCTTCGCGATCGTCACGGACCTGGTCGGTACGCCCGTCGAACTGGTCACTCCGGACGGCGTCCTCGCCTGGCAGGCCCGCACCACCCTCTGGGGCACCCCCCTGCCCGCCGCGGGCGGCGAGGTGGACTGCCCGCTCCGCTTCCCCGGCCAGTACGCGGACGAGGAGACCGGCCTCCACTACAACTACTTCCGGCACTACGACCCGGAGACCGCCCGTTACACCACCCCGGACCCGCTCGGGCTGGCCCCGGCGCCCAACGCGGCGGCCTATGTCCGCAACCCCCACAGCTGGACCGACCACCTGGGGCTCTCCGGCGACCCGGAATGGGCCAACCCGGACGACATCAACTTCTCCCAACGTACGGTGTCCCCGAACGACTACGTGGAGAAGATGCGTTCCGGGGAGTGGGACTGGCAACGCCCCGGCACGGCGCTGAAGGTGATGGAAGTGGACGGTCAGCTGGTGTCGTACGACAACCGGCGGCTGGACGCGGCACGCGAAGTGGGGCGGCCGGTCGTCATCGAGCGCGTCGACCCCAACGCGGTCCATCCCGATTCGACCACCGGACGGACGTGGGCGGAACAGTTCCGAAGGCGTATGAACTCCGGGCGGAACAGGAACGAACTCGGCGAGCCGGTTCCCCCCACCGGACTCCAGGAAAGGCCCCAGCACGTGCGCAACGGAAAGTGCAAGAAGAAATGACCACGATCGAACGCCTGTGGGAAGACTATGAACTTCCCGTCGCGGACGCGCTCCACTACGCCGACGGGCGCTCCTACGAGGTCGCCCTCGACTCCACCACGCCGAGTGGCTTCTCGGTGCTCTCCCCGTTCGACCTCGACGAGATGATGGAGGAGGACCCCTTCTGGGTCTCTTCGGTCGACGGCCTCGCCGTGGTGGACCTGGGAGAGAAGGGGCTCCTGTGGGGCGGCGAGGGCTCGATGGGCGCAGACGGGTTCCTCGCCCGTCTGACTGCCGACCGCAAGCTGATCTGGGCGATGTTCTTCTCGGAATCCAATCCGTTCACCCGGATCCGGTTGTCGGGCAAGGTCGCCACGTTCCGTTCCACCGCGGAGTTCGAGCTCACGGTCGACATCGACGATCCGCGGAATCCGACGGGCTGACCCCTCAAGCCCCTCCGGCGGTCGAGGAGCGGGTCCCCCCGGGGCGGCGGCCCCGGGAGCCTCAGCCCGTGATCAGCCGCTGCAGCGCGGAGCACGCGACGGCCGTGCCGGAGGCGACGGCCGTGGCGCCCGCGATGACGAGCCACAGGCTGTGGCCGGTGCACGCATGCGCACCGCCAGGGTGAACGGCTGTCCACCCCCTCGCCGACCGGAGGGCGGGCACGCGGGTTAGCCTCGATCCGGGCGCCGGTACGGCGCTGAGCGCGGGGCGTACGAGTGCGCCCGGCGCGCCCCCATGACGTGGACGAAGGCGGAGGTGGCTGCGATGGCGAAGGTGCCGGCAGCGGCGGTGGCGGCGGGCGGACTGGTCGGCGGTTACGCCGTCGCGCGGTGGACCCGCAAGCGGCCGCTGGGCGGGGTCGCGCTCGCGGCGGCGGGCGGCGTCGCCGCGTACGAGTGGAACCGGCAGGCGGGCCCGCGCGCGGCCGCCGCGCTGACCACCGCGTACGTGGCCGCGTTCGCGGGCTCCCACCCGCTGGCCAAGAAGGTCGGCGCCTGGCCCGCCGTCTTCACCGTGGCGGGCACCGTGGCCGCCGCGTCCTGGGCGGTCACCCGCCGGGCGTCCTGAGGAGCAGGTCCCCCGGGGCCCGGGCCCCGGGGGACCTGCTCCTCACCAGAGCGCCCAGGACACCGTGTAGATCACCAGGCCCGCCAGTGCTCCCACCACCGTGCCGTTGATGCGGATGAACTGCAGGTCACGGCCGATGTGGGCCTCGATCTTGCGGGAGGTGTGGTCCGCGTCCCAGCCGGCCACCGTGTCGCTGATCAGCGAGGTGATCTCCGCCCGGTACGTCGTCACGACGTACACCGCCGCGTCCTCCAGCCAGCCCTCCAGCTTCCCCTGGAGCCGGTCGTCCGTGGCCAGCCGGGCGCCCAGCGACATCAGGGAGGCCCGGGCACGCAGCCGCAGCTCGCTCTGCTCGTCCTCCGCCGCCGCGATCACCATCGCGCGCACCGACGCCCAGGCGGAGGCGATGACGTCCTGGACCTCGCCGCGCCCCAGGATCTCCGACTTCAGCCGCTCCACCCGCTCCCGGGTCTCCGAGTCGCTCTGCAGGTCGGCCGCGAAGTCCGCCAGGAACGTGTCGATGGAGCCGCGTGCCGGGTGGGCCGGCATGTCCCGCATCTCGGTGACGAAGCGCAGCAGCTCCTTGTAGACCCGCTCCCCGACCCGCTTGTCGACGAACCGGGGCGTCCAGCCCGGCGCCCCGCCCTGCACCGCGTCCATCACCGAGTCGCCGTGCAGCACGAGCCAGTCGTGCGCCCGGACGCAGACCAGGTCGACGAGCTTGCGGTGGCCGCCGTCCGCGACGATCTTCTCCAGCATCTTGCCGAGGCCGGGGCCGATCTCCACCGCGTTCGCCCGCCGGGTGATCGCCTCACCGACGACGGCCTGCACATCCGCGTCCCGCAGGACCGTCAGCGCCCCGCGCAGCGCGGTCGCCAGCTCGGCCGTGACCCGGTCCGCGTGGGCCGGTTCCGCGAGCCAGCCGCCGACCCGGCGGCCGATGCCCAGGGAGTGAATCCGGTCACGTACGACCTCCCCGGAGAGAAAGTTCTCGCCGACGAAGGAACCGAGGGAGGCACCCAGCTGGTCCTTCTTGGTGGGAATGATGGCGGTGTGCGGAATCGGCAGACCGAGCGGACGCTTGAAGAGGGCCGTGACGGCGAACCAGTCGGCCAGCGCACCCACCATCCCCGCCTCGGCGGCCGCCGCGACGAAGCCCGGCCAGCCGCTCACCCCCTCGTTCTTCGCCCAGGTGGCGAGGACGTACACGAGCGCGACCAGCAGAAGGAGGCCGGTGGCCGTGGTCTTCATACGGCGTACGCCACGACGCTTCTCCTCGTCCGCCGCGGTGTACGCGAACGAGGCGAGGCCCGCGGGCCGCTCCCGCGCGCCCGCGTCCCGCGGCTTCCCGCCGGGCCCCGGGGGCAGCCCGCCCCGCTCGGTCCGCCCGGTCCCATCGATCCGTTCCATCCGCTCCACCCGTCCGTGTACGCACAGCGCCCGGCGCCCGCTACGCATTGTGCCTACCTGACCTACTCCCGGGCCGCACGTCGAGTTCCCCGCGCCCTGCCGCATCATGGGAACCCGCTCCACTCCCCGCCTTCCGCCTTCCGCCTTCCGCCTTCCGCAAGGAGACACACCGCCCATGCCCAGGCGCCAGGGGTACGCCCTGCTCATCGCCCTCGTGGCGGGCACCGCCGCGCTCGCCGCCGCCGTGGCGTTCGCCGGTTCCCTGCTGTTCACCGGGCACCGGGCGACGGCCGCCGCCACCCCGGCCCCGCAGGGCGGGGCCCGGACCCCGGCCGCCCCGGCGCACTCCTCCGGCCACTGGCTCGCCACCTGGGCCGCGGCCCCCGTCCTCGGAGTGGCCGACCCGGCGCAGGCACAGGACCGGAGCCGGCGCGTCATCCGCAACGTGGTGCACACCAGCATCGGCGGCGCCGAGGCCCGCCTCACCCTGTCCAACCTGTTCGGCACGCGCCCCCTGCTCATCGACCGCGTCACCGTGAACACCCGGCCGGTGACGTTCCGCGGCTCCCCGTCCGTCACGGTCGCGGCCGGCCGGCAGACCGTCAGCGACGCCGTCGCCGTCCCGGTCGCCGCCGACGCCGACCTCGTGGTCACCCTGCGCACCCCGACCGCCGAGGGGCCGGTCACCTCGCACCCCAACAGCCACCAGACCTCGTACACCGAGGACCCCCGGGGCACCTGGCGCACCGCGCAGTGGCGCTACCTCACCGCCGTGGACGTGCGCGGCGGCGACACGGAGGCGACCGCGACGCTCGTCGCGTTCGGCGACTCGCTCACCGCCGGCACCGGCTCCACCACCGACGCGAACACCCGCTGGCCGGACGCCGTCGCCGACCGGCTGCACGGCCGCTACGCGGTGGTCAACCAAGGCATCGGCGGCAACCGCCTGCTGCGCGACGGCATCGGCCCGCGCGCCCTCGACCGCTTCGAGCGCGACGTCCTCGGCGTCGCCGGCGTGAAGACCGTCGTCATCGCGCTCGGCATCAACGACGTGCAGGCGTTCCCCCGGGAGACCGACCCCGAGCGGATCACCGGCGCCCTGCGCGGCCTCACCGAGCGGGCCCACGCGCGCGGACTGCGGGTCATCGGCGCGACCCTCATGCCGTACCGGGGCGCGCGCAACTGGACGGCCGCCGGGGAGCGGGTGCGCGAGCGCGTCAACGCGGAGATCCGGGCGGGCGGGGTCTTCGACGAGGTCCTCGACTCCGACCTCGCCCTGCGCGACCCGGACCGCCCGCAGCGGCTGCGCGGCGCCTACGACTCCGGCGACCACCTGCACCTGAACGACGCCGGATACGCGCGCCTGGCTTCTCTGGTGGACGTCGGCTCCCTGCTGGGGACCCGCACCACGACCGACGCCCTCTGACCGCCGAGAAGCGGTGAGGCGGCAGCCGGGACGCTATCGGCCGCCCTTCTCCAGCCGCCCCCGCTCGCGCTGCGCCTCCCGCAGTCGCTGCTTCTCCGCCTTGCTGCGCTTGTGCTCCACACCCACGCCGCCCATCAGCGCGAAACCGGTGATCCGGACCCGGGGCGCGTCCGGGGCGGGGGCCGGCTCGTCCTTGGCGCGCTCCCCGAAGCCGCCCATGACGCCGATGCCCCGGACGTCCACGTTCAGGTCCGGCGGAACCGTCACATGGATGCCGCCCATGATCGTGAAGCAGCGGATGACGGTCTCGCGGTCCTCGAAGTCCGCCTCGCGCAGGTCGATGTCGCCGCCGCCCCACATGGCGAACGCGGTGAAGACCTTGCCGACCGTCCAGTTCCCCCGGCGGCGGAAACCGCCCCAGAACGCGAAGGCGCCGCCCGAGGTGGCCGGCTTCCCTATCCGGTCCGCCCAGCGGACCGCCGAGCCGGTCCGGGGCCGCACGACGGCCGGCGCCGCCGCGGACGGGCCGACACCCGGGAGGTCGCGGACGAGTGGTTCCAGCTCCCCGTGCGTACGGGCCCTGTACGCGCTGTCCAGGCGCTGCTCGAACTCCTCCATCTCCAGCCGGCCCTCGGCCACCGCCTCGCGCAGGATCTCGGCAATACGTTCACGCTCGGCGTCGGAGGCCCGCATGTCGGGGAGTTCGCTCGTCATACCCGGCAGCCTATTGAACGGACACGCTCACGTCATCGGCCTACCGGGCGGGAGCCGACGCGTACATCCTGGCGATGACGGCCTCGATGTCCGGCTCCCGCACCGAGAGGTCCACCAGCGGATACTCCGCGGCGATCCGCGCCACCAGCGGGGCCGCCGACGCCGACGCCGGGAAGGCCAGCCACTGGCGCGGCCCCTCCACCTTCACCGTCCGCACCAGGGGCTCCGACTCCAGCCGGATCGGCGGGAGTTCGCGCTCCAGGTCGACCACGAGCGTCCGCTCGCTCTCCCCCACCTCGTGCAGCCCGGCCGGCGCCCCGTCGTACATCAGCCGGCCGTGGTCGATCACCATCACCCGGCTGCACAACTGCTCGATGTCCGTGAGGTCATGGGTCGTCAGCAGCACGGTCGTGCCGCGCTCCGCGTTCAACTCCCGCAGGAATCCCCGCACCTTGGCCTTGGACACCACGTCGAGGCCGATCGTCGGCTCGTCCAGGTACAGCACCTCCGGGTCGTGCAGCAGCGCCGCCGCGATGTCGCCGCGCATCCGCTGCCCGAGCGACAACTGCCGTACGGGCACGTCCAGCAGCTCACCCAGGTCCAGGAGTTCGACGCACCGGTCCAGGTTCGCGCGGAAGCGCGCGTCGGGCACCCGGTACATCCGGTGAATCAGCCGGTACGAGTCGCGCAGCGGCAGGTCCCACCACAGCGTCGTGCGCTGGCCGAAGACCACACCGATCCGGTGCGCCAGCCTCGTACGCTCCCGGGAGGGGTCGATGCCCGCGACGCGCAGCGAGCCGCCGCTCGGCGTGAGGATGCCCGTCAGCATCTTGATCGTCGTCGACTTGCCGGCCCCGTTCGGCCCGATGTAGCCGACCATCTCGCCGCGCTCCACCCGGAAGCTGATCCCGTCGACCGCCCGCACCTGACGGCGCTCGCCGCGCAGGAAGCCCGTCCTGCGGCGGACGTCGAAGACCTTCTCCAGCCGGTCCAGCTCGATGAAGGCCGTCCCGGCGCCGGTATGCCCGCCCGGCTTCGATTCCGTGTCCGTGCTCATGCCGTTCCCTCTCCCGTCCCGCTTCAACTTCCCGTGCTCCGGTACGCCCTCAGCCCCGCCCGCCACGCGAGGCCCGCCCCGGTCGCGCAGACCGCGGCCACCAGCGGCGGCAGGAACGCCACCCCGTCGGGCAGCCCCAGCGGCAGCTCCCGGCCGAGCACGTACAGCACCGGCAGCCAGTTCACGAAGGCCAGCGGCACCACGAAGGTCACCCCGCGCACCAGGTCCTTCGCGAAGATCGTCGGCGGGTACTGGAGCAGCGTGTTCCCCCCGTACGTGAAGGAGTTCTGCACCTGCGAGGCGTCCTGCGCGACGAACTGGAACGCCCCGCCGGCCACGAAGACCGCACCGAAGATCACCGACCCGCTCAGCAGCATCAGCGGCAGCACGACCGCCTTCGCCACGGTCCACTCGATGTCCGCGGCCACCAGCCCGTAGCCCAGCACCAGCAGCCCCTGTGTGATCCGCCCCAGCCGGCGCAGCGCGAAGCGGTCGGCCGCCACCTGCGCGAGGACCGGGACGGGCCGCACCAGCAGCGTGTCCAGCGTGCCGTCGCGCACCCGGCGGCCCAGCCGGTCCATCGACCCCATCAACAGGTCCGCCAGGCCGAACGCCGTACCCGACGCCCCGTACAGCAGTGCGATCTCCGGGAGCGAGTAGCCGCCCAGCGCGTCGACGTGCGCGAACATCAGCATGATCGTCACGAAGTCGAACGCCGTCGCCGCGAAGTTCCCGAACGCCGTCATCAGGAACGACGCCCGGTACGCCATCGTCGAGCGCAGCCACATGCCCACGATCAGCCCGTACGCCCGCACCCCCTCGACCAGCCGCGGCCTCGGGGCGAACACCGCCACCGGTGCCTCCAAAACCGCCGCCTCCACCCCCTCAGCCACCCTGGACCACCACCCTCCGCGTCGCCGCCGACTGCACCATCCGCCCCACCAGCAGCAGCACCGCGGCCCAGGACGCCTGGAACACGTACACCCGCACCAGACCCCAGCCCGTGTGCTTGCCCAGGAACACATCCGCCGGCACCTGGAGCAGCGCCGACCACGGCAGCAGCCGCGCCACCTCGCCCAGCAGCCCCGGGAACAGGTTCAGCGGCAGCAGCATCCCCGAGAAGAACAGTCCCGCCAGGAAGGCGATCTGCGCCGCGCCCGCCCCGTCCATCAGCCAGAAGGCGGACAGCGCCACCAGATAGCGGATCGCGAAGCTCACCACCACGCCCAGCGCCACCGCGACGAGGAACGCCAGCCACGGCCCCGGCGACCCCGGCAGCGCCAGGTCGAAGGCGAGCGCCCCGAGCATCATCGGCACGATGCCGCGCCCCAGCAGATGGAAGGCCGCCCGCCCCAAGTCCTGCGCCAGCCACCACATCTGGAGATCGACCGGACGGTAGAGGTCGACCGCGATGTCGCCCGTGCGGATGCGCTCGATCAGCTCGTCCTCGAAGCCGCCGCCCATCATCACGCACGTCATCAGCAGCGCCTGCCCCAGCCAGACGAACGTGAGCGCCTGCGGCATGTCGTAACCGCCCAGCCCGGGCCGCTCGTCCCACAACGCCGTGTACGTGTAAGCCAGGATGAAGCCGAAGACGGTGTTGGTGAACACCCCCGCCGCCGTCTCGATCCGATAGGTGGCGTAACGGCGGAAACCACCCGCCGCCACCACCGCGTAGACCCGCACAGCAACCGCCTCCCCGTCCGCGGGTGCCGCACCGCGCGTGGACACCAAAGTGCAGAACCCTAGTCCAGCCGGGGCAACCGCCGCGATCGCTTTTCGGCAGTCGCTCCGAGGGTTATGAGCAAGAAAAGGGCACTATGGGGGAACTGACCGCGGCGGAGGAGTCTGCACCGACATGAGCGACGAGCCACAGCAGCAGAACGGGGACACCGACCCCCCGGGGTGGGCCCCCAAGGACCTGCCTGCCGACGCCGACGCCGCCACCCCGGGCTCCGCCCCCGCCGGCCAGGACGCCCCGGCCACGGACGGCACCGGCGCGAAGAAGTCCGGCAGGACCAAACGGCCCAAGCGCCCCAAGCGCACCGGCTGGCGGCGGCTCGTCCCCACCTGGCGCATGGTCCTCGGCGGCATCCTGCTCATCGCCCTGCTCCTGACCGGCGGGTTCATCGCCGGCTACCGGCTCGTCGAGATCCCCGCGGCCAACGCCAGCGCCACCGCCCAGTCCAACGTCTACCTCTACGCGGACGGCAGCGTCATCGCCCGCGACGGCGACATCAACCGCGAGAACATCCGACTCGCCCAGGTCCCCCGCACCGTCCAGCACGCCGTCCTCGCCGCCGAGGACCGCGACTTCTACTCCGAACGCGCCGTCGACGTCAAGGCGATGTTCCGGGCCGGCTGGAACACCCTCACCGGCAAGGGCAGACAGGGCGGCTCGACCATCACCCAGCAGTACGTCAAGAACTACTACCTGGGCCAGGAACAGACCGTCGTCCGCAAGGTCAAGGAATTCTTCATCGCGATCAAGCTCAACCGGGAACAGTCCAAGGACCAGATCCTGGAGGGCTACCTCAACACCAGCTACTTCGGCCGCAACGCCTACGGCATCCAGGCCGCCGCCCAGGCGTACTACGGCAAGGACATCGACGACGTCACCACCGCCGAAGGCGCGTACCTCGCCTCCCTGCTCAACGCCCCCAGCGCCTACGACGTGGTCGCCCAGCCCGAGAACAGGCCCGCCGCCGTCGCCCGCTGGAACTACGTGCTCGACGGCATGGTCAAGGAGAAGTGGCTCACCCCCGCACAGCGCGCCGCGATGACCTTCCCCGTCCCCGGCCCGGTCAAGCCCGCCAACAGCCTCTCCGGACAGCGCGGCTACATCGTCAAGGCGGTCGAGGACTACCTCGTCGGCAACGACATCCTCGACGAGAAGACCCTCGCCACCCGCGGCTACCGCATCACCACCACCCTGCAGAAGAAGAAGCAGGACGCCCTCGTCCAGGCCGTCGAGGACAAGGTCATGTCCAGGACCGACGACGAACGCGCCCCCGACCGCAACGTCCGTGTCGGCGGCGCCTCCATCGACCCCGCCAACGGCCACGTCGTCGCCCTGTACGGCGGCATCGACTACACCCGGCAGTACGTCAACAACGCCACCCGCCGCGACTACCAGGTCGGCTCCACCTTCAAACCCTTCGTCTTCACCTCCGCCGTCGCCAACGACTCCACCACCCAGGACGGCCGCCGCATCACCCCCGGCACCATCTACGACGGCACCAACAAGCGCATGGTCCAGGGCCCCGACGGCCCCACCGGCTACGACCCCGCCAACGAGGACGACCGCAGCTACGGCCCCATCACCGTCAGCGCCGCCACCGACAAGTCCGTCAACGCCGTCTACGCCCAGATGGCCGAGGACGTCGGCCCCGAGAAGGTCCGGCAGACGGCCATCGACCTCGGTGTCCCCGAGAACACCTCGGACCTCACCCCCACCCCCTCCATCGCACTCGGCGTCGCCACCGCCAGCGTCCTCGACATGACCGAGGCGTACGCCACCCTCGCCGCCCACGGCAAGCACGGCGCCCACGTCCTGGTCGGCAAGGTCACCAAGGACGGCGAGAACGTGACCCTCCCCGACCGTACGGTGAAGCAGGCCGTCAGCCGCGAGGCCGCCGACACCACCACCTCGATCCTGCGGAGCGTCGTCGACGGCGGCACCGGAACCGCCGCCCAGGGCGCGGGCCGCCCCGCCGCCGGAAAGACCGGCACCGCCGAGGAGGACAAGGCCGCCTGGTTCGCCGGCTACACCCCCGAGCTCGCCACCGTCGTCGCCGTCATGGGCCAGGACCCCGACACCGGCGCCCAGAAACCCCTCTACGGCGCACTCGGACTCCCCCGCATCAACGGCGGCGGCGCCCCCGCGGAAACCTGGGCCCAGTACACCGGCGCCGCCCTGCGCTCCACCCCGGTCAAGGGCTTCGACCTCGACCTCGAGGAAGGCACCGACGAGACCGCGCTGCCCACCGAGGAGAACACCGCACCCGGCGACACCGGCGGGCGCACCCCCTCGGACAACCCCCGGCGCACCCCGTCCACCACCCCGTCCCGGGCCCCGTCCGCCCCGCGGACCAACCCCGGCACCACCGACACCCCCGCCGGCGGCACCGGCGACGGCGGCACGGGCAACGGCGGCACGGGCACCGGCGACGGCGGCACCACGGACGGCGGCACGGGCACCGGCGACGCGGACACCGGCGGCGGGGCGGGGGGCGGGGACACCGGCGGCGGGAGCACCGGCGACACCGGCGGAAACGGGGGCGGCGACACCGGCGGCCTCCTCGAAGACCCCCGGGCGCCCGGCAGCCGTCCCTGACCCCTCCCCGGACTCAGTGTCCCGACGTGGCCTTCAAGCCCCACAAGACAGGCAAAGGACCCGGTGACGGCTGTCACCGGGTCCTGACGTGCACGGGGCGCCGGCTACAGATACAGCCCGGTCGAGTCCTTCGAGCCCTCGAACCGGTCCGCGGCCACCGCGTGCAGATCGCGCTCGCGCATCAGCACGTACGCCACGCCCCGCACCTCGACCTCCGCCCGGTCCTCCGGGTCGAACAGCACCCGGTCGCCCGGCTCGACCGTCCGTACGTTCTGCCCCACCGCCACCACCACGGCCCACGCCAGCCGACGGCCGACCGCGGCCGTCGCGGGAATCAGAATGCCGCCGCCGGAACGCCGCTCGCCCTCGGGCGACTCGGACCGGACCAGCACTCGGTCGTGCAGCATCCGGATGGGCAGCTTGTCGTCGGTGTTCTCGCTCACGCCCCGCAACCTACCGGGCCACGGACCGCGCACGCACAAGGGGGCGGCGCTTCACGCGTCACCCACCGGACCGGCGCCCGGTCCCGCCCGGTCAGCGCCTGCCGCGCCGGGAGGTCACTCAGCGCCTGCCGCGCCGGGAGGTCACGACGACCAGGCCGACCACGCCCACCGTGAGCAGCGCCGCCGGGATCACGCGCTCCAGCCGGGGGCTGCCCGACGGCGACACGAACTGGCCCCTCACGTCCGACACGGCCCGGTTCACCGCCACGTAGGCCCGCCCGGCCGTCCGGTCCACGGTCACGGCGACCTTCGCCTTCGCGTCACCGATGATCGTCTTCGGGTGCACCCGCACCCCGATCTCATCGAGTACCACCGCAAGCTGCTCGCGCCTGCTGATGATGTCCGCCTCGATCTGCGCAGGGGTCCTGGCATCCGACACCGCGCCGCCTCCGTGGTCCTCGTCCGGTAAACCTTCATCGACAGTCTGTCAGTTCCGCCGCGTCCGCACCCGACGGCACCCCCATTACGCTCGGTCCCGTAGACCCCACGTACCAACGAGGAGAACCATGAGCGAGCGCCTCACACCCGGCGACACCGCCCCCGCCTTCACCCTCCCCGACGCCGACGGCAACGACGTCTCGCTCGCGGACCACAAGGGCCGCAAGGTCATCGTCTACTTCTACCCCGCCGCCCTCACCCCCGGCTGCACCAAGCAGGCCTGCGACTTCACGGACAACCTCGACCTGCTCGCCGAGGCCGGCTACGACGTCATCGGGGTCTCCCCGGACAAGCCGGAGAAGCTCGCGAAGTTCCGCGAGAAGGAGAACCTCAAGGTCACACTGGTGGGCGATCCGGCCAAGGAGACTCTTGAGGCGTACGGCGCGTTCGGCGAGAAGAAGCTCTACGGCAAAACGGTGACGGGTGTCATCCGGTCCACGGTCGTCGTCGACGAGGACGGCAGGGTCGCCCACGCCTTCTACAACGTCCGGGCCACCGGCCACGTCGCCAAGATCATCAAGGACCTCGGGATCTGAGCTCCGGCGAGGCGGGACAGAGGGGCACGGACCCACCCGGAACAAGCCACCCACTGGGCCGAACGGCCGAAAACATGTGATGGACATCCCATTCCACCGCCGAACCGGTTTGCGACCGCCATGTCCGCGCAGAAGCCTTTCCTGAAAGAGTTACCGAGGAAAGGACCCGGCCATGGCGGCCTCCGACCCCCACCAGGTGGCCGATCCCGAAGCGGTCAAACGCCACCCCGCCCTGTTCCGTGCGATCCGGAAACGCCAGAACCCCAAGCTTCGGCGTACGGACATCACGGTCACGGACGACCAGGCGGTCAAGCGCGCGGTCAAGGCGGCCTCGCTCGGCAACGCCATGGAGTGGTTCGACTTCGGCATCTACTCCTACCTCGCCGCGACCCTGGGACACGTGTTCTTCCCGTCCGGGAACGACACCACCCAGCTCCTCTCCTCCTTCGCCACCTTCGCGGTCGCCTTCCTCGTCCGCCCCCTCGGCGGCATGTTCTTCGGGCCGATGGGCGACAAGATCGGCCGCAAGAAGGTCCTCGCCCTCACCATGATCCTGATGGCGACCGGCACCTTCGCGATCGGCCTCATCCCCTCCCACGCCACCATCGGCGTCTGGGCCGCCGTCCTGCTGATCTTCTTCCGCATGCTCCAGGGCTTCTCGACGGGCGGCGAGTACGGCGGGGCCTCCACCTTCATCGCCGAGTACGCCCCCGACAAGCGGCGCGGCTTCTTCGGCAGCTTCCTGGAGTTCGGCACCCTGGCCGGTTACGTGGGCGCCGCCGGTTTGGTCACGCTGCTCTACGCGCTCCTCGACGACGCCCAGATGGAGTCCTGGGGCTGGCGCATCCCGTTCCTCGTCGCGGGCCCGCTCGGCCTCGTCGGCCTCTACCTGCGACTGCGCCTCGACGAGACCCCGGCCTTCCAGAAGCTGGAGGGCGGCACGGCGCACGCCACGGAGGCGGCGGACAGCGTCGAGACGACGGCCAAGGGCGACCTCGCCAAGATCTTCCGCGACTACTGGCCGACGCTGATCCTCTGCATCTGCCTGGTCGGCGCGTACAACATCACCGACTACATGCTGCTGTCGTACATGCCGACGTACCTCTCCGACGAGCTGGGCTACAGCGAGACCCACGGCCTGCTCATCCTGCTCGGCGTGATGGTGTTCCTGATGCTGATCATCAGCCGGGTCGGCAAGCTCTCGGACCGCTTCGGCCGCAAGCCGCTCCTGATGACCGGCATGCTCGGCTTCCTGGTCTTCTCGCTGCCCGCGTTCCTCCTGATCCGCCAGGGCGGCATCCCGGCGATCACCATCGGCATGCTCCTCCTGGGCCTCTCCCTGGTCTGCATGCTCGGCACGATGTCCGCGGCCCTCCCGGCCCTGTTCCCGACGAACGTCCGCTACGGCTCGCTCTCGGTGGGCTACAACCTCTCCGCGTCGATCTTCGGCGGTACGACCCCGCTGGTGATCACGGCCCTGATCAGCGTCTCCGGCTCCAACCTGATGCCGGCGTACTACTCGATGGCGGCGGCCCTGGTCGGCGTGATCGCGGTGGCCTGCATGAAGGAGACCGCCAACAAGCCCCTGGCGGGCTCCCCGCCCTCGGTGGAGACCACGGAGGAAGCGGCGGAACTGGTCGCGGCCCAGACCCCGGATCCGAAGTTCTGACCCGTCCCGCCCCGCGTACGGCCCGTACGGCTTCCCCTCGAAGCGGTACGGGCCGTTCCGCATCTTGTCGGATATCGGACGTAACTCCCCGATAGTCGGTTCGTTACTCCGTACGAGGCCGCGCACGGGCGGCCGGATGCGGAGGGGAACGTGGGGGCTCGGTACACGCGCGAGCCGCCCGAAGAGGCTGCGCGCATGACGACGTAGGGCTTCCACGCGCCTGCGCGGTATGCGGAACCGGCGAGTCGCGGCGTGGGAGACGCCTCGCACTGGAGGCCGACCACATCAACGGGAACTCCGTCGATCACCGCCAGGCCGCTCCGCGACGCCTCCGCCCTTCGCACCCCAGTCAAACGGCAGCCTTCTCGAAAGGGCGCACCAGCACACAGTAGAGTGGGGCGCGCGGGTCCGTACCCCAGCTGGCCAGAGGGCGCCGGCTTAGAACCGGTGTGTCGTGGGTTCAAGTCCCACCGGGCCCACAGGCAAGAAGCGGCTTCCACCTTTGAAACGAAGGCGGAAGCCGCTTCACGTTTCACCCCACCAGCTCCCGCACCACCGGTACCAGCGCCCGGAACGCCTTGCCGCGGTGGCTGATCGCGTTCTTCTGGTCCGGGGTCAGTTCCGCGCAGGTGCGGGTCTCGCCGTCGGGCTGGAGGATCGGGTCGTAGCCGAATCCGTAGCCGCCGGCCGGGGCGTGGCGCAGGGTGCCGGTGAGGCGGCCCTCGACCACGCGTTCCGTGCCGTCCGGGAGGGCGAGCGCGGCCGCGCAGGCGAAGTGGGCCGCGCGGTGGGGGTCGTCGATGTCGGAGAGCTGGGCCAGGAGCAGGTCCAGGTTGGCGCGGTCGTTGCCGTGGGTGCCGGACCAGCGGGCCGAGAAGATGCCGGGGGCGCCGCCGAGGACGTCCACGCAGAGGCCCGAGTCGTCGGCGATCGCGGGGTGGCCGGTGGCCTGCGCGAGGGCGTGGGCCTTGAGCAGGGCGTTCTCGGCGAAGGTGACGCCGGTCTCCTTGACGTCGGGGACCTCCGGATACGCGTCGGCGCCGACGAGTTCATGGGTGAGGCCCGCGTCGGCGAGGATCGCGTGGAGTTCGGTGATCTTCCCGGCGTTGCGGGTGGCGAGGATGAGGCGGGTCATGCGCCCAGTATCGCCCGGTCCGGCCTCACGCCTCCTCCGGCAGGCGGGCGGCCAGGGCGCGGATGCCGGCCAGCACCTCGTCGGCGGTGGGCGCCGAGTCGGGGTCGGTGATGTGCTGCATCATCAGGCCGCCGAGCAGGGCGAGCTGCACCGATCCGAGGGTGCGCACGGTCTCCTCGGAGAGTTCGCTCTCGGGCGTCCCGGTGACCTCGTGAGCCATGCCGCTGCGTCCCTGCCGCAGCCCTGAGGCGACCTGCTCGCGGAGCTCCGGGTCGCGCTGGGCGCGCAGGACCGTCTCCAGGTTGGCCAGCCAGAACGTCCTGTCGGCCGAGAACGCCTCGATCAGGCGGTGCCAGAGCGCCCCGAGGTCGCTGTCCCCCGTCGACGGGCCCAGGGCCCGGCCCCCCGAGTCGAGCGCCTCGAAGAGCGCCTGGTTGAGCAGGGCCTCCTTGGAGCCGAAGTGGTAGCCGATGGCCGCCATGCTCACGCCCGCCGCCGAGGCGAGGTCGCGGACCGTGGTGCGCTCGTACCCCTTCTCGAAGAGGCACTTCCTGGCCGCTTCCAGCAGCTTCTCCCGGTTTCCCATACCCATGCGCCGCATCCTAGGGCCGCCGGGGCGGGCCGGGCCCGGGGCCCGGCCCGCCCCACCGCTCACGGCGTGCAGACCTTGGCGATCTCGCCGGCGGCGTCGGTGACCGGGGTGATGTCCGGGGTGGCGTCGCCCTTGTCGATGGCGTCGCGGACGTTGGTGACGCCGGACCGGAGGTCGTCGACGGCCTTGGTGAGGTCGGCGTTGTCCGTCTTGTCGCCGAGGTCGCCGAGTTCCTTCTCGATCTCGTCGAGGGCCTCGGAGGCCTGGGTGGGGTCGCTGGAGGCGTTGGAGACCGCCTGGCGGAGGTTGCCGACGCTGGTGGCGATGGCGTCGGCGGTGCGGACGCAGTCGAGCGTCTTGTCGAGGGCGCTGCAGCCCGCCGCGGCGGTGACGGCGAGGAGCGCGGCGGTGACGGCCAGTGCGGTGCGGTGGTGCCGATGGCGCGTGGCCATGGTGGGGTCCCTCCAGGTGCGGATACGCGGACGGGCGCACGGTTCGACCCGTGCGCCCGTATGCGTATCGACGCCGCTGGGCGGGACTTGGTTGCTTCTTTGCCTTCTCAGGCGCCGAGGGTGGCGGCCAGTGCCTCGTTCTGGAGGCGCGCGAGGTCGACGCAGCCGGCGGTGGCGAGGTCGAGCAGGGCGTTCAGTTCCGTACGGTCGAAGGGCTCGGCCTCGGCGGTGCCCTGGACCTCGACGAAGCGGCCGTCGCCGGTGCAGACGACGTTCATGTCGGTCTCGGCGCGGACGTCCTCCTCGTAGCAGAGGTCGAGGAGGGGGGTGCCGTCGACGATGCCGACGCTGATGGCCGCGACGGTTCCGGTCAGCGGCTTGCGGCCGTGCTTGATGATCTTCTTGCCCTGGGCCCAGGCGACCGCGTCGGCGAGGGCGACGTAGGCGCCGGTGATGGCGGCGGTGCGGGTGCCGCCGTCGGCCTGGAGGACGTCGCAGTCCAGGACGATCGTGTTCTCGCCGAGGGCCTTGTAGTCGATGACGGCGCGCAGGGAGCGGCCGATGAGCCGGCTGATCTCGTGGGTCCGGCCGCCGATCTTGCCGCGTACGGATTCGCGGTCGCCGCGGGTGTTGGTGGACCGGGGGAGCATGGAGTACTCGGCGGTGACCCAGCCCTCGCCGCTGCCCTTGCGCCAGCGCGGCACGCCTTCGGTGACGGAGGCGGTGCAGAAGACTTTGGTGTCGCCGAAGGAGATGAGTACGGAACCTTCGGCGTGCTTGCTCCATCCGCGTTCGATGGTGACGGGACGGAGCTGGTCGGCGGTGCGGCCGTCGATACGAGACATGGCGCCGAGCCTATCGGGTGGCGGGGGCCTCGGTTTCCGGGTGCGCCACAGGCCCCGCGCGGGGTGGGCGGGGCCTGTGGGGCGGGGTCGGCCGGTCGTTACATCATGTCTTCGATGTCGGCCGCGATCGGGTCCGCGTCGGTGCCGATGACGACCTGGATCGCGGTGCCCATCTTGACGACGCCGTGGGCGCCGGCGGCCTTGAGCGCGGCCTCGTCGACCTTGGCCGGGTCGACGACCTCGGTGCGCAGGCGCGTGATGCAGCCCTCGACCTCTTCGATGTTCTCGATTCCGCCGAGCCCGGCGACGATCTTCTCAGCCTTGCTGGCCATGGCCTTCTCCCTGGTTCTTCATGTGCGTGCGACGGCCCACCATGGGTCCGTTTCGTCACGGTAACTCACGGTTGGCCCAACTTCACGAGCGAGTAGCCGGGCGAGCGCCAATGATGACGATCACCGGCGCCCTGTCTTCCGGGCGGGCACCGCACCGTACCGCAACTGGTCTACACCAGTTTGCAACCACCTCCAAACCAGACGTGTTCCGGGAGGATGCCGATGAGTTCGAACGCGGCCGCGCTACCGCAGCGGAAGTGGTGGAACGGGCCGGTCCAGGGCTTGCAGAAGGTCGGCCGCAGCCTGCAGCTGCCGGTGGCCGTACTGCCTGCGGCGGGCCTCCTGGTCAGCCTCGGCAACCTCTTCGACTCCTCCCTGCACGGCGCCTTCTGGGACAAGTTCGCGAAGGTCCTGCTCAAGGGCGGAGGCGCGATCCTCGACGGCGAGCTGGGCCTGCCGCTGCTCTTCTGCATCGGGGTCGCGATCGGCTTCGCGAAGAAGGCGGACGGCTCGACGGCCCTCGCCGCGGTGGCCGGCTTCCTGGTCTACCGGGGGGTGCTGACGGCGTTCCCGGTGGACGGTTCGGTGACCGAGGACGTCCCGGACGGGGTGCCGCAGAATCCGGGCGTGCTGGGCGGGATCATCATCGGGCTGCTGACCGCCGTGGTCTGGCAGCGCTACCACCGCACCAAGCTGGTCGACTGGCTCGGCTTCTTCAACGGCCGCCGGCTCGTCCCGATCCTGATGGCGTTCCTCTGCGTGATCCTGGGCGTGCTGTTCGGGCTGCTGTGGCAGCCGGTGGGTGACGCGCTGACGTCGTTCGCCAAGCAGCTGATCAACCTGGGCGCGTGGGGGGCGGCGATCTTCGGTTTCGCGAACCGTCTGCTGATCCCGATCGGCATGCACCAGTTCCTGAACACCTTCTTCTGGTTCCAGGCGGGCGAGTACACCGGGAGCGACGGAGCCACCGTCCAGGGCGACATCTCCCGGTTCTTCGCCGGGGACCCGTCCGCCGGACAGTTCACCTCGGGCTTCTTCCCGATCATGATGTTCGGGCTGCCCGCGGCGGCACTGGCCATGGCCCACACCGCGCGGCCCGAGCGGCGCAAGGAGGTGGCCGGCCTGATGCTGTCCGTCGCGTTGACGTCGTTCGTGACGGGCGTGACGGAGCCGCTGGAGTTCTCGTTCCTCTTCGTCGCCCCCCTGCTGTACGGGGTGCACGCGATCCTGACCGGCGTGTCGATGGGCGTCACCTGGGCGTTCGGCGTGCACGCGGGGTTCAGCTTCTCGGCGGGGCTGATCGACTACGTCGTCAACTGGCACCTGGACACGAAGCCCTGGCTGATCATCCCGATCGGGCTCTGTTTCGCGGTGATCTACTACGTGATCTTCCGGTTCGCGATCACCAGGTTCAACCTCCCGACCCCCGGGCGCGAGCCCGAGGAGGTGGAGGACGAGATCGAGAAGAACCTCACGAAATAGCCTTTACGCAAGGTCACTGACCTTCTCGGCGCAGCCCCCGGACCATGCGGTCCGGGGGCTTTCCGCATGTCACGGCGCGTAGGCGGTGGCTGCTGCGAAGTAGTCGCAAATTGCAGGTTCCTTATCTAACCTTCACCGTGCTACAACTGGTCTACACCACTCAGTGGTCCAGACCACGTGAAGCCCCGTGCGTCACGTTTCTCGAGTCGTCGCCCACCCAAACCCCCTGTCCCCGGCGGCGCCTTGCTTACTGGAGGAAGTTGATGAGTACGGCCACCGCTACGGCGGCCCCCGCGAAGAAGCGGGGCTCCGGCCTGTTCCAGGGCCTGCAGAAGGTGGGTCGCAGCCTGCAGCTGCCGATCGCGGTGCTGCCGGCGGCCGGCCTCATGGTCCGGCTCGGGCAGGACGACGTGTTCGGCGTCGACGGCCTCGGGTGGGACAAGGTCGCAGCCGTCTTCAGCAATGCCGGCAGCGCGATCACCGGCTCCCTGCCCATCCTGTTCTGTGTGGGTGTCGCCATCGGGTTCGCGAAGAAGGCCGACGGCTCCACCGCCCTCGCCGCTCTCGTGGGCTTCCTGGTCTACAGCAAGGTGCTCCAGGCCTTCCCGGTCACCGAGGCCGTGGTCCAGAAGGGCGCGGACACCGCCGCGACGTACAACGACCCCGGGGTGCTCGGCGGCATCATCATGGGGCTGCTCTCCGCGGTCCTGTGGCAGCGGTACCACCGCAAGAAGCTGGTCGACTGGCTGGGCTTCTTCAACGGCCGCCGCCTGGTCCCGATCATCATGGCCTTCGTCGGCGTCATCGTCGGCGTCTTCTTCGGCCTGATCTGGGAACCGATCGGTGACGGCATATCCAACTTCGGTGAGTGGATGACCGGCCTCGGCTCCGGCGGCGCCGCGCTGTTCGGCCTGATCAACCGCGGGCTGATCCCGATCGGCATGCACCAGTTCGTGAACACCGTCGCCTGGTACCAGCTCGGTGACTTCACCGACGCCGCCGGGGTCGTCCAGCACGGCGACTACGGCCGCTTCCTCGCGGGTGACCCGTCCGCCGGTATGTTCATGTCGGGCTTCTTCCCGATCATGATGTTCGGCCTCCCGGCCGCCGCGATCGCCATCGCGCACACCGCCCGCCCGGAGCGCCGCAAGGCCGTGATGGGCATGATGGTCTCGCTCGCGCTGACCTCGTTCGTCACCGGTGTGACCGAGCCGATCGAGTTCTCGTTCATGTTCATCGCGCCGCTGCTGTACGTGCTCCACGCGGTTCTCACCGCCCTGTCGCTGGCCGTGACCTGGGCCCTCGGGGTCCACGCGGGCTTCAACTTCTCGGCCGGTCTCATCGACTACGCCCTCTACTGGAAGCTGGACACGAAGCCCTGGCTGATCATCCCGATCGGTCTCGTCTTCGCCGCGCTGTACTACGTGGTGTTCCGTTTCGTGATCACCAAGTTCAACCTCACCACCCCGGGCCGTGAGCCCGAGGAGGAGGTCGAGGACCTGACCAAGTAGGTCCGGGCCGACAGCTCGAAGCCCTCACCTTCCCGGCGGAAGGTGAGGGCTTCGTCGTACGTGGACGGGCGGACCGCTCAGAGTTCGTACACCGCGCCCGGCGCCGCGAGTTCGGTCGGGCCGGTGAAGACCGCGCGGGCGTCGGAGAGGTTCCGCTCGGCGTCGGTCCACGGCGGGATGTGCGTCAGCACCAGCCGCCCCACGCCTGCCCGGGCGGCCACCTCGCCGGCTTGGCGGCCGTTGAGGTGGAGGTCCGGGATGTCCTCCTTGCCGTGCACGAACGACGCCTCGCAGAGGAGGAGGTCCGCGCCCTCGGCCAGCTCGTCCAGGGCCTCGCAGGCGCCGGTGTCCCCGGAGTACGCGAGCGAGGCGCCGCCGTGCTCGATGCGGATGCCGAACGTGTCGACGGGGTGGCGGAGCTTCTCCGTACGCACCGAGAACGGGCCGATCTCGAACCAGCCGGGCTTCAGCGTGTGGAAGTCGAAGACCTCGCTCATGGCGTGGTCGGACGGGGTGTCCGCGTGCGCGGTGGTGAGCCGCTGCTCCGTGCCGTCGGGGCCGTGGACCGGGATGCGGGCGGGGCGCTCGCCGCCGGGCGGGTAGTACCGGACGACGAAGTACGCGCACATGTCGATGCAGTGGTCGGCGTGCAGGTGGCTGAGGAAGATCGCGTCGAGGTCGTAGAGACCGACGTGGCGCTGCAGCTCGCCGAGGGCGCCGTTGCCCATGTCGAGGAGCAGCCTGAAGCCGTCGGCCTCTACGAGGTAGCTCGAGCATGCCGATCCCGCGGAGGGGAACGAGCCGGAGCAGCCGACGACGGTGAGCTTCATGGAGCGTGAACCTCCGAGACGTGGGAACGGGGAGGGTTCGTGCGGTTCTCGCGGTGCGGTTCGTCGAGCGTAAGGCGCGAAAGTGCCGGTCGCTCCTTCCGGGTGGGTCGTTGTGGGGGAACTCACCTGCGCTGTCACCGGTTCGGGTGGCGGCGGGGCTGGATGGTGCGGCGCGGTCGAAAAAGCCCCCGTTGCCGCGGGTGTGCGGCAACGGGGGCGAAATCAAGCCCCTCCGGCGATTGAGGAGCGGGGGTACGGGGGCAGCGCCCCCGAAACGGGTTACGCCCAGAGCTGCCCCTGCAACGTCTCGATCGCCGCCTCCGTCGTCTCCGCGGTGTACACGCCCGTGGACAGGTACTTCCAGCCCCCGTCGGCCACGACGAAGACGATGTCCGCGGACTCCCCCGCCTTCACCGCCTTGTTGCCGACCCCGATCGCGGCGTGCAGCGCCGCGCCGGTGGAGACGCCGGCGAAGATGCCCTCCTGCTGGAGGAGTTCGCGGGTGCGGGTGACCGCGTCCGCGGAGCCGACCGAGTAGCGCGTGGTGAGGACCGACGCGTCGTACAGCTCGGGGACGAAGCCCTCGTCGAGGTTGCGCAGGCCGTAGACGAGGTCGTCGTACCGCGGCTCGGCGGCCACGATCCTGATGCCCTCGACGTGCTCGCGCAGGTAGCGGCCGACGCCCATCAGGGTCCCCGTGGTGCCGAGGCCCGCGACGAAGTGGGTGATGGAGGGGAGGTCGGCGAGGATCTCCGGTCCGGTCGTCGCGTAGTGGGCGCCCGCGTTGTCCGGGTTGCCGTACTGGTAGAGCATCACCCAGTCCGGGTGTTCGGCCGCCAGTTCCTTGGCCACGCGTACCGCGGTGTTGGAGCCGCCCGCCGCCGGGGAGGAGATGATCTCGGCGCCCCACATGGCGAGCAGGTCGCGCCGCTCCTGGGAGGTGTTCTCCGGCATCACGCACACGATGCGGTAGCCCTTGAGCCTGGCCGCCATGGCGAGCGAGATGCCGGTGTTGCCGCTGGTGGGTTCGAGGATGGTGCAGCCGGGGGTGAGCCGGCCGTCCTTCTCCGCCTGTTCGACCATGTGGAGCGCGGGGCGGTCCTTGATCGAGCCGGTGGGGTTGCGGTCCTCCAGCTTGGCCCAGATGCGGACGTCGTCCGACGGTGACAGCCGCGGCAGGCGGACGAGCGGGGTGTTGCCCACTGCGGCGAGCGGGCTGTCGAAGCGCATCAGTTCATGCCGCCGGCGACGGCCGGGAGGATGGTGATGCTGTCGCCGTCGCTGAGCTCGGTGGAGATGCCGTCGAGGAAGCGGACGTCCTCGTCGTTGAGGTAGACGTTCACGAAGCGGCGGAGCTGGTCGCCGTCGACGATGCGCTCACGGATGCCGGTGTGGCGGGTCTCCAGGTCCGCGAAGAGGTCGGCGAGGGTGGCCCCCTTGCCCTCGACGGCCTTGGCGCCGTCGGTGTAGGTGCGGAGGATGGTCGGGATGCGGACCTCGATGGCCATGGCGTGGGCTCCTGTCGAAGCGGAGTGGTGGCGGTGGGCGTGGGGCGTGCGGCTCTGCCCCCGCGCGGGGGTTCGGTGCGTGGTGCGGTGGCGCGCCCGGAGGGGCGGCGGCGCCGGGGCGTGGCCCGGCTCAGGCCTCGCGGCCGGCGGACCGGTGGTTCGTACAGATCGCGCTGGAGAGGCGGCACAGGTCGACGTGCAGGCGCGCCACGAGCAGCGAGCCCGGCGTCTTGTCACTCACGTCATGGGGAACCATGCGGTCATCGTATCGATTCCCGGTCGGGGATTCGGAGTGTGATCTCACCTGGTGGACGGTTGGTGTTCGGTGGGCGGACAGGGCCGGGGGTGCGGGAGCCCTGTCCGCCGTCGCGTGAGTGGTCAGGCCGCCGGGTACGCCTCGACGACCTGGACCTCCTCCTCGGTGATCCCGCCGTCCACGATGCGGTACGAGCGGAACTGGAAGGGGCCCGAGTCGTCGGTGTCCGCGGTGGAGACCAGGACGTAGTGGGCGCCGGGCTCGTTGGCGTACGTGACGTCGGTGCGCGAGGGGTACGCCTCGGTCGCCGTGTGCGAGTGGTAGACGATCACGGGTTCCTCGTCGCGGTCGTCCATCTCGCGGTACAGCTTGAGCAGGTCGGCCGAGTCGAACTCGTAGAACGTGGGCGAGCGGGCGGCGTTGAGCATCGGGATGAACCGCTCGGGGCGGCCGCTGCCGGCGGGTCCGGCGACGACGCCGCACGCCTCGTCGGGATGGTCGGCGCGGGCGTGCGCGACGATCTGGTCGTACAGCGTCTGGGTGATGGTCAGCATGGCGCCCAGGATAGGGCGGCGGGCCCCGGCGTACCGAGGGGTGGTACGCGGGGGCCCGCATCGTGAAACGCCGCTGGTGGAGGCGTACGCCTCAGCGCTTCGCGCGGTTCACGAAGGCCTTGCCCGCCGGGTTCCTGGACTTCAGCACCAGGTAGGAGACGCCGAGGATCAGGGCCCACAGCGGGGCGCAGTACAGCGAGATCCTGGTGTCCTCGTCGATGCCCATCATCACGATCACCACGGCGATGAAGGCGAGCGCGAAGCCGCTGGTGTACGGGGCTCCGGGGGCGCGGAACGAGGACTGCGGGAGCAGTCCGCGGCCGGCCAGGCGGCGGTAGCGGATCTGGCTGATCAGGATCATGATCCAGGCCCACATGCCGGAGATCGTGGCGAAGGAGACGACGTAGGTGAAGGCCTCTCCGGGCCACTGGTAGTTGATCCACACGCCGACGAGCATGAGCGCCGCGGAGAAGGTGGTGCCGATGAGCGGGGTGCCGCTCCGGGTGAGCCGGGTGAAGAACTTCGGGCCCTGGCCGTTGAGGGCGAGGTCGCGCAGCATGCGGCCGGTGGAGTACATGCCGGAGTTGCAGGAGGAGAGCGCGGCGGTCAGGACGACGAAGTTGACGATGCCCGCGCCGAGGCCGAGGCCCATCTTCTCGAAGGCTTCGACGAACGGGGAGACGTCCGGTGTGAACTCGGTCCAGGGCACCACCGAGAGGATCATGATCAGGGCGCCGATGTAGAAGACGGCGATGCGCCAGGGGACGGTGTTGATGGCCTTGGGCAGGACGGTCTTGGGGTCCTTGGACTCACCCGCGGTGACGCCGACGAGTTCGACGGCGAGGAAGGCGAACATCACGATCTGCAGGGTCATCAGGGTGCCCTTGACGCCGTGCGGGAAGAAGCCGCCGTCCGCCCACAGATGGGTGACGCTCGCGGTGTCGCCGGCGTCGGAGAAGCCGAGGGTGAGGATTCCGGCGCAGATGAGGATCATGCCGACGATGGCGGTGACCTTGACCATCGAGAACCAGAACTCCAGCTCTCCGAAGAGCTTCACGGAGATGAGGTTCACACCGTAGAGAATGATCGTGAAGAGCAGGGCCGAGACCCATTGCGGAATGGTGAACCAGAAGGTCATGTACTGGGCGGCGGCGGTGACTTCGGTGATTCCGGTGACGACCCAGAACAGCCAGTACGTCCAGCCGGTGACGAAGCCCGCGAAGGGGCCGATGAATTCGCGCGCGTACTCCGAGAAGGAGCCCGAGACCGGGCGGTACATGAGGAGTTCACCCAGGGCGCGCATGATGAAGAAGATGACCAGGCCGGCGATGGCGTAGGCCAGGATGAGGCTGGGGCCGGCCTTCGAGATGGCTTTGCCGGCGCCGAGGAAGAGCCCGGTTCCGATGGCTCCGCCGATCGCGATCATCTGGATCTGGCGGGCTCCGAGAGCTCTCTGGTACCCCTCAGCGGAGGTGGTGGCGTCCGCGGCCGAGGCGTGCGGGCCGTCCTGCCCCTTGTCGTCTATCTGCGCCGATGTCATGTGGTTGCGCCTTTCTCCACGCCGATCCGCGCCTTTCGGCCGCGGATCAGGTCCTGATCCCCCCCGGATACGGATGGAGTGCCGCCGGTGGTCACCGGCTGATAGCGCCTACCCGGGAACATGGGTGGCGTTCCCGGGCGGTCGTGAAGATTTATCACGGGCACAGCGGTGATCCGGCGGACGTTCCGTGGCGCACATCACAAGTAAAAGCGGACAAGGCGGTCCGGGCGCTGCAAAAAAGACCGTTCAGGTGACGCGATCGTTATTCGGATTTGAGTGTCCGTTGAGCGTGCGCGGCACGGGCGCGGACACTCCGCGTCACGGCATCAGCGTCTCGATCAGGGTTTCCTGGAGGGCGCCGAGCCAGAGGTAGGCCATGACCATGGGCTTGCGGGGGTCGCTGTCGGGGAGCCGGTAGAGCGAGCCCTCCTCGTCGTCGTCCTCGTCGGTGACCTCCAGGCGGGTGCCGATGGTGAGCCGGAGGTCGTTGAGCGAGCCGAGCCAGTTGCGGCACTCGTCGGCGGTCAGTGTGAGCACGGCACCCTCCCCGGCAGGGGTCAGCGCGTCCAGGGTCCGGACGACCACCAGGGCGTCCTCGCGCTTGCGGGTGCGCAGGTCGTTCTCGGTGAACCGGCGGAACTCGGCGGAGGCGGCGCGCAGTTCGTCGTCCTCGTCGCCGTACGCCTCGGGGAAGAGGCGGGCCAGGGCCGGGTCGGCGGGCGGCTCGCTGGGGCCCTCGGCGAACAGGGCGGCGAGCGGGTCCTCGTCCTCGGCGGGCTCGTCGCCGGGGCCGATGAGCTCGAGCAGCTGGACGGCGAGGGAGCGCAGGATCGCGATCTCCACCTCGTCGAGCGCGACGGCCGCGCCGCCGCCGGGGGTGGCCTCGAAGTGGCCGGCCATGGGTTGTCTCCGATGATGGTCGGGCGGGCGGTGCGGGTGCTAGTGCCGCGGCACTAGTTGCGGTCCTGGGTGAGCGTGGCCCACAGGCCGTAGCCGTGCATGGCCTGGACGTCGCGTTCCATCTCCTCGCGGGTGCCGCTGGAGACGACGGCGCGGCCCTTGTGGTGGACGTCGAGCATCAGCTTGTGCGCCTTGTCCTTGGAGTAGCCGAAGTAGGCCTGGAAGACATAGGTCACGTAGCTCATGAGGTTGACCGGGTCGTTGTGGACCAGCGTCACCCAGGGGACGTCGGGCTCGGGGACGGCGAAGTGGTCCTCGGCCGATTCGGGACGTTCGATCTCTGTAGGGGCGACGCTCACGTACCCATGCTGCCACTCGCGGGGGCCCCTCGCACAAACGGCCCCCGCGTCGCGCCGCCTCCGCCACCCCCATCTCGTCACTTTGACGAAATAGGGGTAGCATCCCCGGCATGAACTCTGCGGACCTTGGGCGACGGGTCGGTGTGCCGTCGACAGCGCTCTTCACCGACCAGTACGAGCTCACGATGGTGCAGGCCGCGCTGAAGGGCGGCACGGCCGGCCGGCGCTCGGTCTTCGAGGCGTTCACCCGCCGACTGCCCGAGGGGCGGCGCTACGGCGTCGTCGCGGGCATCGGGCGGGTCCTGGACGCGGTGGAGAACTTCCACTTCGACGAGGAGATGCTCGGCTTCCTGCGCGACCAGGCGATCGTGGACGGGCCGACCCTGGACTACCTGGCGGACTACCGGTTCAGCGGCGACATCTGGGGCTACCCGGAGGGCGAGGTGTACTTCCCGGGCTCGCCGGTCCTGCGGGTCGAGGGCTCGTTCGCCGAGTGCGTGCTGCTGGAGACGGTGATCCTGTCGATCCTCAACCACGACTCGGCGATCGCCGCCGCGGCCTCCCGGATGTCGGCGGCGGCGGGCGGACGCGGGCTGATCGAGATGGGCGCGCGGCGCACCCACGAGCTGTCGGCGGTCGCCTCGGCCCGGGCCGCGTACATCGGCGGCTTCGACACCACGTCCGACCTGGCCGCCGGCTTCCGCTACAACATCCCGACGGTCGGCACGAGCGCCCACGCCTTCACCCTGCTGCACGACTCGGAGCGCGACGCCTTCCGGGCCCAGGTCGACTCGCTGGGGCGCGGCACGACCCTCCTGGTGGACACGTACGACGTGGCGACGGCGGTCCGTACGGCGGTCGAGATCGCCGGGCCCGAGCTGGGCGCGGTACGGATCGACTCCGGCGACCTGCTGCTGGTCGCCCACCGGGTGCGCCAGCAGCTGGACGAGCTGGGCGCCACGGGGACGAAGATCGTGGTGACCTCGGACCTGGACGAGTACGCCATCGCCTCGCTGGCCGCCGCGCCGGTGGACGCGTACGGGGTGGGCACGCAGCTGGTGACCGGCAGCGGGCACCCCACGTGCTCGATGGTCTACAAGCTCGTCGCCCGCGCGGAGTCGGCGGACCCGGCGGACGAGCTGCGGCCGGTCGCGAAGAAGTCGATGGGCGCGAAGTCCTCGAAGGGCGGTCGCAAGTGGGCGGCGCGCCGGCTGGACGAGGAGGGCGTGGCCGAGGCCGAGGTGATCGGCACAGGCCCGGTGCCCGAGGAGCTGGCCGGCCGGCAGCTGCTGGTGGAGCTGGTCCGGGGCGGCGAGGTGGTGGCGCGCGAGCCGCTGGACGTGGCGCGCGAGCGGCACATCGCCGCGCGGGCGGGGCTGCCGCTGTCGGCGATGCAGCTGTCGCGCGGCGAGGCGGTCATTCCCACCGAGTACGTGTGAGGCGGCGCCGCGCGTAGGCCCGGGGGCGTCCGGCGTGCCGCTCCGTCCTCGGCCTTCCCCCCGGCCCGGACGGCGGGAGAGGCGCCCCCGGGCGGGCTCGACCGTGCGCGGCGGGCGCGGCCGCGCCCCGCGCACCCGATTTCGCGCCGGCACGCTTGATTGCCTCCTTGAAAACCCTAGGCTCGGGGCCGTCCCCGTACCGCTCCCCACCCCGAAGGACACCCACCATGCACCGCGCCTTGATCGTCGTGGACGTTCAGAACGACTTCTGCGAGGGCGGGAGCCTCGCCGTGGCGGGGGGCGCCGATGTCGCCGCCGCCATCACCGACCTGATCGGCGAGAGCCGGCCCGGTTACCGGTACGTGGTGGCCACCCGGGACCACCACATCGATCCCGGGGACCACTTCTCCTCGGCGCCCGACTTCGAGCGCTCCTGGCCGCCGCACTGCGTGGCCGGTACGGAGGGCGTGGGCTTCCACCCCAATTTCGCGCCGGCGGTCGCCTCCGGGGCGATCGACACGGTCTTCGACAAGGGCGCCTACGCGGCGGCGTACAGCGGCTTCGAGGGGCTCGACGAGAACGGCACCGGGCTCGCCGAGTGGCTGCGCGAGCACGACGTCAGCGAGGTCGACGTGGTCGGCATCGCGACCGACCACTGCGTGCGGGCGACCGCGCTGGACGCCGTCCGGGAGGGCTTCGCCACGCAGGTGCTGCTCGGCCTGACCGCGGGCGTCGCCGAAGCCACGACGGAGCGGGCGCTGGCCGAGCTGCGCGAGGCGGGCGTGGCGCTGACGGGCGAGCCGGTCGTCTGAGGGCCCGGGACCCGGGTCAGCCCCGACCGGCCGGGACGGCCGGCGGGGCGGGCCTCAGGAGGGCGCGGATGGGGTGCCAGAGCTCATGGGCCCGCTCGGGTCTCGCGCGCCACAGGACGCCGTCCGGGTGGTGCAGGACCGCGGTGATCTCGTCCGGGGTGGGCGGCTCGGCGTTGCCGCGCAGGTAGACGGCGCGCAGGCCCAGGTTGCGCAGTCGGGTCAGGGCGCGGGCCCGGTTGGCCGCGTGCACCAGGACCCGGACCGGGGAGCCCGGCCCGGGTCCCTCCGCCGGGCTCGGCAGGGTGATCGCGACGACCACACTGCCGTTCGGCAACTTGCTGAATCCTCCGCCTGCCATGCGTACGAGCTCCCCCGTGAGACATCGTGTCAATAAGAAAGTGAACAGGGGCACCTAAACACGATCGGCCGCCGCCCGCTAGAGGGCGACGGCCGATCACGCTATGACCTGCGGTGATGCGGTCCTACTTGGTCGAGGCACCGACCTGGACGGTCATCGTGTCGCCGTTGAGCGGCTCGTTGATGATCGTGATCTTGGTGTTGGTGTCAGGAACCTTGACGCTTCCGGTCGGGTTCTCCTTGTACCAGTAGGTGCCCTTGCGGTCGTCGAAGGACGGGATGCCGAGCTGCGGCTTGACCTTCACGGCCTGGTCGGCCAGGTGCAGCGTGAAGCCGTCCGTCGGGTACCAGCTGAACGGGGCGTCGAAGGGCTGGATCTTGTTGCGCATGATCGCGCCGTTCGCCCACGTCAGCGGCTTGGCGTGCGCGTCGACCGGCAGGATCAGGCCCTGGCCGGGGTGCTGCGACACGTTGTTGTCCGTCTGGGAGGTGTCCCAGAGCCAGACGAGCAGACCGTTCTGGTACGGGTAGTGCTCGACCCAGTCCGGACGGGTCTGGGAGAAGCCGAAGTTGTACGGGCCGGTCTTGAGGGTCTGGTCGTAGCTGACGTACTGACGGTTCTCCGCGAGGTAGTACTGCGGGTACTCCTTGGCGAACGTCTTGCCGACCCGCGAGAAGCCCTTGCTGGTCCAGCCGTTGTCGTCGCCCTCGGCGTTGTCCGTGAACAGCGCCGCACCGTCGGCGGTCACCGAGATGCTGTCGGCCGCGAAGCCCACGCCGCCCGCGCCGCCGTCGGTGGCGTAGCGGAAGCGGATGTCGATCTTCTGGCCCGCGTAGGCGTCCAGCGAGTACGACAGCTTCTGGTACTTGCCGGAGACGTCGGTCAGGGCCGGCTTGTCACTGGCGTCGCGCGGGATGGCCTTGCCGTCGGCGGTGCCGTCGATCGCGGTCCAGCTGGTGCCGCCGTTGGTGGACACCTCGGTGTAGAGGTAGTCGTAGTCGGCCTCGATGTCCCACCAGCCCTGGAGGTCCAGGGACGCCTTGGCCTTGCCGGTCAGGTCGACCGGACGGGACAGCGTGTTGCTGAGGTTGTCGCCCATGTCGCTCCACCACTGCTTGGCGCCCTCGGCGGGCGTCGTGACGGCGGTGGTGACGGCCTTGTCGGGCAGCGCGACGACGAGCGCCTGCTTGTCCTTGGTGTTGTACTCGGACACGCCCAGCTTGTGGGTGGACTTCGTCGCGGCCTTGGCCTCGGCGTAGTCCAGCCAGCCCAGCTGGAGCTTGTCCCAGGCGGTCATGTCACCGGGCATGTCCCCGATGCTGCCCTTGCCGGTGCCGAGCCAGGAGCCGGCCGACATCAGCGACCAGAAGCCGACCGAGTTCTCGGCGCTGTTGGTCGTGTCGTACAGGTCCGGAAGACCGAGGTCGTGGCCGTACTCGTGGGCGAAGACGCCCAGGCCACCGTTCTCGGGCTGCGCGGTGTAGTCGCCGACCCAGATGCCGGTGTCGCCGATCTGGGTGCCGCCGGCCTTGTTCTGGGCCGGGCCGGTGGCGCCGACGTTGGTGCCGTACGCGTACCAGCGGTGCGCCCAGATGGCGTTGGTGCCCTCGACGCCGCCGCCGGCCGACTCGTCCTCGCCCGCGTGCACGATCTGGAAGTGATCGATGTACCCGTCGGGCTCGTTGAAGTCGCCGTCGGCGTCGTAGTCGTAACGGTCCCACTGGTCGTACTGGGCGAGGTCCGTCTTGATCTGCTCGGGCGTACGGCCCTTGGCCTTCTGGTCGGCGGCCCAGGCGTTGACGCCGTCCCGGATCATGTCCCAGGAGTTGGCGCAGTTGGTCGAACCGCAGTAGTTCGAGCCGTAGCGCGCCTCGTTGTAGGGGACCTTGACCCAGTCGGAGACCTCGCCCTCGACCGAGTAGCGGCCGGAGGAGGTCTTCTCGTAGTACGTCTTCAGCGAGTGCTTGCCCGCACCCGTGCCGAAGTACATCTCCTGGAAGTGGGCCTGGTTGTAGTCGGCCTGCCAGGCGGTGCTGTTGTCCTTCTTCGGGTCCGGCTGGGCTATCTGGTTGTGCGCCGGTCCCGGCGTGCCGCCGTACTTCTTGACGGCGGGCTTGGGGCCGGCGCCGTCCGGGTCGTACATGGTCGTGTCGTCGACCTGGTTGCCGAACTCCACCAGAATGGTGAAGATCTTGTCGGTCTTCTCACGGCCGAGCTCGACGTACTTCTCGTCGTCGAGCTTGACGACCTTGGAGCCCTCGCGCGACGAGACCTTCTTGTCGCCGGATATGACCTGTTCCAGGGCAGCCTGGCGCTTGGCGGCCTGCTGCTTGCTGAACGGGCCCTCCAGGTCGTGGTCGTTGCCCTTGGCCGACCCCGGGTCCCGGCGGTCGATCGAGGCAGCGGTACCTGACGCCTGGTCATCTGCCTGAGCGGTGGCGAAGGCGGATGCGGTGGCGGCCGTCGCGGCCATGGCCACGACAACCGCTCCGGTCCGAAGCGCCCGTCTCTTAATGATCACGTGTTGCAGTCCTCCCCGGCGTTTCGCGGCGACGGCCGGGAGTGTGAAGGGGCCGCGCGCGGAAAACGCGTCACAAGTGACACCATTCGACCGGAGTTACGGAAGAAAAGACAGACCTTGACTTGAATGGTGCAAGTGCACTATGCAGGAGCGCCATTCCGGTATCCGGACGAGACGTCGGCGATCCACCGGCGCGTCAGGCCCTGCCGAGGGCGCGCGAGATGGCTCCATGCGCCCCCCGTGCACCGGCACTGTGGGTTAGGTTACGCTTACCGGCCGTTCCTCGGGGGCATCCACCGTCATAGAGTCGCTCGACAGTGCGACCGTGTCGAGAGACCGCCCATCCGACGTCCCGAGGACGGAAAAGAAGCCATGCCGCGACCTACTGCCGCACAGCTCTCCTACGGTTCGGTCACCGTCGTCCTCTCGACCCTGGCCATGTTGCTGCTGTTCCGCACCGGTTCGGGCATCGGTATCGCCGCCGTCGGCACGGTCGCGCTCGCCCTCGGTCTCGCGGTGTCCGTCACCGTACCCGCGAAGTCGCGCCGGCCCACGGCGAAGGCGGCGCGTACGAGCGCCCCGGTGTCCGCACACCGTGGCACCGCACCCGCCGCCCGCGACGAGGACCGGGCCCCCGTCTCCGCACAGAGCCCGCGCTGAGCCTCAGTTGACGGTCACCACCACCGTCTTGGCCGCCTTGTCCTGGAGGCCCTGGCGGTAGGGCTTGTCCGTGAACATGAGCACGATGTTGATCAGCCACCACAGGCACGGGCAGCACAGCAGCGCCGGCAGCCACAGCACCACGGCCCGCAGGAACGCCGCCCCGGTGTCCGGCACCCGGCCGTCGTTGAGCATCGCGACCCGCATCTTCAGCAGCCGCTTGCCGAGGGTGCGGCCGTCCTTGTGCGTGAAGTACGTGTCGTACGCCACATAGACGACGAGGCCGATCAGCGACCAGAGCAGCTGATGGCCGCTGTAGGTCTGGGCGAAGATGTCGCTGACGTCGTCGTCGCCGTCGTCCGACATCCCGACCGCGCCGCCCCAGGGCAGCGAGATCAGGTACAGCGGGATCGAGATGATCAGCAAGTCGATCAGCCGGGCCAGGATGCGCTTGCCCGGTTCGGCGAGCGGCGGCATCCCCGCGAGCGGGTCCGGCCCGCCGTACGGTCCGCCGCCCCCGTAGGGCCCCGAGTCGTACGGCGGCGGAGGCGGCGCGCTTCCGTAGGGCGAGCCGGACGACGGCGGCGGCTGGTTCCCGGGCGGCTGCTTCCTGAAGGGGTCGTCCTCGGGCGGCTGACCGGGCGGCGGCTGATCGTTGCTCATGGGGGCAGTGCATCCCGCCCCCCGGGCCCCCGCAACGGCTCAGTGGCGTTCGGGGGACGCCATTCGGGGGACGGGGTCAGCCCGCGACGAAGGTGCGGGCCGCCTTGTCGTGCCAGCACTGGCGCCACGGCCGGTCGACCAGGCACCACAGCACACCGGCCACCCCGACCAGCAGGACGCCCGGCACCCCGTACACCAGCCACCGGCGCAGCGCGGCGCCGAAGCCGGGCGTCTCGTGGGACTCGATGTCCCGTACGTCGAGCCCGCACAGCTTCTTACCGAGCGTACGGCCCCACTTCGCGGTGGGCAGCGCGTCGAGCAGCACGCCCAGCACCAGGAACACCCCGAGCACCGCACCGCCCAGCGCGGCCGTGGTGGAGTCCAGCAGCCATACGGTGACCGTCTCGCCGGACAGCTTGGCCGCGTCGATCTTGTCGTCGATGTGGTCCGCGGCCCGGCCGGCCAGCGGCACGGCGACCGCCGCGGTGAGCGCGCCCAGCAGCACCGTGTCGATGAGGCGGGCGGCGAACCGCTTGCCGAGCGGGGCGGGGCGGCCCGAGGCGCGGGCCGCCGCGAGCCGCTGGAAGTGGTCGTCGGCCGGGGGCTTCCAGGGCGCGACCGGCTCGACGGGCCGTGCCTGCGGCGCCGCGGCCGCGGGGCTCATGGGCTCCTGCTGCCCCCAGGAGGCACCCGGGCCCGCCTGCCGGGGCGGTACGGGAGCGGGCGCGGATGCGGATGCGGCTGCCCGCGGCGAGGGCGCGGCGGGAGTGACGGGCGTCTGCCGCGCGGGCCCGGGGGGAACGGCGGGGGCCTGCCACGCGGGCGCGGGGGAAGCGGCGGGGGCCTGCCGCGCGGGCGCGGCGGGGGTGACGGGCGTCTGCCGCGCGGGCGCGGCCGGCGTCTGCCGCGCGGGCGCGGCGGGGGCGGCGGGGGCGGCGGGGGTGGCCGGCGTCTGCCGCGCGGGCGCGGCGGGGGTGGCCGGCGCAGCCGGGCCCGCGTCGAGCGCGCGGAAGGGCATCGCGCCTGCGGCGGGCGGCTGTTGACCGCCATCGGGGCGGCGCAGGGCCCGGATCGCGACGGTGTTCTCGGCGGGCGGCCGCGCGCTGTCCCCGCCCGCCGCGGAGCCGGGGCGGGCCGGGCGGGTGACGCGGATGGCGACGGTCTTCTCGGGCGCGGCTGCCCCGCCCTCCCGCATGCCGGGCACACCGCCGCCGGCCGGGGCGCGGTCGGCCCGTTCCGGGTCCACCGGGGTGCGGCGGGCGGCTTCGGCAGGGGCGCGGCGGGCGACCTCCGCGGAGGCAGGGGTACGGCGGGCGATCTCGGCGGAGGGAGCGGGGGGAACGGCGGGCTTCGCGTCGTCCGGGGCGGGGGCGGCCGGGGCGGAGGCGGCCGGGGCAGGGGCCGCCGGGGCAGGGGCCGCCGGGGCAGGGGTGCCCGCAGCCGGGGAGCGCCGGTCGCGGCCCGCGGGTTCCGGGGCCCCCGGCCCCGTACCGCTCTCCCCCGTACCGCCCCACGACACCCGGCGGTCCCGGTCGCCGCCGAAACCGGCCTGGCGGGAGGCGTCGGCCTGCCAGGCGGTGGCGGGTTCGGGGCGGTTGGCCGCGTACGGCTCCTCGTCGAGGAACACCGGACCGGTCTCCTCGACCGGAGCCGGAGCCGGAGCCGGAGTGGGGGCCGGGGCCGGCGCAGGAGTGGGGGCCGGAGCGGTGGCCGCGGGCGGTGCCCCGTCCTGCTTCGGAGCCGGGCGGCTCGTGCCGGGGACCCAGGAGGCGCCGTTCCAGTAGCGGACGTAACCGGGGATGGACGGGTCGGGGTAGTACCCCTCGCGGGGGCTTTCGTCACCGGGTGCCGGGGTTGGGGCGCTCATCACCGTGGTCCCGTATCTCTTCGAGGCCTCAATACAGGAGTCCACATCTATCAGACAGGCGCGTATCCCCGGGCCCGTCCGGGTGTTTGGCCCACTTTCCGGTCACGCGGAACTTTTTTCGCGAAGTCGCGTAATGGATGGCGGCGAGGGCGCTCCCACTCGTGCGGGCCGGTCGTGGGACCGGTCCGGGACAAGGGAAGGACGCCCTCATGCACACCGTCGTGGAACGCGAGCTGGAGCTCAAGCTGGTCCTGTCGCCCGACCGCAGCATCCCCGTACCGGCCAGGCTGACGTATCGCACCGAGGACCCGTACGCGGTGCACGTCACCTTCCACATCACCTCGGACACGCCGGTGCACTGGACGTTCGCCCGCGATCTGCTGGTGGAGGGGGTGTTCCGGCCGTGCGGGCAGGGCGATGTGCGGATCTGGCCCACCAAGGTGGACGGGAACGGCGTCATCTGCGTGGCGCTGACGTCGCCGGACGGCAACGCCCTGCTGGAGGTGGAGTCCTCGGCGGTGGCGGTCTGGGTGGAGCGGACGCTGCGCGTGGTCCCGGCGGGTACGGAGAGCGAGCGGCTCGGCATCGACGAGGGCCTGGCCGAACTCCTCGCGCCGCTGCCGGCCGACGATCTGTGGATGAGCGACCCGTGGCCGTCGGACGAGTCGCAGGACGGGGAGAGTTGAGGAGCGCGGGCCGGGGGCGGAGCCGCTCGGAACACCTCGCCGGGTTCGCGGGCCCGCCGGCCTCGGCGGGATGGGGGACCGGAGCGGCCGGGGGTGGGAACGCGGTGGTGGGTGGGGGCGGGAGCCGGCGGCGCCGTGCGTGGTGCCCGGGCCCATTGGTGTGAACCCGTCCGCGGTGGCGACCCCAAGACACAGTGCGATCTTCATACTGACGCACAGTGAGCGGCATGGAACTCACGCCTCAGCAGCCCCCGAGGGCCCCCGGGCCCGAGGACTCCTTCGACACCGACCGGCCCGCTCCCGCCGCTCTCCCGCCGGTCCCCGCGTCCCTGGCCGAACCGCCGCCGCCCTCGATGCGTACGACCCTGCGCCGGGCCGCCTTCGGCATGGTGGCGGGTGCGGTCCTGGTGACGGGGGCGGTGGTCGCGGTGCCCGACGAGGACAAGGAGGCGGCGCCCGTGTCCGGCCCGGTCTCGCGCGCGATGAGCGCGACGGCCGCCGGCTCCCCCGCCTCGCTCCCCGATCTGACGGCGCTCATCGGGGACCGGCGGAAGTGGGTGGGCGCGCACCCCTCGGACGCGCCCGCGTGGGCGGTGCTGGGATCGGCGTACGTGGAGTGGGGACGGCGGGCCGCCGACCCGGCGTACTACACCCGGGCCGAGCAGGCGCTGAAGCGTTCGCTGAACGTGCGGCCCGGCGAGAAGGGCAACACGGCGGCCTGGGTCGGGCTCGCCTCGCTCGCCAACGCCCGGCACGACTTCGTGACGGCGAAGAAGTGGGGCGAGACGGTACGGGCGCGGCAGCCCAAGGAGTGGACCGTCTACCCGGAGCTGATCGACGCCTACAACGGCCTCGGCGACCGGAAGTCGGCGATCACGGCGGTGGAGAGGTTCACCGAGCTGCGGGCCGGGGTGCCGGCGCTGGGCCGGGCGGCCGAGATGTACCGGGACCGGGGCCGGCCCGAGGACGCGCTGGCCACCGCGCGGGAGGCGGCGCACCGGGCGAGGACGCCCGCCGAGAAGGCCGCCTGCCTGGCCAGGCTGGGCGAACTGGCCTGGGAGCGGGGCGAGCCGGAGGAGGCCGTGGCCCGGTACGGGGCGGCGCTGCGCGCCGAGAAGGGCCACCACCCCTCGCTCGCCGGGCGGGCCCGGGCGCTCGCGGCCCTCGGCCGCACCGACGAGGCCGTACGGGACTACCAGGCCGCCCTGGCGAAGTCGCCGCTCCCGGTGTACCTGCTGGAGCTGGGCGAGCTGTACGAGTCGATGGGGCTCGACGGGGACTCGACGAACCAGTACGAGAAGCTCCGCGCGGCGCTGGACCGGGGCAGGGCGGGCGGGGTGGACGAGTCGCTGCTCCTGGGCCGCTTCGAGGCCGCGCACGGAGACGCGGACGCGGCGGTGGAACTGCTGCGGGGCACGTGGGAGCGGGGGCACCGCAGCGCGGCGGTGGCCGACGCGCTGGGCTGGGCGCTGCACCGGTCGGGCGACTCGGGGGCGGCGCTGGAGTACGCGCAGCGGGCGGTCGACTCGGGCGGCCGGAACGCCTCGTACGCGTACCACCTGGGCATGGTGCGGCGCGCGGTGAACGACTACGGGGCGGCCCGCCGCCATCTGGAGGAGGCCCTGCGCACCAACCCGGCGTTCTCCCCGCTGGACGCACCGCTGGCGCAGGAGGCGCTGGACACCCTGGCACAGCCCCCGGCGGTCGTGCGGCCGGCCCCGCAGGCCCCGGCCCCGCAGGTCCCGGCACCGCAGCAGCCGCCCGCGCCCGCCGGTGACCCGGCCCCCGCCCCCGCGGCGGGCCCGCAGGGGCAGCAGGCGGTCCCGGCCCCCTCGGCGCCCGCCCCGCAGGCACCCGTACAGCCGTCCGCCGCACCGTCGGCGGCCGTTCGCTGAGCCGCGGCGCGAGCACGACGAGGGGCGGGCCGGATTCCGGCCCGCCCCTCACTCATGCCGTGCGGGTCACAGGTTGCCGCGCTTCTCCTGCTCGCGCTCGATCGCCTCGAACAGGGCCTTGAAGTTGCCCTTGCCGAAGCCCATCGAGCCGTGGCGCTCGATCATCTCGAAGAAGACGGTCGGGCGGTCCTGGACCGGCTTGGTGAAGATCTGCAGCAGGTAGCCGTCCTCGTCGCGGTCGACGAGGATCTTCAGCTCGCGCAGGGTCTCCACGGGCACCCGGGTCTCGCCGGCCCACTCGCCGAGGGTGTCGTAGTACGAGTCCGGGGTGTCGAGGAACTGCACACCGGCGGCGCGCATCGCCTTCACCGAGGCGACGATGTCGTTCGTGGCGAGCGCCATGTGCTGGACGCCGGCGGCGCCGTAGAACTCCAGGTACTCGTCGATCTGGGACTTCTTCTTGGCGATGGCCGGCTCGTTGATCGGGAACTTGACCTTGAGCGTGCCGTCCGCGACGACCTTCGACATCAGGGCGCTGTACTCGGTCGCGATGTCGTCGCCCACGAACTCCTTCATGTTCGTGAAGCCCATGACCTTGTTGTAGAACGCGACCCACTCGTTCATCCGGCCGAGCTCGACGTTGCCGACGCAGTGGTCGATGGCCTGGAAGAAGCGCTTGGCCGGCGGCTCGACGATCGGGGTGGCGGCGACGTAGCCGGGCAGGTACGGGCCGTCGTAGCCGGAGCGCTCGACGAGCGTGTGGCGGGTCTTGCCGTACGTGGCGATGGCGGCGCGCACGACGGTGCCGTGCTCGTCCTTCGTCTCGTAGGGCTCCTCGATGCCGGTGGCGCCGTGCTCGACGGCGTACGCGTACGCCGCGCGCGCGTCCGGGACCTCGATGGCGAGGTCGATGACGCCGTCGCCGTGCGCCGCGACGTGGTCCTCGAGGAAGTGGCCCCAGTCGGAGGACGCCTTGACGACGGAGGTGAGGACGAAGCGGGCGGAGCCGCTGGTGAGGACGTAGCTGGCGGTCTCGCGGCTACCGGTCTCCGGTCCGGCGTAGGCGACCAGCTTCATGCCGAAGGCCGTCGAGTAGTAGTGCGCGGCCTGCTTGGCGTTGCCGACGGCGAAGACGACGGCGTCCATCCCCTTGACGGGGAAGGGGTCGGCCTGCCGGGACGTCTCGGGGGTGCTGTGCATCGTCTCTGTCATGCCCCGAGGTTCCCGCCACTCCGCAAGGTGCGCAACAGTTCGCATGATCACTGGTCAATCTGCCCAGTGAGTGGCCATGATGACCGGGCTATCTGTACATGGTGCCCATCACACCGACCCCGGAGGACGGCATGGCGATCGATCGACTGGACGGGCGGCTCATCGTGCTGCTGGCGCGTGAACCCAGGATCGGTGTCCTGGAGGCGTCGCGCAGGCTGGGCGTGGCGCGCGGGACGGTGCAGGCGCGCCTGGACCGCCTTCAGTCGAATGGCGTCATCCGCGGCTTCGGTCCGGACGTCGACCCGGCGGCCCTCGGCTACCCGGTCACCGCGTTCGCCACGCTGGAGATCAAACAGGGCCAAGGAGCCGACGTACGGGCGCACTTGAGCGGTGTACCGGAGGTGCTGGAACTGCACACCACCACCGGGCACGGGGACATGCTGTGCCGGCTGGTGGCCCGGTCCAACGCGGATCTCCAGCGGGTGATCGACCGGGTTGTCGGATTTGATGGCATTGTCCGGGCCTCCACGGCCATCGTCATGGAGAACGCCGTGCCCCTGCGCGTCATCCCGCTCGTCGAGCAGGCCGCGCAGGACACCGACTGAGCCGAGGAGTGACGGGTGAGCTTCTGGGAGTACGTGGCCAACCGTCACCAGCAGTTGCTCACCGACGCCTTCCAGCACGTCAGCGCGGTCTTCCAGTGCATGGTCATCGCCACCCTCCTCGGGGTCCTGATCGGGGTCGTCAGCTACCGCAGCGGCTGGGGCTCCTCGGTGGCGATCACCTCGACGGCGACCGTGCTGACCATTCCGTCCCTCGCCGCCATCGGTCTGCTGATCCCGCTGGTCGGCCTCGGGGTCGCCCCCACGGTGATCACCCTGACGCTGTACGGGCTGCTGCCCGTCGTCCGCAACTCCATCGTGGGCCTGCGCGGCGTCGACCCCGCCCTGGTGGACGCGGCGAAGGGGATCGGGATGTCGCGGACCGCGCAGCTGCTCAAGGTGGAACTGCCGCTGGCCTGGCCGCCGATCCTCACCGGCATCCGGGTATCCACCCAGATGCTGATGGGGATCGCCGCCATCGCCGCGTACGCCTCCGGGCCCGGCCTCGGCAACGAGATCTTCCGCGGCATCGCCTCCCTGGGCAGCGCCAACGCGATCAACCAGGTGCTCGCGGGCACCCTCGGCATCGTCGTCCTCGCCCTGCTCTTCGACGCCGCGTACGTCCTGCTGGGCCGGCTCACCATCCCGAGGGGGATCCGTGTCTGATACCGCGGCGGAATCCGGGCAGCCGCCCACGCCCGAAACCACCTCCGGCGCCACCATCCAGCTGGAGAACCTGTCCAAGCGCTACCCGGGCAACCCCAGCCCGGCCGTGGACAACGTGTCGATGGAGATCAGGGCCGGCGAGACCGTGATCTTCGTGGGGCCGTCCGGCTGCGGGAAGTCCACCACGCTGAAGATGATCAACCGGCTGATCGAGCCGACCGCCGGCCGGATCAGGATCGGCGACGAGGACGTCACCGACATGGACCCGGTGAAGCTGCGCCGGAAGATCGGGTACGCGATCCAGTCGTCCGGCCTCTTCCCGCACATGACGGTCGCCGAGAACATCGCCCTCGTCCCGAAGATGGCGGGCTGGTCCAAGTCGCGGGTGAAGGACCGGGTCGAGGAGATGCTCGACCTGGTCGGCCTCGACCCGCGCGAGTTCCACGGCCGCTATCCGCGCGCCCTCTCCGGCGGCCAGCAGCAGCGCGTGGGCGTGGCCCGGGCGCTGGCCGCCGATCCGCCGGTGCTGCTGATGGACGAGCCGTTCGGCGCGGTCGACCCGATCACCCGCGACCACCTCCAGGACGAGCTGATCCGGCTCCAGCACGAACTGCACAAGACGATCGTCTTCGTCACCCACGACTTCGACGAGGCGATCAAGCTGGGCGACCGGATCGCGGTGCTGCGCGAGCGGTCGCACATCGCGCAGTTCGACACCCCGGAGGCCATCCTCACCAACCCGACGGACGACTTCGTCTCCGGCTTCGTCGGCGCGGGCGCGGCCCTGAAGCGGCTCAACCTGACCCGGGTGCGGGAGGTGGAGATCGCCGACTTCCCGACCGTGACGGTGGACGACCCCCTCCAGTCGATCTTCAACAAGCTGCGCGCCGGTTCGTACAACGAACTGCTGATGCTGGACCGCAGGAACCGCCCCTACAAGTGGCTGCGGCGCGGCGACCTGATGCGGGCCCGGGGCTCCCTGGCGCGGGCCGGGCAGCTGATCCACGACACGGTGACCCGGGACGCCACGCTGCACGACGCCCTGGAGGCGGTGCTCACGGACAGCGGCGGGCGGGTCGCGGTCACCGGCCGGCGCGGCGAGTTCACCGGGGTCGTCGACATGCACACCCTGATGAACTCGGTGCACGAACTCCTGGAGGCGGACCGGCTGACCGCCATCGAGCACCAGCACGACCTGGAGGAGCTGCGCGTCCACCAGACCGCCCAGGAGCAGGAGGGCGGTGCGGGCGCATGACCCCCGACTCCCCCTCCGGGCCCTCCCCCGCACCCGGCCGCGAACGGCCGCCGGGCGAGCACGACGTGCAGGGCCGCGCCTTCCGCGACGAGGAGGAGGCCGAGCCCGCCCCGCGGCCGGCGAAGCCGCCGCGCCGGATCACCTGGCGCAAGCTGGTGGTGCTGCCGGCGGTGCTCGCGGTGGTGCTGATCCTCACGTACGTCTGGATCGAGAACGTCCACCTCGACTCGGTCGCGGAGAACTCGCTGGCCGGTGACACGGTCGAGGTGCGCTGGTGGCAGCACGTGAGGCTGACCGCGATCTCCACGTTCTGGGTGCTGATCATCGCCATCCCGCTGGGCATCGCGCTGACCCGGCGCGGCCTGAGCAAAGCCGCTCCGGTGGTCACGGCGATCGCCAACATCGGGCAGGCGACCCCGGCGATCGGCCTGCTGGCCCTGCTGGTGATCTGGCTCGGCATCGGCCCGTCCACCGCCATCACCGGCATGGTGATCTACGCGGTGCTGCCGGTGCTCTCCAACACGGTCGCCGGTCTCCGGGCGATCGAGCCGAGCATGGTGGAGGCCGCGCGCGGTATCGGCATGTCGGCCATGGGCACCCTCACCAGGGTCGAACTCCCCCTCGCCGTCCCGCTGATCCTGGCCGGGGTCAGGACCGCGCTCGTGCTGAACGTGGGCACGGCGACCCTGGCGACCTTCGGGGGCGGCGGCGGGCTCGGCGACCTGATCACCTCGGGCATCCAGACCCAGCGCATGCCGGTCCTGGTGCTCGGCTCGGTCCTGACGGTGGTGCTGGCGCTCCTGGTGGACTGGCTGGCCTCGCTGGCCGAGGTGGCGCTCACCCCGCGCGGTCTGGAGGTGGGGCGATGAGGACGCGGCGGACGGCGCGGCGGGCGCGTACGGCCCTGGCGGGCGGGGCCGCGCTGGCCCTGGTGCTGGCGGGGTGCGGGCTGAAGAGCGGGTCGCCGATGGTGGACGACGTGGTGCCCGGGTCCGTCGGGCAGGGGCAGCCGCTGGACGGCGCGTCGCTGACCGTCACCTCGAAGAACTTCAGCGAGAACATCATCCTGGGCCAGATGATCGGGCTGATCTTCAAGGCGGCCGGGGCGGAGGTCCTCGACCGGACGAACCTGCCCAGCTCGACCAGCGCCCGCGAGGCGCTCATCCAGGGCGACGCGGACGCCGAGTACGAGTACACGGGCACCGGCTGGATCACCTACCTCGGGCACGCCGAGCCCATCGCCGACCCGATGGAGCAGTGGAAGGCGGTGCGCGACGCGGACCTGAAGAACGGGGTGACCTGGCTGCCGCCCTCCACCCTCAACAACACCTACGCGCTCGCCATCAGCCGCAGGAACAACGCCAAGTACCACCTGAGGACGCTCTCCGACGTGGCCGCGCTGGCGAAGAAGAACCCCTCGGCGGTGACGGTCTGCGTCGAGAACGAGTTCGCCTCGCGCGACGACGGGCTGCCCGGCATGGAGAAGAAGTACGGGATGTCCCTGCCGGCCGCCAACATCCGCAAGATGGACGCGGGCATCATCTACACCCAGGTCTCCAAGTCCGACTCCTGCCTGCTCGGCGAGGTCTTCACCACGGACGGCCGCATCAAGGCGATGGACCTGGTGGTCCTGGAGGACGACAAGCACTTCTTCCCCAACTACAACGCGGCGCCCGTGGTGCACACCCCGACGCTGGAGAAGTACCCGGAGATCGCCGGCCTCCTCGACCCGCTCAGCAAGCGGCTGAACACGGAGGTCGCCCAGGTCCTGAACGCCAAGGTGGACGTGGAGGGCCAGGACCCGCACGACGTGGCGAAGGACTGGCTGATCGAGGAGGGGTTCATCAAGGAGGGGTGAGAGGCGGCGGGGCCGGGGAGAGTTACAAAGATCCTTTGCAAAGGCCCGTTGCAAAACTCTCTTTGCAACTCTACGGTGGAGCCATGCCACTCGACGAACCGCACGACGACCACAGCGCGACGGCGGCCGAACCGGATCTCCTGAACATCGACGCCCGCGCCCTGCGCGGGCTCGCCCACCCGCTGCGGCTCCGCCTGCTCAACGCCCTGCGGGAGCACGGCCCCGCCACCGCGTCCGGCCTCGCCGGCCGGCTGGGCGAGTCCAGCGGGGCCACCAGCTACCACCTGCGCCAACTGGCCTCGTACGGCTTCGTCGAGGACGACCCGACGCGCGGCAAGGGCCGCGAACGCTGGTGGCGGGCGGCGCACGCCGGCACCTCCTTCGACGCGGACCTCCTGCACGACGCCGACCCCGAGGTCCGAGGCGCCATGGGCCTCGTCCTGCACGAGATCGCCACGCTGCACGCGCAGGAGCTGGGCACCTGGCTCGGCACGATGCACGAATGGTCCCGCGAGTGGTACGAGGGCTCCAGCCTCAGCAACTTCAAGATCCGCCTCACCCCCGAGCTCTCCCTCGAACTCGTCGAGCGGATACACGAGTTGATCAACAGCTACCGCGGCCGCGTCCCCGAGGACACCGAGGGTTCCGCCGTCGTCCGCACCCACCTGCACGTCTTCCCGCGCCGCACCGACTGAAGGGACCGACCGCCATGAACCCCGAGACCTACCTCGCTCCGTACCGCGTCCACTCCCCCGAGACGCGCCTCCACGTCCGCGACCTCCGCCTCGCCCGCCGCACCGCCCTGCGCCGGAAGCTGCGGAGCACACTGGGCTGGACCATGGTCGAGGTGGGCCTGCGCGTGCTCCCGACCGGCCCCGGCCGCCCGGCCCACGCCCCTCGTACGGCGTAGCGTCCCGAAGCTCAGCAGCCGGGGATCTTCCCGCCGCGGTCCAGGGCCCGCAGCGAGTTCACCGCGTCCTTCAGCGTCGTGACCGGGATCAGGCGCAGGCCCTTCGGCAGCTCGGACTTCGCTTCCTTGCACTCGGCCTTCGGTACGAGGAAGACGGTCGCCCCGTCCCGCCGGGCCGCCTGCGTCTTGAGCGACACCCCGCCGACCGCGCCGACCTCGCCGTCCGCCTCGATGGTGCCCGTGCCGGCGATGGTGCGGCCGCCGGTGAGGTCGCCGCCCGAGCCGTCGCCGTCGAGCTTGTCGACGATGCCGAGCGCGAAGAACAGGCCGGCGCTGGGGCCGCCGACCTCCGCCAGGTGCAGGGTGACGTCGACGGAGCCGGGCCCCAGGCCCAGGTAGTTCAGCGCGGCGTCCACGGCGGCGTCCTGGGACTCCGCCATGTCGTCCAGGTTGTGCTGCTCGATCTCCTTCTCGGAGCCGCCGGTCGGGTAGACGGAGTCGCGGGGCATCACGGCCCTGTCCGTACGGAACCAGCTGTCGACGACGTCACCGATGCCGACCTCCTCCTCGGGGCCGGTCGCCACGATCGTCGTCATCCGCAGCTCGCCCTCGGTGGGGCGGGTCGGGGTCCCCTCGATGCTGATCACGGGGGTGCCGCGGTCGTCCCCCAGCACGTCCGCGGTCGTCCCCGGCTGCGCGAGCGTGAACGGCAGCGGCGCGAAGGCGGCCACGCCGAGGAGCGCGGCGACGGGGAGGGCGGCCAGGGCGAGGGTGCGGGGCGGTGTGAACACGCGCCCCAATCTAACGTGCGACCCGGCCGGGGCTTCGGCCCACCGAGGGCGTCGGTCCCCGGCGAGCCGGTTCCGTCCTCAAACGCCGGACGGGCTGGGTCTCTCAGCGCAACGCGTCAGCGCAGCGCGTCCGCGACCTCGCGGGCCGCGTCCACGACACGGGGGCCCACCCGCTCGGGTACGGAGTCCGCCAGCATGACCACGCCGACGCTGCCCTCCACCCCCGTCACACCCATCAGCGCCGCCGCCGCGCCGCTCGCGCCGGCTTCGAGTTCGCCGTGGGTGAGGGTGAAGGCCGTCTCGCCCACCGGCTTCTGGCGGGCGGCGAGGATCGCCCGGCCGGCGGCCCCCCGGTCCAGCGGGTGGCGGAAGCCCGCCCGGTAGGCCACGTGGTAGTCGGTCCAGGTCGGTTCGACGACCGCGACGGCCAGCGCGTCCGAGCCGTCGACCAGCGTGAGGTGGGCGGTGGCCCCGATGTCCTCGGCCAGCGAGCGCAGCGCCGGCAGCGCCGCCTCCCGTACGAGCGGGTGCACCTGGCGGCCCAGGCGCAGCACGCCGAGACCGACCCTCGCCCGGCCGCCCAAGTCACGGCGGATCAGGGTGTGTTGTTCCAGCGTGGCGAGCAGACGGTAGACCACGGTGCGGTTGACGCCGAGTTTGTTGGACAACTCGGTGACCGTCAGACCGTGGTCGGTGTCGGCGAGCAGCTTGAGGACACGCAGTCCTCGGTCGAGCGTCTGGGAGGTTTCCGCGGTCACGACGCCCTCTCCTCCGTGGGTGAGCGGCGGCGGCTGTCCCGTGGGAGGTGCGCCACCGGTCCCGGGGCGACGCACGGAGAGGCCGCCGGCCTGGCCAAGGCACCGGCTGCGCTCCGCGGCCACATTGCCACGGGGCGTTCACATTTTTTTGGACAGTAGCGAGCGGGTCCGCTCAGCGGAAGACCTCGTCCAGAATCCGGTCGCCCCGGTGAACCGGCTCGCAGTGCGGGAGCATAAGCGCCGGTCAGCGGCGCGCGGACCGTTCACGGCACATCTACGCGCGTCCATGTCGGCCGACTCGTCCGCGACGCTCCGTAGCCCGAAGGCGAACCGCCGTTGACCCACCGTGAAAATTTTTCCGGCCGATTCTTCGTTCGAAGGGGGCCCCGGGACCCTCGCGGCGAGGATTCCGGGGCCCGGGCCGTACGGCGGTCACCTCATCCGGGTGGCCCACTCCTGGACCTTCTTGATCCGCTGCTCGATCTGCCCGGCGGTGGCCTCCGCGCTCGGCGGCCCCCCGCACACCCGGCGCAGCTCGGTGTGGATGACGCCGTGCGGCTTGCCGCTCTGGTGGGTGTAGGCCGAGACCATGGTGTTCAGCTGCTTGCGCAGGCCGAGCAGCTGCTTGTGCGTGACGACCGGCCGGTCCTGGGCCGGCTTCTCCAGCAGGTCGGCCTCCGAGGCGGGCTTCTGCCTGCTGTGCGCGATCTGCCGGGTCTGCCGCTTCTGGAGCAGCAGCTGCACCTGGTCGGGTTCGAGGAGGCCGGGGATGCCGAGGTAGTCCTGCTCCTCCTCGCTGCCGGGGTGCGCCTGCATGCCGAACTCGGCACCGTCGTACAGCACCCGGTCGAAGACCGCGTCGGACTCCAGGGCCTCGAACGGCAGCTGCTCCTCGGTCTCCTCGTCCTCCAGCCGCTCCGCGTCCGCGAGGAGCTTGTCCTCCTCGGCGAACGGGTTCTCCTCGTCGCCGCCCTTCTTGGGCCTGTCGAGGACGTGGTCCCGCTCGACCTCCATCTCGTTGGCGAACTCGAGGAGCATCGGGATGGTCGGCACGAAGACGGACGCGGTCTCCCCGCGCCTGCGGGAGCGCACGAAGCGGCCGACCGCCTGGGCGAAGAACAGCGGGGTCGAGATGGTGGTCGCGTACACCCCGACGGCCAGGCGCGGCACGTCGACGCCCTCGGACACCATGCGGACCGCGACCATCCAGCGCGACTCGTCCTGGCTGAACTTGTCGATCTTCTTCGACGCGGCCTTCTCGTCGGAGAGGACGACGGTGGCCGACTCTCCGGTGACCTTCTTCAGGATCTTGGCGTACGCGCGTGCCGACTCCTGGTCCGTGGCGATGACGAGCCCGCCCGCGTCCGGGATGCCCTTGCGGACCTCGGTGAGCCGCTTGTCGGCGGCGCTCAGCACGTTGGGGATCCAGTCACCGGTGGGCGACAGGGCGGTGCGCCAGGCCTGCCCGATGGCGTCCCTGGTCATCGGCTCGCCGAGCCGGGCCTCGATCTCGTCGCCCGCCTTGGTGCGCCAGCGCATGTTGCCGCTGTAGCTGAGGAAGATCACCGGCCGCACGACGCCGTCGGCCAGGGCGTTGCCGTAGCCGTAGGTGTAGTCGGCGGAGGAGCGGCGGATGCCGTCGTCGCCCTCCTCGTACACGACGAACGGGATCGGGTTGGTGTCCGACCGGAACGGCGTACCGGTGAGCGCGAGCCGCCGGGTCGCCGGGTCGAACGCCTCCTGGCAGGCCTCGCCCCAGGACTTGGAGTCACCGGCGTGGTGGATCTCGTCGAGGATGACCAGGGTCTTGCGCTGCTCGCACCGGTTGCGGTGCAGCATCGGGCGCACGCCGACGCCCGCGTAGGTGACGGCGACCCCGTGGTACTCCTTGCTCAGCGGACCGGCGCTGTAGTCGGGGTCGAGCTTGATCCCTATCCGGGCGGCCGCCTCGGCCCACTGCTTCTTCAGGTGCTCGGTGGGCGCGACGACGGTGACCTGCTGCACGACGTGGTGGTGCAGCAGCCAGGACGCGAGGGTCAGCGCGAAGGTGGTCTTCCCCGCGCCGGGGGTGGCGACCGCGAGGAAGTCGCGCGGCTGCTCCTGGATGTACTTCTCCATGGCGCCCTGCTGCCAGGCTCGCAGCTTGCCGGCCGTGCCCCAGGGGGCGCGGCCGGGGAAGGCGGGTGAGAGGTGGTGGGAGGCGGTAGTAGTCACGGTCTCCGGTTCGGGTCTCTCGAGTACGTGTGGGGTGCCCCGCAGGACAGCTTGGCCACCCTACTGGCACCCACACGTGATTCTCGTACAAGCGGACCGAGGGGCCGTAGCAGTGCGACTCAGTTCACATGCCCGCGTGCAGTGCACGGAGACGCCGCGCGATCTCTCCTACGTCGTCCAGACTGCCCTGCGCCACCTCGACGACGAGCTTGTACGCCTCGTCCTGGTCCACGGCCACCATCTCCGAGCCGTTGAAGTCGAGGAACACGACCGTGGACATCCAGGCCATGCGCTTATTGCCGTCCACCAGGGGATGGTTCACCGCCAGCGACTGCAGCAGCGCGGCGGCCTTCTCGAAGAGGTCCGAGTATGCCTCGACGCCGTACATCTGTGACTGGGGCCGGTGGACCGCCGAACTCAGTAGCCCCAGGTCACGCACCGCTACCTGCTGCCCCCCGCACGCGAGTTCCGCCAGGTCCAGCACTTCCTGGACCGTCAGGTACTTCACTCCCCCAGCCTCCTCAACAGGTCGGCATGGTGAGCCGCGTACTTGGCGCCGAGCCGACGCACCTCGTGACGGTCGGCCTCCTGCTCCAGGTACCGGTCGATCGCCAGAAGCACTATGGCGTGCATGCTCCGGCCCTCTTCCTCCGCACGGAGCTTGAGCGCCTCTTGCTGGTCGTCACGCAGACGCAGGTTCATAGCCATACCACGACAGTACCACACATGGGGCCACCGCGGTACCACTTACCGTTCCCGCACCCGCCCCGCCACCCACGCTCCCGCCAGGGCCACCGCCGCCATCGGGAAGAAGACCACCGCGAAGGCGCCCGGGTGGGAGGCGGACGCGGCTTCCGCCACCTCGTGGGCCGCGTCCACCGCGCCGCCGCCCAGCGCGGCGAACGCCGCGCCGCCCGCGGCCAGCAGGAGGACGTTGGAGAGGCCGTCGGAGATCTGGAGGGCGGCCGAGTTGGCACCGGCCTCCTCGGGGGCGGACAGCTTCAGGAGCAGCACGCTGGTGGAGGCGATCACCACGCCCATGCCGAAGCAGCCGAAGGCCCAGGCGACCGCCACGGTCCACACCGGCACGGAGGTGATCAGCACGGCCGGGGCCGCCGCGATGGAGAGGGCGACCAGGACCATGGCACCGACCATCAGGGGCTCGCGGCGCGATTCCATGCGCGGCCGGGACTGCACGTAGGAGCCCAGCGCCCAGGTGCCGCCGCCCGCCGCCAGGGAGAGGCCCGCGAGGGTCGGGGACATGCCGCGCTGGGTGACCAGCATCAGCGGGACGAACGATTCGGCGGCGATGAACGACCCGGCGGCCACCCCGCGCAGCAGCACCACCGCGGGCAGCCCGCGCGCCGCGCGCCACGTGCCGTGGGGCAGCAGGCCCCGGATCGCGGGGACGAGCAGCGCGGCCCCGGCGGCGGCCGGCAGCAGGGAGAACCAGTTCCGCTCCTGGCCGGCGTACTGGAGCAGCCCGGCGCCCAGCGAGATGCCCAGCGCGAGCGCGATGCGCCGGCGGTCGTACGCCTCCACGGGCGCCTCCGGGTCCGCGGGCCCGGCAGCCATGCGCCGGATCTCGGGCAGCGCGAGCGCCAGCGGGAAGACGATCAGGACCGGGATGCCGATGAAGACCCAGCGCCAGCCCAGGTGCTCGGTCACGCTTCCGGCGGCCAGCGGCCCGACGACCGAGGGGATCACCCAGCTCGCGGCGAACGCGGCCAGGATCCCCGGCCGCAGGCGCTCCGGGTAGGCGCGGCTGATCACCACGTACAGCGCGACGATCACCAGCCCGCCGCCGAGCCCCTGCACGGCGCGGCCCGCGATGAACATCCACATGGAGCCCGCGGTCCCGGACAGCAGGAGCCCCGCCGCGAAGGCGCTGATCCCGGCGGCCAGCGGGGCGAGCGGGCCGCGCCGGTCGGCCCACTGCCCGGACAGGACCATGGCGAAGAGGCTGGTGGTGAAGTACGCCGAGAACGCGAACGCGTACAGCGGGATGCCGTTCAGCTCACGCGCGGCGACCGGCATCGCGGTCCCCACGGCGGTGGCCTCGAAGGCGATCAGGAACACCACGGAGACGATGCCGATGCTGAGCGCCCGGTAGGTCCGCCCGAGGATCCCCTCCGGCGGTACGGGGGCGGGGAGGCCGGGGACGTCGATGTCTTCGTCGAGGCGCGGGACATCGGTGTCACGCGGTTCCAGGGCGGTCATGAGCCAAGGGTAAGGGGCGAAACACCTGATGAACCCTGTCGGTGGTCGGCCCCGGTCTCGGCCCTTGGTCCTACGCCTGCCGCCCCGCTCGTGAACGGCGTGTGGCAGTCGCGTTGCACGGCCGCCGGAAGCCTTGAGAGGGCCGTGCGGCCGGGCCTACGGTCGGTTCGGCGACACCACGCAGGACCGTGTGCCCGAGAGGCTCAGGGGCTCGACTGCAACTCGAGTTACACCGGTTCGAATCCGGTCACGGTCTCCACGCACCACCGCCCGCCCCTCGCTCGGAGGGGCGGGCGGTGTCATGTGTCCGGGACGCTCAGCCCTTCGGTGCCGCGACCGCCGCCTGGGGGCGGATCGGGAGGCGGTTGACCGGGCGGCCGGTCGCCGCGCGGACCGCCGCGGCCACCGCGGCCGGCGAGGTCACGACCGGCACCGCCGACGCCGGCTTCGCGCCGAACGGGGCGACCACGTCGCGCTCCTCGACGAGCTTGACGATGCGGATCTCCGGCGTGTCCAGCGAGGTCGGCAGGGCGTAGCCGGTGAGGTCCGGGTGGCGGACCAGGCCGCGGGCGGTGCGCAGGTTCTCGGTGAGGGCGGCGCCGATGCCCTGGGTGACGCCCGCCTCGATCCGGGTCGCCAGCTGGGACGGGTTGAGGACGCGGCCGACGTCCTGGGCGAGGGCCATCTCGACCACGCGGACCGAGCCCAGCTCGATGTCGACGTCCACCACCGCGCGGACCGCGCAGAACGCCATGCCCACGAAGGCGTCGCCCTGCCCGGACTCGTCCAGCGGTTCGGTGGGGTGCGGGCGGCACTGGGCGGTGGCCCACAGCTCCTTGCCGTCCAGCGCCTCCGACACGGTGGTGGAGAGCACCCCGTCGTACGAGGTGATCTTGCCGTCGGTGATCTGGAGCAGCTCCGTGGACATCCCGAACTTGTGCGCCAGGGGCTGGAGGAGCTGGGTGCGGACCATCTTCGCGGCGCGTTCGACGGCGCCGGCGGAGACCCAGGTGTGGCGGCCGTGGGCGGCCGGGCCCGCCGGCGGCTGGTCGGTGTCGACGGAGGCGACGTGCACCTCCTCGACGCCCAGGGTCTCCTGGACGACCTGGCGGGCCAGCGTGGAGAAGCCCTGCCCCGTCTCGACGGCCGCGCAGATGACGGTGGCGACCGAGTCGTGGACCCGGACCGTGGCCGTGGACACCTCGTCGGCGCCCTCCGCGCCGAGCATGTGGACCATGCCCAGCGCGTACCCGACTCCGCGCCGCACCGCGCCCGGTTCGCCCGCGCCCTCGGGGCCGCCCGGCAGCAGCCAGTCGTCCTCCGGGGCGTCCTTGGGCAGCGCGGGCAGCGGGAAGTCCCGGACCGCGGTGAGCAGTTCGGCGACGGGCGCGGGGCAGGTCACCGTCTGCCCGGTGGGCAGGATGTCGCCGGTGGCCAGGACGTTGCGCATCCGCAGCTCGGCCGGGTCGATCCCCAGCTTCGCTGCCAGCTTGTCCATCTGGCCCTCGTAGGCGGCGCAGACCTGCATCGCGCCCTCGCCCCGGACATGGCCGGACGGCGGGTTGTTCGTACGGACGGCCCAGCCCTCGATGAAGGCGTGCGGGACGACGTACGGGCCGCAGGCGAAGGCGACCGCGGCGGCCAGCGACTCCGACGAGGCGTCCGCGTAGGCGCCCGCGTCCAGCAGGATCTGGGCCTCCACCTTGACCAGGCGGCCCTCCGCGTCCGCGTGGTGGCGGTAGCGCAGCAGGGCCGGGTGGCGGTGGGCGTGGCCGAGGAAGGACTCCTCGCGGGTGGCGGCCAGCTTCACCGGGCAGCCGGTGCACAGGGCGAGCAGGCCCAGCGGCAGCTGGAAGCCGGGGTCCTCGCGGTCGCCGGTCGCGCCGGGCACGCCGGTGACGACGACCTTGACCCGCTCCGGTTCGAGGCCGAAGCAGGCGGCGGCCAGGTCGCGGTCGGTGTGCGGGTCGGTGGAGGCGGTGTACAGCTCGACCCCGCCGTCCGGCCGGGGCACCGCGAGCCCGGCCTCGGCGCCGATCGGGGCCGGGTCCTGGCGGCCGATGCGGTACAGCCCCTCGACGACGACCTCGCCGGTGGCCTCCGGGTCGCCGTAGCGCAGCGGGATGTGGCGGACGAGGTTGCCGTCGGGGTGCAGCGGATCGGCGGCGAACGCCTTCTCGGGGTCGGTGACCGCTTCCAGCACCTCGTACTCGACGGCGATCGCGGCGGCGGCCAGCCGGGCGGTGTCCGGGTGGTCGGCGGCGACGGCGGCGATCGGCTCGCCGTGGTGGCGGACCAGGTCGGAGGCGAAGACGGGGCGGTCGACGACCCTGCGGCCGTACAGGGCCTCGCCCGGCACGTCCTGGTGGGTGACGACCGCGCGTACGCCGGGCATCTCGGCGGCGGCCGAGGTGTCGATGGACACGATGCGGGCGTGCGCGTGCGGGGAGCGCAAAACGGCCGCCCAGAGCAGGCCCTCGGCCCACAGGTCGGCGGCGTACGGGAAGGTGCCCTCGGTCTTGGCGCGGGCGTCGGCCGGCGGCAGCGAGGCGCCGATGCCGAGCCGCGGCCGCTCGGCCTCGGGTCCGCCCGGGCCGGCCGGCGAGGGGATGCCGATCGCCGTGTGGGCGGCGCCGGCCGCTTCGTTGCTCACGCCATGCCTCCGTCCTGCTGGTGGGCCTGCACACTACCGGCGCCCGGGGCCGCCTGGTGCGGGATGCGGGCCTCGTCCGGCTCCGCGGATCCGGCCGCTTCGGCGGTCGCTTCGGCGGCGGCCTCGCGACCCGCGATGACCTCGTTGACGGCGTCCAGGACGCCCCGGTAACCGGAGCAGCGGCAGAGGTTGCCGCACAGCGCCCGGCGGGTCTCCAGCTCGCTGGGGCGGTGGTTGCCCTCCAGGAGGTCGTGGACGGTCATCGCCATGCCGGGGATGCAGAAGCCGCACTGGACGGCGCCGCAGCCGGCCAGCGCCCGCTGCACGTCGGACGGTTCCCCGTCGACGGCCAGGCCCTCGACCGTACGGACCTCGCTGCCGGCGGTCGTGGCGGCGGGGACCAGGCAGGAGGCGACGAGCCGGCCGTCCACCTGGACGTTGCACGCCCCGCACTCGCCCTGCGAGCAGCCGTCCTTGGCCCCGGCGAGGCCGAGGCGCTCGCGCAGCACGTAGAGCAGGGACTCGCCGATCCACGCGTCGGTGACGGGCCGGTCCACGCCGTTGACATGGAGCACGTACGAGGCGGCGGGGTGCTCGCTGGGCCCTTCGGCTACGGGGGGTGCCTGGGGTGCCTGCGCCCCGGGGTCCGCGGCGGGCCCGGCACCGGCGTGGGCCCCCTCCGTGTCGGGCACCGCGTCCTCGCGCACCTCCGCGACGGGCCCGGCGTCGGGCTCCGCGGCGTCCGCCTCCGTGACGGCGCCGGATCCCGGCGCGACGGGGTGCTGTTCGTCGGGGACGGGCGGCGAGGCCTCGGGGCCGCCTTCGGCCGGAACACCCGCCGGGGCATCGGCGGGACCCTCCGCCGGACCGTCGGCCGGGGGCTCCGCCGGCGCGTCCGCGCCGGCCTCCCCCTGCTCCCGCCCCGTCTCGCCGGCCGCGGCCGGCTCCGGGACCGCCCACGGGGCGGGGGCGCCGCCCGGGAGGGTGGCCGGGCGGTCCGCGTACCAGTCGGCGGCGGGCGGGGCGGTGTACAGCTCGCCGGAGTCGTCCGAGAGCTCGCCGCCCGGCGAGGCGGCCGGGGCCGGCCAGGACACCGAGGTGTCGACGGACCACTGGGCCGTGGCGGCCGGGTCACCGGCGTACGGCTCCTGGTAGGGGCTCGGGTGCTGCTGCGCTCCGGGGTGCGGATAGCCGTAGCCGGACTGCTGGTTCGGGTCGGGCCAGTGCACCGCGTCCGGCGCGGAGTGCCCGGGCCGGCCGGTCTGCTGTTCCGGGGGCCGGGCGGCCCAGCCGCCGGTGGCCGACGGGTCGCGGCCGGCGGCGGGGGTCAGCGGCAGGATCATCGGCGGTGTGTAGCCGTGGCCGGGCGCGGCCAGCGGGATGTCCGCCAGGTCCTCCGGCGGCAGGTGGACGAAGGCGGTCGCCTCACCGTCGTACTCGCCGCCCTGCGGGGTCGGCTGCCAGCCGGCGTGCTGCTCGGCGGGGTTCTCCTTGCTCACGACAGTGCCCTCCCCAGCGCGCGTCGGGCGAGCGCGGCGACGGTGCGCCGCAGGTGCAGTACGGCGGGGGGCAGCGGTGGCGCCTCTCCCCCCTCGGCGGGTGGTTCCTGGTCCGGGACGCAGGCGGCCGCGACGTACTCGCCGAAGGCGGCCAGCGCGTCGGTCGCGAGGCCGCGTGCCCCGTCCCAGTCGATCAGTGAGGCGATCCAGCGCTCGGCCTCCAGCGGGCGCAGCGGCATCGGCGCGATGGCGCCGACCGCGCAGCGCACCCCGCGCCTGGCGGGGTCGAGGACGATCGCGACGGATGCGGTGGCGCGGCCCGGGCCGGTGCGGCCGGTGGCCTTGAGGAAGACCTGCGGGGCGTGCAGCAGCGGAACGCGGACGAAGCCGATCAGTTCGGCGGGCTCCAGCATCTCGCGGCCGGCCAGCAGGTGGGAGACGGGGATCTCGCGGCGGGCGCCGCCGGGGCCCGCGATGACGAGTTCGGCCTCCAGCGCGGCGAGCACCGGCAGCGTGTCGCCGGTCGGGGCGGCGGACGCGATGTTGCCGCCGAGCGTGCCGGCGTTGCGGATCTGCGGCGGGCCCGCGGCGCGGGCGGAGGCGGCGAGCGCGGGGATGAGGGCCGCGAAGTCGGGCCGCCCCATGCGGGCGTGGGTCAGGCCGGCGCCCAGCAGGGCGTGACCGTCCTGGTAGTGCCAGCCGCGCAGCTCGCTGATCCGGCCGAGTCCGACCAGACCGGAGGGGCGCAGGAGCCCCTTGTTGACGGCCGACATCAGGTCCGTGCCGCCTGCCACGGGGACGGCGGCCGGCATGGCGCCGAGTGCCGCCACCGCCTCGTCCAGCGAGGCAGGCAGCGTCACGGACTGCGTCGCCTGCGGTGCGTGCGTGGTCAACCCAGCTGCCCCTTCCCGGTGTCCCGGCGCTCCCGCCTGTTGCGCCGTACGGTACGTGCTCGAAGCCCGGACGTGGCAACTCTGGCACATCTTCGGACCGCCCCGACGCGCAGGTCCGCGAAGGGAGTATCCGCCCCCGGCCAGGGTAATGGTCCCGGTTTCACGCCGGTTCGGCGATGGGCCCTCTTTGCCGGCCTTCCGCATGTTCGTACGACTTTCCCCGCTGCCGGGAGCGCCCCTCCGTGAAATGGCGCCGCCACCACGGTCGCAGGGACCGTGGTGGCGGGAGAGCGGGTTGCCGCCGGGCTCACACGTTCGGGGGCGCTCCCTCGATCGGGCGTCCGAGGATGCCGGGGCGCTTCTGCCAGGGCAGCGGTCCGGCCGGCGGCCGGTAGCCGACGCCGAGCGCGTCGAGCCGGGCGTAGTGCGCGGTCATGCGGCGCTCGAAACCGGCGAAGTCCCGTTCCTCCGGGGCGGGCAGCGCCGACCAGGCGACCTCGGCGAAGGCGGCGAGGCGGGGGAAGACCTGGTAGTCGACGCGGGCGCGGTTCTGCATGACCTCGGACCAGGCGTTGGCCTGGGTGCCGAGGACGTGCCGGGCGGCCTCCTCACTCAGGGCCGGCGGGACGGGTTCGAAGCGGTAGACGTCCTCCAGCGTGCGGACGTACCCGATGGGCATCGGCTCGTCGGGGCCGCCGTGCTGACGGTGGTCCAGATAGACCTGCTGCTCCGGGCACATGACCACGTCGTGTCCGGCCTCGGCGGCCGCGATGCCGCCCGCGTAGCCGCGCCAGGAGGAGACTGCGGCGCCGGGGGCGAGGCCGCCCTCCAGGATCTCGTCCCAGCCGATGAGGCGGCGGCCGCGCGCGGTGAGCCAGGTGTCGAAGTGGCGGATGAACCAGGACTGCAGCTCGTCCTCGTCGGCCAGGCCGAGTTCCCTGATGCGGGCCTGCGCGGCGGGCGACCGCTTCCACTGGTCCTTGGGGCACTCGTCGCCGCCGATGTGGACGAAGGGCGAGGTCTCCGGCGGGAAGAGGTCCAGCAGTTCCTCGAAGACGCCCTCGTAGAACCGCAGGACGTGGTCGGCGGGGGCCAGGACGTTCGGCGTGACGCCCCAGTCGTCCCACACGCCGAGGGCCGAGGTGTCGACGACGTCGGTGTTGCCGAGCTCCGGGTAGGCGCTGATGGCGGCCTGCGAGTGGCCCGGGATGTCGATCTCGGGGACGACCCGGATGTGCCGGGCCGCGGCGTAGGCCACGATCTCGCGGATGTCGTCCTGGGTGTAGTAACCGCCGTGCGGGGTCTCGTCCCAGAGCTCGGAGGCCCGGTGGCCGTACTTGGTACGCGGACGCCAGGCGCCGGCCTCGGTGAGGCGCGGGTGGCGCTTGATCTCGACGCGCCAGCCCTGGTCGTCGCTGAGGTGGAAGTGGAGGACGTTCAGCTTGTGGGCGGCGAGCAGGTCGAGGTAGCGCAGGACGTCGTCCTTGGGCATGAAGTGCCGTGCCACGTCGAGCATCAGGCCGCGCCAGCCGAAGCGGGGCGCGTCCTCGATGTCGGCGGCCGCGAAGCCGTGCGCGCCGGCGTCGCTCACGGGCGCCCGGCGGAACGCCTCGGGGCCCAGCAGCTGGCGCAGGGTCTGGGCGCCCCAGAACACCCCGGCGGGGCCGCCGCCCGTGATGACGACGCTCTCGTCGGGCCGGGTGGTCAGCCGGTAGCCCTCCGGGGGCAGGGTGTCGTCGGTGCGCAGCACCACGGCGCGCGGGGCGGAGTCGGCGCCGGGGGCGAGGGGCAGCCCGAAGGCGGCACCCAGGGTGGTGCGCAGCCAGCGTTCGGTGGTCGCGGTGCCGGGGGCCGCCGCGATGGTGGTGGAGGCGTCGAGGACGAATCCGCGGTGCCCCGGGCCGTCGGCGCGCAGGGGCGCCGGGATCAGTTCCATGTCCATGACGTCAGTCCTCAACCGCTCCGTCTCCCCCCACACCCGCCCGACGGGCGGACCGACCCGTCACCCGGCACCACGGGCGACCGCCCACGACCTCACCCCTTCGCCCTCGGAACCCGCGTCCCCGCCCCCGCACCGGAAGGGATTGCAGCATGCGCAACGCGTATTTCGTTCTGCACAACAGGCAGGAGAGTAGGCGGGGGACCAGGCCGACGACAAGTGGTCTGCACCACTCCGCGAGCCGGCGAACCGCCCCGCGCAACGCGCGGCCGGCCCGGACGCGAAGAGTCCCCGGGGCACGCGGATGCGCGCCCCGGGGACTCCCGGGCCTTCGAGGGGGCCGTACCGGCCGCTGCCGCCCTACTTCTTGTCCTTGCCGCCCTTGTCCTTGTCGCCGCCGGCGCCCATGGACTCGTAGATCTCCTTGCACATCGGACACACCGGGTACTTCTTGGGGTCGCGCCCCGGTACCCAGACCTTGCCGCACAGTGCGACCACGGGGGTGCCCTCCAGGGCGCTCGCCATGATCTTGTCCTTCTGGACGTAATGGGCGTAGCGCTCGTGGTCGCCGTCGCCGTTCGACACCTGCGGCGTCGGCTCCACGAGGGTTCCGGTACCTGCCCCGCGCTCGGGCTCAAGAGTGCTCATAACCGCCAAGCGTACTGAAGGACGGGACATCAGTTCAGCGAAGGGTCGTCCGGATACGTGGCGATCATGGCCAGTTCGCTGCGCTGCCGGCGCAGGACCGCACGCCACAGGCCCTCCGGGCGGGGCGAGGACACGTCCCCGGGTTCCGATTCCACGACGTACCAGGCGCCTTCGGACAGCTCGCGCTCCAGCTGGCCCGGGCCCCAGCCCGCGTACCCCGCGAAGATCCGCAGCGAGCCGACGGCCGCCGCCAGCAGCTCGGGCGGCGCCTCCAGGTCCACCAGGCCGATCGCCCCGTACACCCGCCGCCAGCCGAGAGGCCCCTCGCCGCCCGGGATCACCGCGACCCCGAGGGCCGAATCCAGCGAGACGGGCCCGCCCTGGAAGACGACCTCCGGCTCACCGGTCAGCCCGGCCCAGGCCGCCAGGATGTCCACGACGCCCACCGGGGTGGGGCGGTTGAGGACCACGCCGAGGGAGCCCTCCTCGTCGTGGTCGAGGAGCAGCACGACCGCGCGGTCGAAGTTCGGGTCCGCCAGGGCGGGCGCGGCCACGAGCAGCCGCCCTGTGAGCGAGGACACCTCGGTCATGGCAGAAATGATCCCGCATCTTCGCCCGGCGCGGGGGGCAAGTGACGCGGTCGTCGCGCTCGGTGCCCGAGCGCAGCTCAGGGCGCACGGGTGCATGGGGAGCGCACGGGCGGGCCGCCCATCCGGACGGTGACCCTCCGCAAGTCCTCCACAGCAGAGCGTGTCGCGGGGGATCCATGACGTTCGCGCACCGCCCGTTCCCTTACGGAAGGGGGGTGCGGGGCCATTACCCTTTCGTTTGGCCCCCTGCCCGACCACTCCGGAACGCGAGATCCATGACCGGCACAGACGATGTCCTGCTTGTCCACGGCGGAACCCCGCTGGAGGGCGAGATCCGCGTCCGAGGCGCCAAGAACCTGGTGCCCAAGGCGATGGTCGCCGCGCTGCTCGGCAGCGGACCCAGCCGGCTGCGCAACGTGCCCGACATCCGTGACGTCCGGGTCGTGCGCGGGCTGCTCCAGCTGCACGGCGTGACGGTGCGCCCCGGTGACGAGCCGGGCGAGCTGGTCCTGGACCCCACCCACGTCGAGAGCGCCAACGTCGCCGACATCGACGCCCACGCCGGCTCGTCGCGCATCCCGATCCTGTTCTGCGGGCCGCTGCTGCACCGCCTGGGCCACGCGTTCATCCCCGGCCTCGGCGGCTGCGACATCGGCGGCCGGCCGATCGACTTCCACTTCGACGTGCTGCGCCGGTTCGGCGCGACGATCGAGAAGCGGGCGGACGGGCAGTACCTGGAGGCCCCGCAGCGGCTGCGCGGCACCAAGATCCGGCTGCCGTACCCCTCGGTGGGCTCCACCGAGCAGGTGCTGCTGACCGCGGTGCTCGCCGAGGGCGTCACGGAGCTGTCCAACGCGGCCGTGGAGCCGGAGATCGAGGACCTGATCTGCGTCCTGCAGAAAATGGGCGCGATCATCTCGATGGACACCGACCGGACCATCCGGATCACCGGCGTGGACCGCCTCGACGGCTACACCCACCGCGCCATCCCGGACCGCCTGGAGGCCGCCTCCTGGGCGTCCGCCGCGCTGGCCACCGAGGGCAACATCTACGTCCGCGGCGCCCAGCAGCGCTCGATGATGACGTTCCTGAACACCTACCGCAAGGTCGGCGGCGCCTTCGAGATCGACGACGAGGGCATCCGCTTCTGGCACCCGGGCGGCGCGCTCAACGCGATCGCGCTGGAGACGGACGTACACCCCGGCTTCCAGACGGACTGGCAGCAGCCCCTGGTGGTCGCCCTGACGCAGGCCGCGGGCCTGTCCATCGTCCACGAGACGGTGTACGAGTCCCGGCTCGGCTTCACCTCCGCGCTCAACCAGATGGGCGCGCACATCCAGCTCTACCGCGAGTGCCTGGGCGGCTCCGACTGCCGCTTCGGCCAGCGCAACTTCCTGCACTCCGCGGTCGTCTCGGGCCCCACGAAGCTCCAGGGCGCGGACCTGGTCATCCCGGACCTGCGCGGCGGCTTCTCGTACCTGATCGCCGCCCTCGCGGCCCAGGGAACCTCCCGGGTGCACGGCATCGACCTGATCAACCGGGGCTACGAGAACTTCATGGACAAGCTGGAGAAGCTCGGCGCGAAGGTGGAACTGCCGGGCGGGTCCCTGGTCTGAGCGGCGCCGTCCCGGGCCCGTGAGGGCGCCGGGACGGCGCCGAGGTCCTCCACAAGGCCCCCGGAGGGCCTCTGGCGGGGCGAATGACGAAGGGCGGTCACCCCTGGTCGGGGTGACCGCCCTTCGTCGTGCCCAGGGGTCTTACTTGCCCTTGGCGGCTTCCTTGAGCTTGGAGCCCGCGGAGACCTTCACGCTGTAGCCGGCCGGGATGTTGATCGGGTCGCCGGTCTGCGGGTTACGAGCGGTGCGAGCGGCACGGTGGGTGCGCTCGAAGGTCAGGAAACCGGGGATGGTGACCTTCTCGTCGCCCTTGGCGACGATCTCACCGACGGTCTCGGCGAGAGCGGCCAGCACGGCGTCGGCGTCCTTGCGGGTCACCTCGGCACGGTCGGCCAGGGCGGCCACCAGCTCACTGCGGTTCATGTTGTTACTCCCGTGTTCTTCTTGCCTGTGAGGCGTGAGATCGAAGCCGATGCTGCCAGGGCCCTCGGACAGTGCCCGTACCCGGGTCTGCCCTGGAGAGGGTCCGGTAGACCTCGCGCCCTGTGGGGTCTCCCCTGGACGTAGTCCTTGAGAAAGCATCCTGCCCCCACCTGCGGCGGGAAAGCCAATCCGGCATCCTCCGGGAGCCGTGCGGAAAGCACCACTGCCTCGTCGTGGTGACGTCCCGTCGGCTCCCCCGAAGCGGTCCGCAGTGGGTGCGGCGCGTCGCGGGACGCGTCGCCCGCCCACCCTAAAGGGGCGTTTGGGGCGCCGCGACCCGCGACGCGCCGTACGTCAGACGGACGTGGGCCCCGTCACAGCGGCTCCGGCGGCGCGCGCGGCGTCCCGGACGGCGCCGGCGACCGCACCGGCGACCTTGTCGTTGAAGACCGACGGGATGATGTAGTTCGCGTTCACCTCGTCCTCGGCGACGACGTCGGCCAGGGCGCGGGCGGCGGCGAGCATCATCTCCGTGTTGACGGTGCGCGACTGGGCGTCGAGCAGACCGCGGAAGACTCCGGGGAAGACCAGGACGTTGTTGATCTGGTTGGGGAAGTCCGAGCGGCCGGTGGCCACGACCGCCGCGGTGCGGCGGGCGATCGCCGGGTCCACCTCGGGGTCGGGATTCGCGAGCGCGAACACGATCGCGTCGTCCGCCATGGCCGCCACGTCGTCCCCGTCCAGCACGTTCGGGGCCGAGACGCCGATGAAGACGTCGGCGCCGACGACGGCCTCCTTGAGGGTGCCGGTGACGGCCTCCGGGTTGGTGTTGTCCGCGATCCAGCGCAGCGGCGAGTCCGGGTCGGCCGACCGCAGGTCCTCGCGGCCGGAGTGCACCACGCCGTGGATGTCGGCGACGACGGCGTGCTTGACGCCGGCGGCGATGAGGAGCTTCAGGATGGCCGTACCGGCCGCGCCGGCGCCGGACATGACGACCCGCACGTCCCCGATCGCCTTGCCCACCACGCGCAGTGCGTTGGTCAGCGAGGCCAGGACGACGATGGCGGTGCCGTGCTGGTCGTCGTGGAAGACGGGGATGTCCAGGGCCTCGCGCAGCCGGGCCTCGATCTCGAAGCAGCGCGGCGCGGAGATGTCCTCCAGGTTGATCCCCGCGAAGCCCGGGGCGATGGCCTTGACGATCTCGACGATGGCGTCGGTGTCCTGGGTGTCCAGGCAGATCGGCCAGGCGTCGATGCCCGCGAAGCGCTTGAAGAGGGCCGCCTTGCCCTCCATGACGGGCAGCGCGGCCTTCGGGCCGATGTTGCCCAGGCCCAGCACCGCGGAGCCGTCCGTCACGACTGCGACGGAGTTGCGCTTGATGGTGAGGCGGCGGGCGTCCTCGGGATTCTCGGCGATCGCCATGCAGACGCGGGCGACGCCGGGGGTGTAGATCATCGAGAGGTCGTCGCGGTTGCGGATGGGGTGCTTGGACGCCATCTCGATCTTGCCGCCGAGGTGCATCAGGAACGTACGGTCGGAGACCTTGCCGAGCACGACGCCCTCGATGTCGCGCAGCCCCTCGACGATCTCGTCGGCGTGGGCGGTGGAGGAGGCGGCGATCGTGACGTCGATCCGCAGCTTCTCGTGACCGGAGGCGGTCACGTCGAGGCCGGTGACCGAACCGCCGGAGGACTCCACGGCCGTGGTGAGCTGGGAGACCGCTGTGCCGCTCGCGGGCACCTCCAGCCTGACCGTCATCGAGTACGAGACGCTGGGCGCCGTTGCCATGGCCGAGTCCTTCGCTTTCCTTAGCTTCATTGCTACGCGGCCCGGCACCCAGGTGCCGGACACGCCTTCCGATATTCGCACCTACCGACGAGTAGCCGTTAATGACTGTCGCAGCGCGGAAACTCTTTTCCACCATACGAGAGAGAGTGGCGCAACGGAACCCCGTCACCGCTGTCCGGAACCGAGGCCCGTCCGGGAACGCGAAGAGGCCCGCGCCACCGGAAGGTGACGCGGGCCTCTTCTTCAGTTGACGACACCGGCCCGCCATGCTCGCCTCGCGGCAAGTGGTCGCTCGAAGCGACTGAGGTTGGGCCCGGGGGCTTGGATCGAGCCGGTGCCGATACCAGGCTAACAAACCACCTGGAAAAGTGATTCCCGCAGCGCGGGTTGACCGCGACCGGCCCTCCCGAGCCGTTCCGCGGTCCCCACTCAGTCCCTGAGCAGGTCCGGCACCCCGTCCTCGTCCGGCAGGTCCCGCTCCCCCGAGACCACCGTGAGCTGCTGGGTCGCCCGGGTCAGGGCCACGTACAGCACCCGCAGCCCGGCCGGGGACTCGTCCGCGATCTCCGCCGGCGAGACGACCACCGTGGCGTCGTACTCCAGCCCCTTGGCCTCCAGGCTGCCCAGGGCCACCACCCGGTCGCCCAGCTCCGCCAGCCACTCGCGGGCCCGGGCGCGCCGGTTCATCGCCACGACGACGCCGACCGTGCCGTCCACCTCGGCGAGCAGCCGCCGCGCCTCCTCGCGCACCGTCCCGGCCAGGTCGTCGTCCCGTACGGTCTCGAAGCGCGGCACCACGCCCGTGGAGCGGACCGCCGCCGGGGACTCCATGCCGGGCATCGCGAGGGCCAGCACCTTCGCGGCGAGCTCGGCGATCTCCGCCGGGTTGCGGTAGTTGACCGTCAGCGTGAAGCGCCGGCGCGGACGGCTGCCCAGCGCCTCGTCACGGGCGGCCGCCGCCTCGTCCGGGTCGGACCAGGAGGACTGCGCCGGGTCCCCGACGATCGTCCAGGTGGCGTGCCGGCCGCGCCGGCCGACCATCCGCCACTGCATGGGCGTGAGGTCCTGCGCCTCGTCGACGATGACGTGGGCGTACTCGGTGCGCTCGGCGGCGAGCCGTTCGGCCCGCTCCCACTGGGTCTCCTCGCGCCGGGGCATCAGCTCCTCCAGACCGGTGAGCTGATCCAGCGGGTCCGCCTCGCGCTTGCGCCTGGGGCGGCTCGGGGTGCCGAGCAGCGTCTGCAGCTCGTCCAGGATCGCCACGTCGTGCACCGACAGCGGTCCCTGTCCGGCGGCGTCCAGACGCTTGAGGGAGCGCGCGAGCCGGCGCACCTCACCCTGGTTGAGAGTGCGCCGCGCCCACCGGGCGAGCCGCTTCTCGTCGGCCATCGCGGCGAGCACCCCGCGCGGGGTCAGCTCGGGCCACCAGGCGTCCAGGAACTCGATGAAGGGGGTCTCCGTCGACACGTCCTCGTCGAACGACGAACGCAGCTCCGCCGCCAGCTGCGGGTCGGTGTAGCGGCCCCGGCCCGAGGAGCGGTTCCACAGCGCGTCGAGCAGCAGCCTGCGGGCGCGCGGGCGCAGCAGGTTGACCGGGGCGGTGCCGCTGAGGACGTTGTTGCGGATGCGCCGCAGCTCGTCCTCCTGGAGCTCGATCCGGCCGCCGAGGGCGACCACCCGCAGCCGGGTGGGCGTGCCGGCGGGCCGCGGGGCCTCCTCCGCCCCGCCGAACTCCAGCTGCCCCTCGGCGGAGGCGGCCGGCCCGGGCGCGGGCTGCTCCAGCGCGCCGCGGGCCGCCTTGCGGAGCACCGGGAGCATCCGCGAGGAGCCCTTGATCCGGGCGACGGCCGGCTCGTCGTATGCCCCCCCGTCGCCCGACCACCGCCCCTCACCGTGGCCCTTCGGGCCGCCCCTTCCGTACGCGCCCTCGGGTCCCGCCGCGTCGTCGGAGAGCGAGCCGACCGCGCGGATCGCGACCTGGCCCTCCTCGCCGAGCGAGGGCAGCACGCCCTCGGTGTACGCGACCAGCAGCGGCGTCGGCGAGACGACGAGGATGCCGCCCGCGTACCGCCGCCGGTCCTGGTAGAGCAGGTACGCGGCGCGGTGCAGGGCGACCGCGGTCTTGCCGGTGCCGGGGCCGCCGGAGACCTCGGTGACGGAGGCGGCGGGTGCCCGGATGACGAGGTCCTGCTCGGCCTGGATGGAGGAGACGATGTCCCGCATGGTGTGGCTGCGGGCCTGTCCGAGCGCCGCCATCAGGGCGCCGTCGCCGACGACCGGGAGTTTCTCGCCGTCCAGGTACGCGGTCAGCTCCGGGCGCATCAGGTCGTCCTCGACACCGAGGACCCGGCGGCCCTTGGAGCGGATGACGCGGCGGCGGACCACCCGGCCCGGCTCCTTGGGCGTGGAGCGGTAGAACGGCGCCGCGGCCGGGGCCCGCCAGTCGATGACGAGCGGCGCGTAGTCGGCGTCGAGGACCCCGATCCGACCGATGTGCAGCGTCTCGGCGATGTCGGCGGTGTTGTCCTCGCGCACGACGTCGTCGGCGGGCTCGACGGAGGTGTACGCGCCGTCCGGGCCGCGTTCGCCGTCCTTGCCGAGCAGGAGGTCGATCCTCCCGAAGAGGAAGTCCTCGAACTCGTTGTTCAGCCGGTTGAGGTGGATTCCGGCGCGGAACACCTGGGCGTCGCGCTCGGCGAGCGCCCCCGGGGTCCCGACCTGGCCGCGCTTGACGGCGTCGTCCATGAGAAATTCCGCCTCGTGGATCTTCTCCTCAAGACGGTGGTACACCCGGTCGAGATGTTCCTGCTCGACACCGATTTCCCGGTCCCGCAGCGAATCGACAGCGGCTTCCTGCGCGGCCACCGAGGCCCCCTTCTGACGTGCACTGAGCAGCCGTCAACCCTATGCGACGGGGGCTCCGCGCGCACCTGCGGCACCCCCTCTCCGGCACGCGCCGGGGTATCGATTGCGTGACGGCGGCGCGTACGGCGTCCCCCGGGGGTGCTCCGGACACCGGGGACGCGACGGCCGGACCGCACGCGCCCGGTGGGGCTCAGCTCTCCGCGCCGGTCACCGGGCCGTCGTGCAGGATGCGCTGGAAGAGGCGGTGGTCGCGCCACTCGCCATCGATGTGGAGGTAGCGCGGCGCCATGCCGAACTCCTCGAACCCGCACTTGGCGAGCACCCGCTGGGACGCGGTGTTGTGCAGTACGGTGCCCGCCTCGATCCGGTGCAGCCGCAGTCCGTCGCGGGCCAGCTCGCAGATCCGGCGCACCGCCGCCGTGGCCAGCCCCCGGCCCGCGTACTCCACGTCCACCCAGTAGCCGAGGGAGGCGCTGCGGAACGGTCCGAGCGCGATGGCGTTGAGGTTGAAACCGCCGACCACCCGGTCCTCGGCGTCGCTCAGCACCCAGGGCATCACGCGCCCCGCCTCGCGGTCGGCGAGCAGCGCGGCCAGCCGCTCGCGCTGGCCCTCCGCGGTGTAGAAGGACTCGGGGCGCACGGGCTCCCAGGGCCTCATGTACGCACGGCTGCGGGTCAGCGCCTCGGCGCGGGAGGCGGCGTCGGCCATCGTGGTCGGGCGCAGCCATGTGCCCGCGTCGAGCGGGTGGGGCTCATCGAGCATGCACGCACGCTATCCGGCCGGTCAGGCCCCCGCGTACTTGGCGTCCGCCGCCGGGTCCAGGGCCAGCCGGTAGCCGCGCTTGACCACGGTCTGGATGAGCCGGGGCACCCCGAGGGCGGTGCGGAGCCTGGCCATGGCCGTCTCGACCGCGTGCTCGTCCGTACCGCTGCCGGGCAGGGCGCGCAGCAGGTCGGCGCGGGAGACCACCCAGCCGGGACGTCGGGCCAGGACGTGCAGCAGGGCCATGCCGGCCGGCGGGACCGCGCGCAGCTCCTCGTCGACCAGGACGGCGTGGCCCCGGATCTCGACGCGGTGTCCGGCGACGGGCAGCGTACGGGCGCGGGCGGGCAGTTCCCGGCAGATGAGCTGGACGAGCGGGCCGAGCCGGAAGCGTTCCGGCTGGACGGTGTCGATCCCGCGCGCCTGCAGGGGCACGGCGGTGACCGGGCCGACGCAGGCCGGTACGACGTCGCCGCGCAGCGCCGTGACGACCTCGGTCAGCAGCCCGCGTTCCTCGGCACGGCCGAGCAGCGAGGCCGCCGCCGGGGCGCTGGTGAAGGTCAGCGCGTCCAGGGCGCGGGCCGCGGTCAGGTCGAGAAGCCGGTCGAGAGGCGCGATGTCCTCCGGCGGCATCCAGCGGTAGACGGGGACGGCGACCACTTCGGCGCCGGCCTCGTGCAGCGACTCCACGAAGCCGGGGAGGGGCTCGCCGTGCAGCTGGAGCGCGATGCGGCGGCCCTGTACGCCTTCCTCCAGGAGCCGTTCCAGCACCTCGGCCATGGACTCGGACGCCGGGGACCAGGCTTCGGACAGGCCGGCGGCGCGGACGGCGCCCTTCACCTTGGGACCGCGCGCGAGGAGTTCGACCCCGCGCAGGGTGGCCAGGAGCCGGTCGCCGATGCCCCAGCCGTCGGCCGCCTCGATCCAGCCCCGGAAGCCGATCGCGGTGGTGGCGACGACCACGTCGGGCGTGTCGGCGATCAGCTGCTCGGTCGCGGCGAGCAGCTCGCCGTCGTCGGCGAGCGGCACGATCCGCAGGGCGGGGGCGTGCACCACGGTGCCGCCCCGGCGCCGCAGGAGTGTGCCCAGTTCCTCCGCCCGGCGCGCGGCGGTGACACCGACCGTGAAGCCCGCGAGGGGCCCGTGCTGTGCGTCGTCCTGCATATGGTCTACCCGGCTCTCGTCCCGCTGCTGCTCGATGGTGCGGAGGACCGAGCCTGCCAACGCCGCGTGACAGACCCGGTTCAGCCGTATTTCCCGCTCGTTACGTCACCCGCCCGGCCGGTGGCCTCTCATACCTCCGCGTAGCTGAGCTGCGGCTTCGCCGGGACGGCCGCGGCACGACGAAGGTATACCGCCCAGGTGAGCGCGAAGCACACCCCGTAGAAGGCGAGGAAGGACCAGAAGGCCGCCGTTCCCGTGCCGGAGGTCTGGAAGGACTGCCGGAAGGCGAGGTTGATGGCGAGCCCGCCGAGCGCCCCGACCGCACCGATCAGCCCCATCGCCGCCCCGGAGATCCGCCGTCCCCGGGCCGCCGCCTCCTCGCCGCGCAGCCCCTGGGCGATGGCCTGGGCGTGGAAGATGCCGGGGATCATCTTGTACGTCGAGCCGTTGCCGAGCCCCGACAGGACGAACAGGGCGGTGAAGCCGACGAGGAACACGCTCAGCGAGGCGATCCGGGAGGCGTACACGACGACGCCGGTCGCGGCGGCCATGGCGGCGAAGTTGACGAGGGTGATGCGGGCCCCGCCGTACCGGTCGGCCAGCCAGCCGCCGGCCGGCCGGATCAGCGAGCCGAGCAGCGGGCCGATGAAGGTGAGCGAGGCGGCCTGGAGCGGGGTCCGGCCGAACTGGGTCTGCAGGACGAGCCCGAAGGCGAAGCTGTAGCCGATGAAGGAGCCGAAGGTGCCGATGTAGAGGACCGCCATGATCCAGGTGTGCCGGTCCCGCACGGCCTCCTTCGCCGCCCCGGTGTCGTTGCGTACGGGCGCCAGGTTGTCCATGAAGAGCGCGGCGCACACGGCGGCGAGCAGGATCAGCGGGATGTACGCGGCGAGCACGATCCTGGGGTGCGTGGCCCCCGCCGTACCGATCACCAGGAGTCCGGCGAGCTGCACCACGGGCACGCCGATGTTGCCGCCGCCCGCGTTGAGCCCGAGCGCCCAGCCCTTCCTGCGCAGCGGGAAGAAGGCGTTGATGTTGGTCATCGACGAGGCGAAGTTGCCGCCCCCGATGCCGGTCAGCGCGGACACGGCGAGGAAGGTGCCGTACGAGGTGCCCGGCTCCATCACCGCGAGGGCGGCGACCGTCGGCACGAGCAGGGTGAGCGCGCTGAACACCGTCCAGTTCCGGCCGCCGAACCGGGCCACCGCGAAGGTGTACGGCACCCGGACGACGGCCCCGACGAGGGTCGCGGTGGAGATCAGGAAGAACTTCCCGGCCGGGTCGACCCCGTACTCGGGCCCCATGAAGAGCACCATCACCGACCACAGCGTCCACACCGAGAAGCCGATGTGCTCGGACAGGACGGAGAACCACAGGTTGCGGCGGGCGGTCCGCTCGCCCGTCTCCCGCCAGAAGGTCTCGTCCTCCGGGTCCCAGTGCTCGATCCAACGGCCAGCCATCACGTGCCTCCACGGGTGGTCGGGGGTGTTGTCCCGAACCTAGGAAACGCGCGTTTCGGCGCCGTGCCGCGAGGTGACCTGTGGGCAACCTTGCTCTCACCGGGCCGGGGCCGGCCCGGTGAGCAGCGCGGTCAGCGCCGGGCGCGGGCGGCGCCGTTGGGCCAGAGCCTCGGGCGCCGCTTGGCCGCGAGGTCCTCGACCCAGCCGACGGCGAGGATCATCAGCCCGATCAGCGGCCAGACGATGATCAGCGCCAGGGCGTTGTCGGCCCGGTCGATGTACGTGCCGAGGTGATCGCCGACCCAGGGCACCTCCCAGAGCAGGTCGATGATCGGAAAGGTGGCCATCAGCAGCATGTTGTGCCACAGATAGATCGTCACCGCCCGGTTGTTGGCGAGGGTGACCAGGGTGTCCCAGCCCGCCAGCCGGCCCGGCAGCTCCCGCCAGGAGGGCGCGTACTGGAGCAGGATCATGCAGAAGCCGAGCGACCAGGTGGCCTGGGCGAGCGGGATCTCGTCGAGGTTCCAGCCCTCCTCGGTGAGGTGGTGGGAGGCCCACCACAGGGCGAAGGCCATGAGCATCGCGGCCAGCGAGACCGCCAGGTAGCGCGGGACGGTCCTCAGCAGCCCGTCGTGGTGGGCGAAGCCGAGGATCCAGCAGGAGCCGAACACCGCGAAGTCGACCAGGCCCTCACCGGCCGCGCCCGGCACGGTGACCAGACCGGTGCCGATGACGGCGGTCAGCCCGACCGGAGCGAGCAGGGTCACCCACGGCAGCTTCCGGAACGCCTTCAGCAGCAGCGGGGAGGCCAGGACGAACCACAGGTAGGCGCGGATGTACCAGAGCGGCCCTATCCCCTGCTCGGCCCAGGAGGTCTCCAGCCAGCCGCCCTCGGAGCCGTTCTCCCACGGGAACGGCGGCGTGCCGATCGGGAGCACGTAGCAGCCCAGCTTGAGGAACCACCAGACGCCCTCCTCGCGCACCGGCTTCCAGCCGAGCGCGAAGACCACCGGGACGACGACGGCGGCGAACGCCCACATGGGCGGCAGCAGCCTGCGGACCCGGCTCCGGATCACGCTCCACGCGGGCCGGGCGAGCGACCGGGCCATCAGCGAGCCGGCCAGGGCGAACATGACGCCCATGGACGGGAACACCACGGTCAGCCAGGCCCAGCCGAAGAGGTGGAAGACCACGACCCGGACCAGCGCGACGGCCCGCAGCAGGTCGAGATAGCGGTCCCGGCCCGTCCCGGCCGGCGCGAGGGGCTCGGGTGCGGCGGGGGCGGGCTCGGCGGCGGGGGCGGGGAGTGGCACCCGGAGCGCCATGGTCCGCTCGTCCGCGTACGTCTTTCCGTACGACTGCTGTGGGTGCGTCATGCGACGGGCCTCCGGTCGTGCGTGCGCGCACGCGGGGACGGCGGCGAGCCGGGCGCCTCCGCCACGACACCGGTACGGCGCAGCTTCTGCCAGCGCAGCCGGCCGCCGGTGAGAGCGGTGATCCAGGACTGGAGCAGCACCACGTACATGAGCTGCCGGTACAGGACCTGCTGGAGGGGCAGCGAGAGCAGATGGGTCATGCGCTCCCGGTCGAGCCGGAAGGCGTACGCGGCGCACACCAGCTGCACCGCGAGGACGCCGAGCCACGCGCCGACGGTCTTCTCGGTGGGCCCGAAGACGAGCCCGTACAGCAGGAAGACGTCGATGAGCGGGGCGAGCAGCGGGGCGACGACCATGAACAGGGAGACGAACGGCAGTCCGACGCGGCCGAACCGGCCGGAGGGCCCGCGCTCGATGACCGCCCGGCGGTGCTTCCAGATCGCCTGCATGGTGCCGTACGACCACCGGTAGCGCTGCGACCAGAGCTGCTGCACGGTCTCCGGCGCCTCGGTCCAGGCGCGGGCGTTCTCCGCGTAGACGACGCGCCAGCCGTCCCGGTGCAGGGCCATCGTGACGTCGGTGTCCTCGGCGAGGGTGTCGTCGCTGACGCCGCCGACCCGCTCCAGCGCCTCGCGCCGGAACGCCCCGACCGCGCCGGGGATGGTGGGCATGCAGCGCAGCACGTCGTACATGCGGCGGTCGAGGTTGAAGCCCATCACGTACTCGATGTGCTGCCAGGCGCCGATGAGCGAGTCGCGGTTGCCGACCTTGGCGTTGCCCGCGACGGCGCCGACGCGCGGGTCGCCGAAGGGCTGCACCAGCTCGCGGACGGTGGACGGTTCGAAGACCGTGTCGCCGTCCATCATCACGATGATGTCGTTGCGGGCGTGCGCGATGCCGTTGTTGAGGGCGGCGGGCTTGCCCGCGTTGCGCTGGCGCACCACCCGGACGTTGGGCAGCCGCATCCGCTGGACGATGTCCGCGGTGCTGTCCGTGGAGCCGTCGTCGATCACGATGACTTCGACCGGATAGTCACTTGCCAGGAGCGAACGCACCGTGTTCGCGATGCACTTGCTCTCGTTGTACGCGGGCACCAGGACGGACACCGTGCGGGTGACGGGTTCGCCCCAGCGGAAGCCGCGCCTGCGGACCCGGCGGGCGTGGACGAAGGACAGCACCAGCATCAGCCCGAAGCGGGCGAAGACCAGCACACCGATGACGGCGAGGCCGGCCACCATCACATCGGTGATGTGCTCCGAGACGCCCACGGCGTAGACGAACGCCTTGCCCTTCCAGAGGGCGAACCCGGTGACCGGGGTGTGCGCGCTGGGGGCACCGAGCGCGGCGGTGAGGTTGGCGAACTCGTAGCCCTGCTTCTGCATCCGGGGCAGGAACTTCCCCAGGGCGGTGACGGTCTGGGACCGGTTCCCCCCGGAGTCGTGCATCAGGATGATGGCGCCCTTGCCGTGCTGGGGCGTGGCCCGGTCGATGATCGCCTCGACGCCCGGCCGTTTCCAGTCCTCGCTGTCGGTGTTGTTGACGACGGTGAGGTAGCCGCGGCTGCCGATGTACTGGGTGACCGGCCAGGACGCGTTGTCCATGGCATCGGCGAACGAGGAGTAGGGCGGCCGGAACAGCGAGGTGCGGATACCGGCCGCACCGGCCAGCACCAGCTGGTTCTGGGACAGCTCCCAGTCGATGCGACTGGTGGACTGGTAGGACAGGTCGGGGTGGTTGAAGGTGTGCAGTCCGACCTCGTGTCCCTCCTCGACCATGCGCTCGACGAGGTCCGGGTAGCGCGAGGCCATGGTGCCGGTGACGAAGAAGACGCCGTGGGCGTGGTACTTCTTCAGCTCGTCCAGCACCTTCGGCGTCCACACCGGGTCCGGGCCGTCGTCGAAGGTCAGCACGATCCGGTGGTCCGGGATGCGCAGGCTCTTCGCGGGCTCGGTGGTGCTGCGGGCGTCGATGACCGGCCCGCCCTCCAGCACCTGCCCGGGCACCCGGTCGGTGGCCGTCGGCGGCTGGATCCGGTGGTCCGCGAGGATTTCGCTGTGCACGTAGCCACGGAGCATCAGCATGGCGAGCAGGGCAACGAGAAACAGGAGCGGCAGCATGTAGCGCATCGGAAGTCTGCGCCGACGGGTCTGCTTCTTCCTGTGGGTGTTGCGCCTGCCCCGGGGGGCAGGGGTGGTCATCTAGTCGGCGCCTTCTTGTTCTTGCGCGGGGGCCGGGGACTCACCGGCGGGAAGCCCGGCGTCCGGAGCCGTCGAATCGTCGCCGGCGTCCGGAGCTCCGGGGTCGGCGGCCGGCACGGACGCGGTCGCCGCACCTGCCGGTGTGCTGCCGCCGTCGTTTCCGACGGGGCCCGGGTCCTGCTGTTCCTGGTTGGAGAGCGGGAGGAAGGGGGCGCTGGAGTTGCCGCCGAGGACGGCGACGACCAGGGTCACGGCGTAGCAGACGAAGACGGCGGCCAGGACCCAGCCGAGCCGTCGCAGTGTCTTGCCGCGCCGGCCGCTCTCGTCGACGAAGACGGGGCCGTCGGAGCCGTCCGGAGCGGTGGGTTCCGGGAGCAGCTCGGAGAGCTGCCGTCCGATTCCGTCCAGTTGGATGGTGACTTCGTTCGGCTCGTGTGTGTGCCCCGCATGGGCACCTTCACGCCAAGTTTCCACTGTTGTACGCACTTCCCCCACTCAGGATCGGGTGCGCGCAACTGACCGGTCGTACGTCGCCGGACGGGCCCCCACCCTGTCCACGCGTCCCCTACCACAGTGCACCCGGTCCATGAATGTAGCGCACGCGGGGACGCCCGGAACCCGCTGGGAGGCGTTGTTCATCATGAGAGATACATCTGTTTTCGAACCGTGCTGCGGCGACTGCCCCCTGCGGGTGAGCGGGCTCGACGTGGTCGATGCCCGCCGACAGCGTCTGCACGACCTGGACCCGGCTCATCCTTGCGAGCGGCCGGACCGCGACCTCCGGGC
>NZ_JBEYCF010000026.1:0-100771 GCF_040632605.1 Streptomyces sp. NPDC019224 | reverse complement strand
ACCGTCGTCCTGGACAAGACCGGCACCGTCACCACCGGCCGCATGACCCTCCAGGCCGTCCACACCACCCCCACCACCACCGAGACCGACGCCCTCCGCCTCGCCGGAGCCCTCGAAAACGCCTCCGAACACCCCATCGCCCAGGCCGTCGCGACCGGAGCCACCGACCGCACCAGCACCCCCCTCCCCACCCCCGAGGACTTCGCCAACCTCCCCGGCCTCGGCGTCCAGGGCCTCGTCGACGGCCACGCCGTCCTCGTCGGCCGCGAACAGCTGCTCACCGAGGCCGGGATCACCCTCCCCGAGGCCCTGGCCGCCGCCGTCACGGACGCCGCCGCTCAAGGGCGCACGGCCGTCGCGGTGGCCTGGGACGGCGAGGCGCGCGCCGTCCTCAAGGTGGCCGACACGGTCAAGGACAGCAGCGCCGAAGCCGTCGCGGCGCTCCGGGACCTCGGCCTCACCCCGATCCTGCTGACCGGCGACAACCGTGCCGTGGCGGACGCCGTGGCCCGCGAGGTCGGGATCGACGAGGTCCGCGCCGAGGTGCTGCCCGAGGAGAAGGCGCACGTCATCCGGGAGCTGCAGGCCCGGGGGCGGGTCGTCGCCATGGTCGGCGACGGGGTCAACGACGCCGCCGCCCTCGCCCAGGCCGACCTGGGCCTGGCGATGGGAACCGGCACGGACGCCGCGATCGAGGCGAGCGACCTGACGCTGGTTCGTGGAGATCTCAAGGTGACGGCAGACGCCATCCGCCTCTCCCGCCGCACCCTCACCACCATCAGGGGCAACCTCTTCTGGGCATTCGGCTACAACGTGGCCGCTCTACCCCTTGCGGCGTTTGGGCTGCTCAACCCTATGATTGCCGGAGCGGCGATGGCGTTCTCATCGGTCTTCGTCGTGACGAACAGCCTGCGCCTGCGGTCCTTCACGTAATTTCCACAATGAGATCCAGATCACATCGTTTTCAGGGTAACCATTCGATGGGTTCGTAAGTCTTAGAGTGCGATGCCAAGGATGTCTTGGGGGACGTCCGGCGGAGCATCTTGGGGGATGCTCCGGGCAAGCGTGGGCCGGGGCACGTACACCGGGGAGCTTTGAGCGGCCCTCCCGTCGGTACGTACCCCGGCAGACCACAGCAGCAGAAGCAGGACAAGCAGGACCGAGGCACAGCCCAGGAGCTACGGCTCCCACTGAACGCCCGGCCGGATCCCGTGGGGGGAATCCGCTCCGGGACATGGGAAGCGCCTCGCTGTCGGCCCGTGGGGGGATCGACGGCGGGGCGCTTCTCGCTTACACACGGGAGCGCTCCCGCACGCGCCCCGCGCGCCCCTGTACGCGCCCCGCGCACACCCGTACAGCACGCCCGCCCCGCACCGCACCCCCGAGCGCAGCCCCGCGGACGCACAACGCCCCCGGCTCCGCGTCGCTCGGGGCGAGGACGCGGCAGTCGGGGGCGAAGGGTCCGGCGGGTCAGTCAGGGCCGGGGTGATGCGGGAGGGGGCGTTCAGCGGCCCTCGACCGGGACGAAGTCGCGCAGGACCTCGCCGGTGTAGATCTGGCGCGGGCGGCCGATGCGGGAACCCGGCTCCTTGATCATCTCGTGCCACTGGGCGATCCAGCCGGGGAGCCGGCCGAGCGCGAAGAGCACGGTGAACATCTCGGTCGGGAAGCCCATCGCGCGGTAGATGAGACCCGTGTAGAAGTCCACGTTCGGGTAGAGGTTGCGCGAGACGAAGTACTCGTCGGAGAGCGCGTGCTCCTCCAGCTTGAGCGCGATGTCGAGCAGCTCGTCGGACTTGCCGAGGGCGGACAGCACGTCGTGCGCGGCGGCCTTGATGATCTTGGCGCGCGGGTCGAAGGACTTGTACACCCGGTGGCCGAAGCCCATCAGGCGGACGCCGTCCTCCTTGTTCTTCACCTTGCGGATGAAGGAGTCGACGTCGCCGCCGTTGGCCTGGATGCCTTCCAGCATCTCCAGGACGGACTGGTTGGCGCCGCCGTGCAGGGGGCCCCACAGCGCCGAGATGCCGGCGGAGATCGAGGCGAACATGTTCGCCTGCGAGGAGCCGACCAGGCGCACGGTGGAGGTCGAGCAGTTCTGCTCGTGGTCCGCGTGCAGGATGAGCAGCTTGTCGAGCGCCGAGACGACGACCGGGTCCAGCTCGTACTCCTGGGCCGGCACCGAGAAGGTCATGCGCAGGAAGTTCTCGACGTAGCCGAGGTCGTTGCGCGGGTAGACGAACGGGTGACCGATCGACTTCTTGTACGCGTACGCGGCGATGGTCGGGAGCTTGGCGAGCAGCCGGATCGTCGAGAGGTGGCGCTGCTCCTCGTCGAACGGGTTGTGGCTGTCCTGGTAGAACGTGGACAGCGCGCTGACGACCGAGGACAGCATGGCCATCGGGTGGGCGTCGCGCGGGAAGCCGTCGAAGAAGCGCTTGACGTCCTCGTGCAGCAGGGTGTGCTGGGTGATCTCGTTCTTGAAGGTCGACAGCTCGTCGACCTTGGGAAGCTCACCGTTGATCAGCGTGTACGCGACCTCGAGGAACGTCGAGCGCTCGGCGAGCTGCTCGATGGGGTAGCCGCGGTAGCGCAGGATGCCCTGCTCGCCGTCGAGGTAGGTGATGGCCGATTTATAGGCAGCGGTGTTGCCGTATCCGCTGTCCAGCGTCACCAGGCCGGTGTTCGCCCGGAGCTTCCCGATGTCGAAGCCCTTGTCGCCGACGGTGCTGTCGATCACCGGGTAGGTGTACTCGCCATCGCCGTACCGCAGTACCACAGCGTTGTTGGTGTGCTCGCTCACGTCATCCCTCACCGACGTAGTGCCTCTTCTTCGAGGTTCCCTGACTGTCTCCACCCTCCCCCATTTGGCTCAGGAGAGTGCACTCGGGGTCGTCCATTGGATCTATTCGCGGCACTGAGTGCCGCGAACTTAGCCATCCTGCCCCCTTGACTGCGGTTCCGGAAGACCTCCGTGATGTTTCCCACCGTTTTGATCGATCATTTTTACCGACGATCCTCCGTCGGCGTCCCCGCGCAGCCGGTGATCCAGCGCCGTACACCGTCTGCCTGCGGAAACCGTGCGGACCGCCTGGCCGATCGCCTGCCGCGAGCCGACCAGCACGACGAGCTTCTTGGCCCGGGTCACGGCGGTGTAGAGCAGGTTCCGCTGGAGCATCATCCAGGCGCTCTTCGTGACGGGGATGACGACGGCCGGGTACTCGCTGCCCTGCGAACGGTGGATCGTCATGGCGTACGCGTGGGCGAGCTCGTCCAGCTCGTCGAAGTCGTAGCCGATCTCCTCGTCCTCGTCGGTGAGGACCGTCAGCCGCTGTTCGTCCAGGTCGAGGCCGGTGACGACGCCCACCGTGCCGTTGAAGACACCGTTCTCCCCCTTGTCATAGTTGTTACGGATCTGGGTGACCTTGTCCCCCACCCGGAAGACCCGGCCGCCGAACCGCTTCTCGGGCACGCCCGGCCGGCCCGGGGTGATCGCCTGCTGGAGCAGCCCGTTGAGATGACCGGCCCCGGCGGGGCCCCGGTGCATGGGGGCGAGCACCTGGACGTCCCGGCGCGGGTTGAGCCCGAACTTGGCCGGAATGCGACGGGCCGCGACGTCCACCGCGAGCACCCCGGCATCCTCCGTCTCGTCCTCCACGAAGAGGAAGAAGTCACTGAGCCCCTGAGTGAGGGGCGGTACGCCGGAATTGATGCGGTGCGCGTTGGTGACGACGCCCGACTGCTGGGCCTGGCGGAAAATCGTGGTCAGCCGCACCGCCGGCACCGGGCCGCCCTCGGCGAGGAGGTCCCGCAGCACCTCCCCCGCCCCCACCGAGGGCAGCTGGTCCACATCGCCGACGAGCAGCAGGTGGGCACCCGGTGCCACCGCCTTGACCAGCTTGTTGGCGAGCAGCAGATCGAGCATCGACGCCTCGTCCACGACCACCAGATCGGCGTCCAGCGGACGGTCCTTGTCGTACGCCGCGTCGCCGCCCGGTTTCAGCTCCAGCAGCCGGTGCACGGTGGACGCCTCGGCGCCGGTCAGCTCCGAGAGCCGCTTGGCGGCCCGCCCGGTCGGCGCGGCCAGCACCACCTTGGCCTTCTTGGCCCGGGCCAGCTCCACGATGGACCGGACCGTGAACGACTTGCCGCAGCCCGGGCCGCCGGTGAGCACGGCGACCTTCCGGGTGAGCGCGAGCCGCACGGCGGCCTCCTGCTCGGGCGCGAGTTTCGCCCCGGTCCGGCCCGCGAGCCACTTCAGCGCCTTCTCCCAGTCCACGTCCGCGAAGGCGGGCATCCGCTCCTCGGGCGTCCGCAGCAGCCGCCGCACCTGGGCGGCGAGCGAGATCTCGGCCCGGTGGAACGGCACCAGATACACCGCCGTGACCGGCTCCCCGCCCTCGGGCGAGGGCACCTTCTCCCGTACGACGCCCTCCGGCTCCTCGGCCAGCTCCGCCAGGCACTCGATGACGAGTCCGGTGTCCACCTGGAGCAGCTTCACCCCGTCCGCGATCAGCCGCTCCTCGGGCAGGAAGCAGTGCCCCTGGTCGGTGGACTGCGACAGCGCGTACTGCAGACCGGCCTTGACCCGCTCCGGGCTGTCGTGCGGGATGCCGACGGCCTGGGCGATCCTGTCGGCGGTCAGGAAGCCGATTCCCCAGACGTCGGCGGCCAGCCGGTAGGGCTGGTTCTTCACGACGGAGATGGAGGCGTCCTCGTACTTCTTGTAGATCCGCACCGCGATGGACGTCGAGACGCCGACGCCCTGGAGGAAGACCATGACCTCCTTGATCGCCTTCTGCTCCTCCCACGCGGCGGCGATCATCTTCGTCCGCTTCGGCCCGAGCCCGGGGACCTCGACGAGCCGCTTCGGCTCCTGCTCGATGATGTCGAGCGTGTCCACGCCGAAATGGGTGGTGATCCGGTCGGCCATCACGGGCCCGATGCCCTTGATCAGCCCGGAGCCGAGGTAGCGGCGGATGCCCTGGATGGTGGCGGGGAGGATCGTCGTGTAGTTCTCGACGGTGAACTGCTTGCCGTACTGCGCGTGGGAGCTCCAGCGCCCCTCCATCCGCAACGACTCCCCGGGCTGCGCCCCGAGCAGCGCCCCGACGACGGTGAGCAGATCGTTGGCCCCCCGCCCGGTGTCGACGCGCGCGACGGTGTAGCCGTTCTCCTCGTTGGCGTACGTGATCCGCTCGAGGACGCCTTCGAGGACGGCCAGGTTGGGGGTGTGGGACGCGGTGGTGGCCATGGGGCGACGGTATCGGGCGGGTGCGACAGCGATGCGCGGGTGCCGGACAGCGCTACGGTGAGGGGATGGCGACCGAGCGGATTTCCATCAGCATGCCGGCCGAGCTCCGTGCCCGGATCAGGCAGTACGCGGCGGACGCCGGGCTCGACGTCTCCACCTTCATGGTGATCGCCGCGCAGGCTTACATGGATAAGCAGGACCGAGCCAAGAGGGCCTTCGAGCGCGTGAACGAGGCGCGACCGGAGACCGAAGCCTCACGGCAGGAGACCGACTACCTGCTGCGTTCGCCCGCCAACGCCCGACGTCTCCGCGAGTCCGTCGCAGAGGCCGAAGCAGGCGAGCGCGGCGAGTGAGGCACACCGTGGACGCGCTGCCCCGTCTTCAGCGCGCCGTCGCGGCCGCGCTCTGGCACTACACGACCGCCCCGATCGCCAAGCCGTACTACGTGCGCGGGTGCATCCCCGACCCGGACGAGCCACGCGTGACCGTCGCGCTGTGGACCGGTCCCGCAGCGCGCGAGAAGCAGAACCTCTTCCTGTCCATCCCGCTGGTCTCCGGCGACACGCCCCTCTCGGCGGCGCAGATCACCTCGGGGCTGCTGCGGCTGGGCCGGGGAACCCACATCTTCGGCTTCTCCGGCCACTGGTTCGACGGCAAGCCTGTCCTGAACGGCAGCTCGTTGATCGAGGGTGTAGCGCGGACTTCCTGGCCGGAGGACAGCGGCGCACCGAAGGGCCCGCGCGGCTTCTACTTCGAGCGGCCCGGACAGCTGAAGGAGTACTGAGCGCCGCCGCTACAGCTGGTCCGGGTGCTGCCGCGGCGCCGCCATCCGCGCCCCCCGGCTCTCCGCGACGCGGCGGACGTCCCGCAGGGACTCGGTCAGGCGGCTCGCCAGGAAGTGCAGCTCCGGCCACGTGGCCTTCCGGTCGGCGAGGAGGTCGGCCGCGTGGCCCAGCAGGTCGTCGGCCATGCCGAGTTGCACGCTCTCGATGCCGTCGGCCAGCCGGGACACGTAGCCGTTGCCGTCCCCGAAGACGTAACAGGGCTTGCCGCCCTGCCCCTCCCAGGGCAGCAGCCTGATCGTCTGCGCCTCGTTTTCCTTCACATCTGCCTGCTTCCTTCAGAGGGTCTGCGCTCTGTAGCGAACTCATCACAGAGTGGGGCCGCTCGTCGTTACGCTGCCAGGGGGTCGGGGATGACAGCGGAACGGTCAAGACCGGGAGTTGGGCACCATGAGCACGAATCGATCGCCGCGGGCGCCGCGTTCGCCGCGACAGAAGTACGGCGATGAGTTGCGGCTGCGACGCGTCGCGGCGGGACTGACGCAGGAGGCACTGAGCGAGATGGTGGTTTGCTCGCCCACCCTGATCAGCCACTGGGAGGCGGGCCGGCGACTGCCGGGCCCGGAGGACGCGGCGAGGATCGACCGGGCGCTGGACACGGGCGGGTTCTTCGTACGGTGGCTTGAGGACCTGGACTCCAAGTTCGCCCAGTTCTTCGCGCCAGTGGCCGAGCTGGAGCGGCAGGCCGCCGAGGTGCGCCTGTATGGGTTGTCGCTCATCCCTGGGCTCCTCCAGACCGGTCCGTACGCCCGGGCCGTCTTCGAGGCGTTCAACACCAACTATCAGCCGGACGAGCTTGACACGTTCGTCGTCAACCGCCTGGATCGCGGGCGGATGCTCGCGGAGTCGGCGCGTCCGGTCGTCTGGGCGCTGCTCGACGAAGCGTCTCTCCGACGGCGCGTCGGTGGCCCTCAGGTCATGGCGGAGCAGTTGCGCAAGCTCGCGGACATGGCGGCCTCCGGGCGCCTGCGCCTTCATGTGCTGCCCTTTTCCGTGGGCGCCCACGCGCTCATGGAGAGCGCGCTGTACATGATGGACTTCGCGGACGGCCCTCCCCTTGCCTACGTAGAGGGGCTTCACACAGGAAATCTGATGGATGATCCGGCGTTGGTGGCCGCCTGCCAGGCGTCCTACACTCTCGCCCTGAGTGAGGCGGCGCCCCAACGGGCTTCGATCGACCTCATCCGGGCCATCGCAGAGGAGCACGAAAATGCACAGCACCACCCGCCCCTACGCTGACTCCCGAGCCCTGACCGGATGGTTCAAGTCCAGCTACAGCGGCGGCTCCAACGGGGACTGCCTCGAAGCCGCCCGCGGCCACGCCTCCGTCCCCGTCCGCGACAGCAAGGCCATCACCGGGCCCGCCATCGTGTTCTCCGCCGGCGGCTGGGCCACCTTCGTCACTGCGATCAAGGGTGGGCACCTCTCCGCCTGATCCCCGTCCACGCCCGGCGGCCCCGCACGGCCGGCCGCCGGGCCGGTCTCAGGCGCGGGACAGGAACGCCGCGCGCAGATCGCTGTCGCGCAGCAGTCCCAGGGTCTCCTCCTCGCCCAGGAACAACAGCTCCGCGGTGCGGTGGCCGGCTTGGTGGAACATCGCCGCCAGTACGTCCGCGAGCGGCCGGTTCCAGGCCACCCGGACGATCTCGGCCGCCTTGCCGTGCTGGCCCCGGTCGGTGGCGATGCGCCACAGTTCGACCGACTGCTTGGCGGTGCCGTAAGCCGTTCTGCGGCCGTCCACGAGGACACCGCGTGAGTTGAGCCCGAACACGTCGATGCACGCCTCGCCTTGCGGCGTCAGCGCCTTGTACGTGCACAGCGGAAGGACCAGCCGAAGGTGGGCAAGAGGGTCCTCAAGCGTGGGATCGAGCAGCAGCGGGCTGCCGTCCTCCGCGCGCGGGAATCTGCTCCGCTTCTGGTTGCTGTTGCAGTACGCGCAGGCCAGCAAGTGGTTGAGCCACTCGAAGGTACGCACCGGGGCGAGGCTCTTCGGCTCGAAGTGGTCGATGTCCGTGCCCTGGCTGTCGCCGCAGTACATACAGCGCTGGTGGCCGGGAGCCATGTCCGCGAGGGTAGCGAGGAGACCGGCGCGGACGCGCCGCCGTACGGTCGAGTGCGACCACAAGCGTGCCGCGGTGTCCTTCCGGTCCGCCTCGGGGGTCTGCTCCACTTCCCGTGTGTACACCTTCAGCTGCGCCGCCGTGTCCAGGGGCAGGGCGGCGCGTTCCAGCCGGATCACTCCGCCTCGTCCTTGATCTCCTCGGCGAGGCGGTGGAGGTGGGCGGACATCTCGTGCACGCGTGCTGCCGGGGAGCTGGCGAGCAAATCCTTCAGCTCCTTGTACCGCTCGGCCGTCTCCGGCGACACATCCCCCTCGTACACTCTCGACTCCAGCGCCAAGAACTCTGCTCGGACCTGTTCAGCGTGCTCCGAGTACGGGGTGTCGAGCCCGAAGAGGTCGGACAGGACCGCGTCGTCGCCACTGCCGTAGACGACCCGCTCGTACAGGTCATCCGGTACGACCTCGGGCGCGGCGTCCTCCGCCGACCCCGGAAGACGGATCAGCCCACCGGGGTCGGCGGCCTGGCAGATGTACGGGCTGTGCGTCGTGACGATGAACTGAATGTTGGGGAAGTGCGAGGTCAGCCAGGGACCGATGCGGCGCTGCCAGGAGACGTGGAGGTGGGCGTCGATCTCATCGATGATGACGACTCCGGGAACGTGCAGGAGGCTTGCCCGGCCTTCGTCCGCGTGGAAAGCCTCGTCACCGAAGGAATCATGGATCTGCTTCAACAGGTCCACGACCAGCGCGGCCACCGTGCGGAATCCGTCGCTCATCTCCCGCAGCGGGAACCGGTGACCCTCACGTGTGACCCACAATCCCTCGGAGTCGACGTCTTCCACCCGGTATCCGTCGGGCAGCAGCCCGTCGCCCAGGACAGAAAGGGCAGCCCTCTTGAGGCCCGCGGCACCCTCTCGGCCTTCGAGTGCACGCAGGTGCTGTTCGATCAGCCATGCGACGCCTTCGGCCAGGGAGGCGTCCTCGTGAAACAGGCTCGCCTGTCGCGCCACCGGGCCCGACGCCAGCATCAGTCGCTGCACCTCACCCGAACCCCCGGCCATCCGCCGGAACGGCCCGTAGGCGGCACAGAACCAGCCCACAGGGTTGTCGGCCCAGGGACCGCGCTGGGCGGGAGTGGCGCTCGTGGCGTTGGGGTTCGTCCTGATCTCTTCCAGCGCCGGCTGGGCACCCTTGCGGCCGCCCCCGCCGTCGGCCGGGGCCGTCCATCGCAGGCCGGCCCAGAAGTTGGTCGTGGTGCGCCCCGACGCGGTGAACTTGTCGAAGGCCGAGTCCCTGACGATCTTGGCGTGCGCCACACCAACGGCCTCGCCGCGCGACATCCAGTTCTCGAACCCCTGGACCAGCCCTCGCGTCGCCACCGGCCCGCTCAGCGCCAGGGCCAGCGCACGGAGCAACGTCGTCTTTCCCGAACCGTTGCGGCCGGCAAGCACGGTCCATCCGGCGTGCGAACCGTCCGGGCGGGTCAGCCGGAGATCCACCGTGCGAGGACCGTGGAACGACTTGATGTTGTCAACGATCACGCGGGAGACGTACATGGTTGTCGGGTCCGTCCGATATGGGAGGTGAGTGATGCCTGATGGCCCTCCACGATCCTCCCACCGAACGCCGTCGTGGGGCCGCGCCGCTCACAGCCCGGACGGCGGTGCACCAGTACCGGCCGAAGCCGGAAGTGTCCGCCCCGGGACCCGGACCGCACAGCCGGGCCCCGGGGAGGACCGCGTTCAGCAGGCGTGCTCCGCGTAGCGGGACGCCACCTCCGCGAGGACCTCCGCGCCGTCGCGGGCCCACAGGTCCTCGTTGAAGATCTCCACCTCGATCGGGCCGTCGAAGCCGGTGGCCTCCACCGCCTCGCGGAAGAACCGGAAGTCCACGCTGCCGTCGCCGAGTTGGCCGCGGCCGAGCAGGACGCCCGCCGGGAGCGGGGTGATCCAGTCCGCGAGCTGGAAGGAGTGGATGCGGCCGCCCGCGCCGGCCCGCGCGATCTGGGCGGGGGCCTGGTCGTCCCACCAGAGGTGGTACGTGTCCACGACCACGCCGACCTGCTCGGCGGGGAAACGTTCCGCGATGTCCAGGGCCTGGGAGAGCGTCGAGACCACGCAGCGGTCCGAGGCGAACATCGGGTGCAGCGGCTCGATGGCCAGGCGCACCCCGCGTTCGGCCGCGTACGGGGCCAGCTCGGCCAGGGCGTCCGCGATGCGTTCGCGGGCGCCGTACAGGTCCTTGCTGCCCTCCGGGAGGCCGCCCGAGACGAGGACCAGGGTGTCCGTGGACAGGCCCGCCGCCTCGTCGAGCGCGGCGCGGTTGTCGTCCAGGGCGCGGGCCCGCTCCGCCGGGTCCAGGGCGGTGAAGAAGCCGCCCCGGCACAGGCTGGTGACGGACAGACCGTGGTCGGACAGCAACCGGGCCGTCGCCTCGACCCCGTACGACTGGACCGGGGCCCGCCACAGGCCCACCTTGTCGACCCCCGCCTTCGCGCAGCCCTCGGCCAGCTCCGGCAGCGACCACTGTTTGATGGTCTCCTGGTTGATGGAGAGACGGCCGTCGCTCATCGGGTGCCTCCGTTGACCGTCAGGAGCGCGCGCATCCGGGACTCCGCCAGTTCCGGGTCCGGGAACAGGCCGAGGCGGTCGGCCAGTTCGTACGCCTTCGCCAGGTGCGGCAGCGAGCGGGCCGACTGGAGGCCGCCCACCATCGTGAAGTGGTCCTGGTGGCCGGCCAGCCAGGCCAGGAACACCACGCCCGTCTTGTAGAAGCGCGTCGGGGCCTGGAAGAGGTGCCGGGACAACTCGACCGTCGGGTCGAGGAGTTCGCGGAAGCCCTTGGTGTCGCCCGTGTCCAGGACCCGTACCGCGTGCGCGGCCAGCGGGCCCAGCGGGTCGAAGATGCCGAGCAGCGCGTGGCTGAAGCCCCGGTCGTCGCCCGCGATCAGCTCCGGGTAGTTGAAGTCGTCCCCGGTGTAGCAGCGCACCCCGCTCGGCAGCCGGCGGCGCACGTCGATCTCGCGGTCCGCGTCGAGCAGCGACATCTTGATGCCGTCGACCTTGTCCGGGTGCTCCGCGATGACCTGGAGGAACGTGTCGGTGGCCAGGTCCAGGTCGGTGGAGCCCCAGTAGCCTTCGAGCGCCGGGTCGAACATCGGGCCCAGCCAGTGCAGGACGACCGGTTCGGTGGCCTGGCGCAGCAGGTGGGCGTAGGTCTCCAGGTAGTCCTGGGGGCCCTGCGCGGCTGCGGCGAGCGCGCGGGAGGCCATCAGGATGGCCTGGGCGCCGCTCTCCTCGACGACGGCGAGCTGTTCCTCGTACGCGGAACGCACCTCGGCGAGCGTGGCCGGGCCGGGGGGCAGTTGGTCGGTGCCGACGCCGCAGGCGATGCGGCCGCCGACCGCCTTGGCCTCGGCGGCCGAGCGGCGGATCAGCTCCTCGGCGCCCGCCCAGTCCAGGCCCATGCCGCGCTGCGCGGTGTCCATGGCCTCGGCGACGCCCAGGCCGTGCGACCAGAGGTGGCGCCGGAAGGCGAGCGTGGCGTCCCAGTCGACGGCGGCCGGTGAGTCCGGGGTGACGTCGGCGTACGGGTCGGCCACCACGTGCGCGGCGGAGAAGACCGTACGGGAGGCGAGGGGCGTCCCCGTCGGTGCCAGGTCGAGCGGGGTGGCCCTGGGTTCGTAGGGGCCCTGCGGGAGATGGATGGTCACGGCGATGGCTCCAGGGGTCCGTGCGGGAGGCGGCTGGTCAAAGCGACAGCTCCGGGACGTCCAGGCGGCGGCCCTCGGCGTGGGACTTCAGGCCGAGTTCCGCGAGCTGCACGCCACGGGCGCCCGCCATCAGGTCCCAGGTGTAGGGCTCGTCGAGCACGATGTGGCGCAGGAACAGCTCCCACTGGGCCTTGAAGCCGTTGTCGAACACCGCGTTGTCGGGGACTTCCTGCCACTGGTCGCGGAAGGACTCGGTGACCGGGAGGTCCGGGTTCCAGACCGGCTTCGGGGTGGCCGAGCGGTGCTGGACGCGGCAGTTGCGCAGGCCGGCGACGGCGGAGCCGTGGGTGCCGTCCACCTGGAACTCGACCAGCTCGTCGCGGTTGACCCGGACCGTCCAGGAGGAGTTGATCTGGGCGACGGCGCCGCCCTCCAGCTGGAAGATGCCGTAGGCGGCGTCGTCGGCGGTCGCCGCGTACGGCTCGCCGCGCTCGTCCCGGCGCTCCGGGATGTGGGTCTGGACGTGTGCCTGGACCGTGGTGACCCGGCCGAACAGCTCGTGGAGCACGTACTCCCAGTGCGGGAACATGTCGACGACGATGCCGCCGCCGTCCTCGGCACGGTAGTTCCAGGAGGGGCGCTGCGCCTCCTGCCAGTCGCCCTCGAAGACCCAGTAGCCGAACTCGCCGCGCACGGAGAGGATCTCGCCGAAGAAGCCGCCGTCGATCAGGCGCTTCAGCTTCAGCAGGCCCGGCAGGAAGATCTTGTCCTGGACGACGCCGTGCTTGATGCCCGCCTCCTGGGCCAGGCGGGCCAGGTCGAGGGCGCCCTCGACGTCCGTGGCGGTGGGCTTCTCGGTGTAGATGTGCTTGCCGGCGGCGACGGCCTTCTTGATCGCCTCCACCCGGGCCTGGGTGACCTGGGCGTCGAAGTAGATGTCGATGGTGTCGTCGGCGAGGACGGCGTCGAGGTCGGTCGACCACTCGGTCAGGCCGTGCTGCTCGGCGAGCGCCTCCAGCGCGTGGGCGCGGCGGCCGACGAGGACCGGCTCGGGCCACAGCACGTCGCCGTTGCCGAGGTCGAGGCCGCCCTGCTCGCGGATCGCGAGGATCGAGCGCACCAGGTGCTGCCGGTATCCCATGCGCCCGGTGACGCCGTTCATGGCGATGCGCACTGTCCTGCGTGTCACGAAAGTTCCCTCCGTACGGCCGTAGCAAGCGCTTTCTATGCGAGATGACGCTAGCCTGCCGACAGCGGACCGGACAAGGGGGGCCCGCTGATTGGTCCGGCCCCCTCACCACTCCACGGAGGAAATGCGATGACAGTCACCCTGGCGGACGTGGCGGCCCGCGCCCGGGTGTCCCCGGCCACCGTCTCCCGTGTGCTGAACGGCAATTACCCGGTGGCGGCGTCCACCCGGGAGCGGGTGCTGCGCGCGGTGGACGAGCTGGACTACGTGCTGAACGGGCAGGCCAGCGCCCTGGCCGCCGCCACCTCCGACCTGGTCGGCGTCCTCGTCAACGACATCGCGGACCCGTTCTTCGGGATCATGGCGGGCGCGGCGCAGACCGAGATCGGCGGGCCCGGCGACGGGTCCGGGCGGGCGGGCGGCGAGAAGCTGGCGGTCGTCTGCAACACCGGCGGCTCCCCCGCCCGCGAGCTGACCTACCTCACCCTGCTCCAGCGCCAGCGCGCCGCGGCCGTCGTCCTCACCGGGGGCGCCGTGGAGGACCCGGAACACCAGACGGCGATGTCCGCGAAGCTGGCGAAGCTCGCGGAGGCGGGCACCCGGGTCGTGCTGTGCGGGCGGCCGCCGCTGCCGGACGGGGCGTCCGTGGTGGCCGCGCTGACCTTCGACAACCAGGGCGGCGCCCGGCGGCTCACCGGTCACCTGCTCTCCCTGGGCCACCGCCGGATCGGGTACGTCGCGGGCCCGCTGGAACGCACCACGACCCGCCACCGCCTGGCCGGTCACCGCGAGGCGATGCGCGGGGCGGGGGCGGCCGGCGAGGAGGACCGGCTGACCGTGCACGGCTCCTACGACCGGGGCTCCGGCTACGACGCCACGGTCGAACTCCTGCGCCGCGAACCGGCGATCACGGCGGTCGTCGCCGCGAACGACACCGTGGCGCTCGGCGCGGCGGCGGCGATCCGCGACCGGGGGCTGCGCATCCCCGAGGACATCTCGGTGGCCGGCTTCGACGACCTGCCGTTCTCGGTGGACGTGGTCCCGGCCCTGACGACCGTACGGCTGCCACTCTTCGAGGCGGGGGCGCGGGCGGGGCGGCTGGCCATGGGCAAGGAGGACCCGCCGCCCGGCGGCATCGCGCTGATCCCGGCCGAGCTGATGGTGCGCGGATCGACGGCGGCGCCCCGGGGGTGAATCCGGTGGCGGACGGCGGGTACGCGACAGGGCGCCCCGCCTCTCGTAGGGTGCGGCGGCACGGAACGACGGAAGGAACACGCTCGTGAAGCTCGCTTTCTCCACCCTCGGGGTGCCGGGGCTGCCCATCGCCGACGTCGTGCGGCTCGCCGCCGGGAACGGCTACCAGGGGGTCGAGCTGCGCGCCCACCCCGAGGAGCCCGTGCACCCGGGGCTCGACGCGTCCGAACGGGCCTCCGTGCGCGCGGAGTTCGAGCGCGGCGGGGTCGAGATCCTGACCGTGGCGGGGTACGCGAAGGTCGCCGCCGAGGGGGACGACCAGCCGGTCCTGGACGAGCTGGCCGCGCTGACCGAGCTGGCCCGGGACCTGGGCGCGTCGTACGTCCGGGTGTTCCCCGGGGGCGGCGACCAGGACCCGGAGGCGGCCGACGCGGCCGCCGCGCGCCGGCTGGGCGCGGCCGCCCCGTACGCCGCCGACCTGGGCGTACGCCTCCTGCTGGAGACCCATGACTCGCACCGGGCGGGGGCCGACGTGGCCCGGGTGGCCGGCACGGTGGGGCACAAGAGCATCGGCGCCCTGTGGGACGTCATGCACACCTGGCTGGCCGGCGAGGAGCCGGTGGCCAGTCACGCGGTGCTGGCCCCGCACCTGGGCTACGTACAGGTGAAGGACATCGCGTCGGCCGAGGACACCACACCGTTGGCGCTGGGCGCGGGGGTGCTGCCGCTGCGGGCGTGCCTGGACACGCTGGATCCGGACGGCTGGGTCTGCTGGGAGTACGAGAAGCGCTGGTACCCGGAGGCGGCGGAGCTGCCGGGGCTGCTGGGGGCGGGGCGCGAGCACCTGCTGCGGCTGGGCGCGCCCAAGCAGTAGCCCCGGGGCTCGGGCGAGGGCGGCCCGCGATCACGGCGGTGGTGGCGGTGCTCCGGGCGCACGGGGCGGGGGCGGGGCTGCGGCAGGCGGCAGGCGGCAGGCGGCAGGCGGCAGACGGGGACGCGCTCAAAACGGTCCGCACCCTTGACCGGAAGTTATTTTCTGGATATCCGTGCTCCTTGGCAGTTTCTTTCACCACCCCCTCGTCACGCGTACGGCCGAAGGAGCTCACGTGCACCACCGCACCTCCAGACGGACCCTCCTCACCGCCACCGCCGCAACCGCCGTCGCGGCGGCCGCGGGCATGGCGGCCGCCCCCGGGGCCCTCGCCTCCCAGGGCTCCGCGCGCAGCAGTCACACCTCCGCCGCCACGACCCGGCGGCTGAAGCAGCTCATCTCCCGGATGAGCCTGGAGGAGAAGGTCGGCCAGCTCTTCGTCATGCGGGTCTACGGGCACTCCGCCACCGACCCCGACCAGGCCGACATCGACGCCAACCTCGCCGAGATCGGGGTGCGGACGGCCGCCGAGATGATCGCCAAGTACCACGTCGGCGGCATCATCTACTTCGCCTGGGCGCACAACACCCGCGACCCGCACCAGATCGCGGAGCTCTCCAACGGCATCCAGCGCGCGGGCCTCGCGGGACCGACCCCCCTGCCGCTGCTGGTCTCCACGGACCAGGAGCACGGCATCGTCTGCCGGGTCGGCGAGCCGGCCACCCTGATGCCGGGCGCGATGGCGCTGGGCGCGGGCGGTTCGCGCTCCGACGCCCGCAGGGCCGGGCAGATCGCGGGCACCGAGCTGGCGGCGATCGGCATCAACCAGAACTACGCGCCGGACGCGGACGTCAACGTGAACCCGGCCAACCCGGTGATCGGCGTGCGGTCGTTCGGCTCGGACCCGCAGTCCGTGGCGGGGATGGTCGCGGCGCAGGTGAAGGGGTACCAGAGCGCCGGGATCGCCTCCACGGCCAAGCACTTCCCGGGCCACGGCGATACGAGCACCGACAGCCACACCGGCCTGCCGGTCATCGGGCACACCCGCGAGCAGTGGGCGGAACTGGACGCGCCCCCGTTCCGGGCGGCCATCGCGGCGGGCATCGACTCGATCATGACCGCGCACATCGTGGTGCCCGCGCTCGACCCGTCCGAGGACCCGGCGACCCTCTCCAAGCCGATCCTCACCGGCATCCTGCGCGAGGAGCTGGGCTACGACGGGGTCGTGGTCACCGACTCGCTGGGCATGCAGGGCGTGCGCACGAAGTACGGGGACGAGCGGGTGCCGGTCCTCGCGGTCCAGGCGGGCGTCGACCAGCTGCTCAACCCGCCGAGCCTGGACGTCTCGTGGAACGCGCTGCTGGCGGCGGTCAGGAGCGGCGAGATCAGCGAGGCCCGGCTCGACGAATCGATCCTGCGCATCCTGCGGCTGAAGACGAAGCTGGGGCTCTTCGACCAGCCGTTCGTCACCGGGCACGGGGTGGACCGTACGGTGGGCACCAAGGCGCACCTGGACGCCGCCGACCGGATCGCCGAGCGCACCACCACCCTGCTGGCCGACGAGGGCCGGCTGCTGCCGCTGTCGCGCCGCTCGCACAGGAACCTGCTGGTGGTGGGCGCCGACCCGGCGTCGCCCTCGGGCACCACGGGCCCGCCGACGAAGACGCTGGCCGAGGCGTTCAACGAGCTGGGGTACACGGCGACCGCCCTGCCGACGGGGACCGCGCCCACCAAGGCGGCCATCGACGCGGCGGTGGCGGCGGCGCAGGGCAAGGACGCGGTGGTCGTGGGGACGTACAACGTCTCGGCGACCAGTTCGCAGCGGACGCTGGTCAGAGCGCTGGCCGCGACGGGCGTCCCGGTGATCACGATCGCCATCCGCAACCCGTACGACATCGCCCAGTTGGCGGGCACCGGGCACGCGGCGCATCTGGCCGCGTACTCCTGGACCGATGTCGAACTGCGCGCGGCGGCCCGGGTGATCGCGGGCCGGGCCCGGCCGGAGGGGAAGCTGCCGGTGCCGGTGCAGCGCGCCGACGACCCCTCGAAGGTGCTGTTCCCGGTGGGGTACGGGCTGACGTACTGAGAACGAACCCGCCCCCGGCCGCCGTTTCGGTACGGCGGCCGGGGGCGGGCGCACGTCACGGGCGCCGGACGCCGATGCGGTGGTCGGTCGTCAGGTCCTTCGTGTCGAGCCGGGCGTCGAACTTCGCGAGCGGCTTCGCCTTCGACGCGTCCTGCTGGACGGCGGCCGGGGCGACGCCCGCCCAGCGCAGGATGGCGGCCGTGGCCGTGGCGTTCTCCGAGGGGGCGAGCCCCGCGACGTTCGAGCCGTGGTTCCCGCCGGGCACGGTGAAGACGTAGCTGTCACGGGCACCCGACCCGAGCCGGAAGCGCTCCGCGCCCCACGGGTCGTTCTCGCCGTAGACGTACAGCATGTGCGTGGCGTGGTGCTTGACCCAGGTGTCGACGTCCCGCATCACCTGGGGCTGGAACCTCATCGGGATGGAGCGCGGGACGAAGGTGCGCGGCGGCTGGTAGCCGTAGCGGCTGAGCTCGCCGAGCCAGGGCTGCTCGATGTCCGGTGAGCCGAGCTGGGTGCCCGCCTGGTAGTAGTACGGCGTGTACCTGGCCAGGCCCTGGTCGGTGTAGGCGGAGAAACCGGAGATCGAGTCGACGGAGTCCCAGATCGCCTGGTCGGTGGCGTGCTCGGCGTCGGCCGGGATCGTGTCGCAGTCGGCGAGCAGGCTGTACTGCCAGAACGCCCAGACGTAGTCCATGACGACGGCCTCGTAGGCCTTGTCGAGGGTGCCGACCGTGTCGAAGGTGTAGCCGTTGTCGGCGGCGTACCGGGCGTACTTCTCCTCCAGCGGCGCGCGGCGGACCAGCGCCTCGCGCTGGACGCCGTTCAGCTTGTCGCGGCACTCCTCGGTGCCGACCCGCGCGAAGAACCGGTCGTACGCCGAATCCTCCTTGTTCACCACGTCGTTGGGGGCGACGTACGCGACGACGCCGTCCATGTCCGCCGGGTAGAAGCGCTCGTAGTACGTGGCGGTCATACCGCCCTTGGAACCGCCGGTGGTCAGCCAGTTCTCGGAGTAGATCCGTTTGAGCGCGGTGAAGACCCGGTGCTGGTCGCTGGCCGCCTGCCAGATGTTCAGCTCGGACCAGTCGGCCGGCGAGGGGCGCGACGGGGTGAAGAAACGGTACTCCAGCGACACCTGGTTGCCGTCGACGATCCGGGTGGGCTCGGAGCGGCTCGGGCTGGTGGAGACGTTGTAGCCGCCGGTGTAGAAGACCGTGGGGCGGGAGGTGTCCTTGTGCAGCAGGGTGATGCGCTGCTGGAACGTTCCCTCGGACGGATGGCGGTGGTCGACGGGCTGGGTGTAGTTGAGGACGAAGTAGCGGTAGCCCGCGTAGGGCTTCTCCTCGACGAGACTCATTCCCGGGATGGCCAGGATGCGGTCCTTGATGTCCGTGCTCGTCCCGCTGTCGCTCGCGGCGGTGCGGAGCGAGGCCGGTTCGGCGGCGGTGGCCGCCCCGGCCGAGGCACCCGTCGCGCTCACCGTGCCGATGAGCACCGCGAGCGACAGGATTCCTCTGAGCGCCTTGCGCATGCGCGTCCTCCCCTTGGGAGGCGTCTCGCCGGTCCCGAACGGGTAAGCGAGACACCCCTGGATTCACAGCTGACGCGGTGAACCTAGCGGGGCAACACCCGTACCACCAGCCCCTCTTACCGGGGTTCCGGGCATCTCACCCGGTCAGCACAGGATCCAGCTCGTGCGCCCGCCCCTGCCCGCGACCGTGCCGGAGACGCGCACGCACCGGTTCAGCGCGTGGACGGTCACCGGGCCGGCCCGTTCGGTGTAGCGGCCGCTGTCCGTGACCGGGTGGCCGCCGCGCGGCTGGATGGTCACGGCCATGGGGCGGCGCTTGCCGGCCTTGGCGGCGACGGCGGTGGCGCACGCGTAGGCACGCGACTTGTACACGCGCAGCTCGCCCGTCGCGAACTTCACCGTCTTCTTCGGGCGCCCGGCGCACACCGAGGCGGCGTCCGCGCTGCCCGCGCCCGCCCCGCCGAGTACCAGTGCGAAGGCGGTGGCCAGGGCGAGGACCACGACATGGCGGCGGAGCCCGCGCCGCTCGCCCCAGGCATGTCCTTCGGTCCCTCTGGTCACAGCAGCCCCATCGCTTCATCGAACATCCGCGCCCCTACCCGACACCTGGGCGCATACGCCTGTACCTGCGTACGACGCGGGAGGCCATCCGGAGGTTGCGTCCGGCGGGCCCGGCGCCCCCGGAGGCCACAGCGTCCCACCATGGAGCCGGACTGGACAGACCGTCATGAAAGGAAGAAACCACCATGACCCGCACCCACCGCACCCGGCGCACCGCCGCCCGTACGCTGCTCGCCTCCGCGCTCCTGGCCGCGGCCGTCGCCGTGCCCGCCGCCGCCACCGCCGCCCCGCGCGAGGCATCCACCGGGGCGACGGCCGGCGGCGAGACCATGCCCCGGGAATCCCGGCTGGTCGACGACTTCTACAGCGCGTACATCGACGCGGTGGCCGCCGAGGACGGCGCGGGTCTCGCCACCGCGCTGCGGGACTTCTACCTCACGCCCGAGCTGCGCGCCCGCCTCGCCGACCGGGAGGCGGCCGGACACGCGGACGGGGTGCTTCGCGCCCAGGACGTCCCGGCGGACCACCTGGTCACCCCGGGACACAGCGGCGCCGGCCACACCTGGTCGACGGTCCGCCTCACCTGGGGGTCCCCCGAGGACCCCGCGTACACCTACCTGACCGTGCGCTCGGACCTGGCGACCGGCAAGATCTCGGCGATCCGCGAGGGCGCGTAGCCTCACACGCCCGCCGGCTCGTCCTCCCCTATGAACGTGCGCCACAGCACCGCGTAGTGCCCGTCGCGGGCGAGGAGTTCGTCGTGGGTGCCGTCCTCGACGACCCGGCCGTGGTCCATCACCACGACCCGGTCGGCGCGCGCGGCGGTGGTCAGACGGTGGGCCACGACGAGGGTGGTGCGCCGGCCCGCGAGCCGGTCGGTCGCCTGGTTCACCTGGGCCTCGCTGGCGAGGTCGAGCGAGGCGGTGGCCTCGTCGAGCAGCAGGATGTCGGGGTCGACGAGTTCGGCGCGGGCGAGCGCGATCAGCTGGCGCTGCCCGGCCGAGAGGTTGCGGCCCCGCTCGGCGACCTCGTGGAGGTAGCCGCCGTCCAGGGTGGCGATCATGTCGTGCGCGCCGACCGCCCGGGCCGCCGCCTCGACCTCCGCGTCGGTGGCGTCCGGCCGCCCGTAGGCGATGGCGTCGCGCACGGTCCCGGCGAAGAGGTACGCCTCCTGCGGTACGACCCCGAGCCGGCGCCGGTACGCGGTGAGCCCGAGGCCGCGCAGGTCGGTGCCGTCCACCGTGACCCGGCCGTCCGTCGGGTCGTAGTACCGGGCGACCAGCTTGACCAGGGTGGACTTGCCGGCCCCGGTCTCCCCGACGAACGCGACGGTCTGGCCGGCCGGGATGCGCAGGTCGACGCCCCGCAGGGCGGCCTCCTCGTCCCCGTACGCGAACGACACGTCCTCGAAGGCGATCTCGCCGCGCAGCTCGCTCACGTCCCGCGTCTCGCCCCGGTCGGTGGTGGAGGCGGGCTCGCGCAGGAGTTCCTGGATGCGGCCGAGGGAGACGGCGGCCTGCTGGTAGCCGTCGAAGACCTGGGAGAGCTGCTGGACGGGCGCGAAGAACAGGTCGATGTAGAGCAGATAGGCGACCAGCGCGCCCGCGGTGAGCGTGCCGTCGTCGACCCGGCCCGCGCCGACGATCAGCACGGCGGCCGCGGCGACCGACGACAGCAGCTGGACGAACGGGAAGTAGACCGAGATCAGCCACTGCCCGCGCACCCGGGCCTCGCGGTAGTCGTCGCTGCGCGCGGCGAACCGGTCGCCGCCGTCCCGCTCGCGCCGGAACGCCTGGACGATCCGGAGACCCGCGACGGACTCCTGGAGGTCGGCGTTGACGACGCTGATCCGCTCCCGGGCCAGCTCGTACGCCTTGACGCTCTTGCGGCGGAAGAAGACCGTCCCGATGACGAGGAGCGGCAGCGTCGCGAAGACGACGAGGGCCAGTTCCACGTCGAGGACCAGCAGCGCGACCATGATGCCGAAGAAGGTGACGACGGAGACGAAGGCGGTGACCAGGCCGGTCTGGAGGAACGTGGACAGCGCGTCCACGTCCGTCGTCATCCGGGTCATGATGCGGCCGGTCAGCTCGCGCTCGTAGTAGTCGAGGCCGAGGCGCTGGAGCTGGGCGAAGATCTTCAGCCGCAGCGCGTACAGCACCCGCTCACCGGTGCGGCCCGTCATCCGGGTCTCACCGATCTGGGCCGCCCACTGCACGAGGACGACGACCAGGGCGAGGGCGGACGCCACCCAGACCGCGCCCAGCGCCAGCTTGGTGACCCCTTCGTCGATGCCGTGCCGGATCAGCACCGGGAGCAGCAGCCCGGCGCCCGCGTCCACGGCGACCAGACCGAGGCTCACCAGCAGCGGCAGCCCGAAGCCGCGCAGCAGCCTGCGCAGCCCGTAGGAGTCCTCGGCGTGCACGGCACGGGCCTCGTCGACGTCCGGGGTGTCGTTCGCCGGGGGCAGGGCGTCGACCTGGGCGAGCAGTTCGGGTGTGGCGGGCATGCCCGCCGCGTCGGTGCTCCGGTCGTCCTTCTTGCGGACCCACAGCTCGGGGGTGATCCCGCGTTCGGCCTCGGCCTCGGCGTCGATCTCCTCGTGGAGCGCGCGGTCACGGGCGGGGTTCTCGATGGCCTTCGGGACGTCGGCCGGGCGGTGGCCGGGCGAGGGGGTGCCCAGCTCGTCCGGGTCGGTGAGCAGGCGCCGGTAGAGGGCGCAGCGACGCTCCAGTTCCTCGTGGGTGCCGAGGTCGGCGAGGCGGCCGTCGTCCAGGACGGCGATCCGGTCCGCGAGGTTCAGGGTGGAGCGGCGGTGGGCGATGAGCAGCGTCGTGCGGCCGGCCATCACCTGGCGCAGCGCCTCGTGGATCTCGTGCTCGACGCGGGCGTCCACGGCGGAGGTGGCGTCGTCGAGGAGGAGGAGCCGGGGGTCGGTGAGGATGGCGCGGGCGAGCGCGATGCGCTGGCGCTGTCCGCCGGAGAGGGTGAGCCCGTGCTCGCCGACCTTGGTGGCGTAGCCGTGCGGCAGCTCGGCGATGAACCGGTGGGCCTGGGCGGAGCGGGCGGCCTGTTCGATCTGTTCGTCGGTGGCGCCGGGGAGGCCGTAGGCGATGTTGGCGCGGACGGTGTCGGAGAACAGGAAGCTGTCCTCGGGGACGAGCCCGATGGCGGCGCGCAGGGAGTCGAGGGTGAGCTCCCGCACGTCGTGGCCGCCGACGAGGACCGCGCCGTGCGACACGTCGTAGAAGCGGGGCAGCAGCAGCGAGAGGGTGGACTTGCCGCTGCCGGACGCGCCGACGAGGGCGACGGTCTCGCCGGGCTCGATGGTCAGCGAGAAGCCGTCGATGACCGGGCGGCGCGTGTCGGCTCCGCCTCCGAGGTCCTTGTCACTGGCGGAGGCGGAGGGCGGCGGAGCGTAGCCGAAGCGCACGTCGTCGAACTCGACGCTCGCCGGGGCGTCGGCGGGCAGCTCCTTGGTGCCGTCCCGCAGGGAGGGCTCGGTGTCGATGAGTTCCAGGACGCGTTCGACGCCGGCCCGGGCCTGCTGGCCGACGGTGAGGACCATGGCGAGCATCCGGACCGGGCCGACGAGCTGCGCGAGGTACGTGGAGAACGCGACGAACGTGCCGAGGGTGATCTCGCCCCGGGTGGCGAGCCAGCCGCCGAGGGCCAGCATGGCGACCTGGCCGAGGGCGGGCACGGCCTGGAGGGCGGGGGTGTAGCGCGCGTTGAGCCGGATGGTGCGCAGCCGGCCGGCGAACAGCTTGCGGCCGACCTCGCGCAGCTTGCCGGTCTCCTGGTCCTCCTGCCCGAAGCCCTTGACGACGCGGACGCCGGAGACGGCCCCGTCCACGACGCCGGCGACGGCGGCGGCCTGGGACTGGGCGTACCAGGTGGCGGGGAAGAGGCGGGTGCGGGAGCGGCGGGCGATGTACCAGAGGGCGGGGGCGACGGCGACGGCGACGAGGGTCAGCGGCGGCGACAGCCACGCCATGATCACCAGGGAGATCAGGAAGAGCAGGACGTTCCCGATGGTCATCGGGAGCATGAACAGCAGGCCCTGGATCAGCTGGAGGTCGCTGGTGGCGCGTCCGACGACCTGCCCGGTGGACAGCTCGTCCTGACGCTTGCCGTCGAGCCGGGCGATTGTCGCGTACATGCCGGTCCGCAGATCGTGCTGGACGTCGAGGGCGAGCCGGCCGCCGTAGTAGCGGCGGATGTACGTGAAGACGTAGACGAGGACGGCCGCCACGATCAGCAGCCCGGTCCAGACGGCCAGGGAACGGGTGTGGCCGACGACCACGTCGTCGATGATCACCTTGGTGACCAGCGGGACGAGCGCCATCACGGCCATGCCGCCGAGCGAGGAGCCGAGCGCCAGCAGGACGTTGCGCCGGTAGCGCCAGGCGTAGCCGCTCAGTCTCCGCGCCCAGCCGCCCCGCTGCCCGCGCCCCGTCTCCTGTGCGTCCGCCACCCGGTGCCTCCCGTTCGCCCTGTTCCGACGGAAGGCACCAACGCGGTGGGCTGCGGATTTCATCCCGCGTTTACAAATACGGGACCCCGGACCTGGGTCCGGCTAGCGCGGCTTGGCGGTGAGCATCCGGCCGGCGGGGGCTTCCGGGACCGGCGGGACGGCTTCCTGCGGGGCGGCGGGGACGGTGAAGACCCTGGGATGCATGATGCGCGGGTTGAGGTCCTTGTGGACGGCGCGGGCGACGGCCTGGATGGCGTTGACGCCGTCGTTCATCGTCGCGTTGTCCTGGGTGAGGACGGTCAGCGCGTAGTCGTGGCCGTTGCCCGTGAAGGCGCCGATGCTGTGCACCCGCCAGCCGTGGGTGGCGCGCTGCAGCCAGCCGTTCTTGACCTGGACGGTGGTCCCGGTGAGGGCACCGGCCGGGGTGCCCCAGCGCTGCGAGGGGACGACCTTCCTCATCAGCCCCAGCTCGTAGGAGCGGGCACTGTCGGTGAGCACGGAGTTCTTCGAGGTGAGCAGGGTCAGCAGCCGCTGCTCGTCCTGGGCGGTGATCCGGGTCAGGCCCCAGTAGCCGCCGGAGCCGGGGACGGTGTGGGTCATCCCGGCCGCCTTGAGGAAGGCGTTGACCTTGGTCACGCCGAGCTGCTTCCACAGGCTGGTGGTCGCGTCGTTGTCGGACTTGGTGATCATCTTGGTGCTGAGGTCGGTCTCGCGCTGGGTGAGGTGGCGGTTGTGCTTGGCGTTGTCCCACAGGAGCGTGGCCAGCACGGTCGCCTTCACGACGCTCGCCGAGTCGTACGCGGTCGTGGCGCGCAGCGTGCAGGTGGTCCTGGTGGTCCGGTCGTAGAGCGCGACGGCGGCGGTGGACCTGCGGCCCTTGAGCGCGGCGGTGATGTCCTTGGTCAGCTGCGCGGCGAGCCCGGCCCGGCCGGAGGTGCAGCTCACCTGCGCGGTCGCGGCGGACGCGGGCGCGGCGGCGAGGGCGACGGGCGCGAGGACGCCGGTGGCGACGGCGGCGCAGAGCGCGGCGCGGGCGCGCCCGGTGGTACGGGACGTGGTCATGGTGGGTTCCCCCCTGAGTGGTTTCCTGCGGGCGGCCCCCCGGCACGCCCGCAGGAGATGACTCGCGGGCGGGCGGAAGGTTGTACGCACCAGGGATGTGAGGTTCGCCGCCGCTCGGGGACGGGTAGTGATGAGGATCCGCCGGTGGAACAGGGAGGGAACATGGCCGACGGTCAGCCCACGGACGCCTATCGCTGCGGACAGTTGTACGCGGCGCTGGCGGCGCTCGAACGGATCGGCGCACCGAACGGGAAGGTGTCGCTGGACGACAAGGAAACCCGGTCGAAGGCGGCGGCGAACCCGCGAACCGAGTTGAAGGGCCCTCTGGAGCGGGTGGTCGCCCACCTCATGCGCGCCCAGCAGGCGCGCAAGGGTCCGGAGGCGGCGGCCCTCTTCCGGTCGATACCCGATCTGCTGCCCCGGTCCAAGGAGCTGCCGGTCGGCCTCGGGCGTGTGGAGCGCGACGACTTCTACCAGGGGTTGTGCGCGCAGGAGAAGGCGCTGGAGGCCGCCGCGAAATGAGCCGGTCCAGGTCCGGGGCCCACCACGGCCCCGGACCCTCTACAGATGCGTCGGCTCGAACATCTTCAGCAGGGCCGGGAGGACGACGACCGAGGGCCCGGGCCGTCCGAACGCCTCGGCCAGATCCGCGGCGAGCGTCTCGGGGCTCGTACGGACGGCCGGCACGCCGAAGGACTCGGCGAGGGCGGTGAAGTCGGGGCGGGCCAGTTCCGTCCCGGTGGTCTCGCCGAAGGCACCGGTCAGGTACTCGCGCAGGATGCCGTAGCCGCCGTCGTCGACGATCAGCCAGGTGACCGGCAGGCTGTACTGGCGGGCGGTGGCCAGTTCCGCGACCGAGTACATCGCGCCGCCGTCGCCGGAGACCGCGAGGACCGGCCGGGTCGGGTCGGCCACCGCCGCGCCGAGCGCCGCCGGGAACGCGTAGCCGAGACCGCCGGCGCCCTGCGCGGAGTGCATGGTGTTCGGGCGGCGGGCGTCGAACGCGGCCCAGGCCCAGTAGCCGAGGATCGTCATGTCCCAGAAGCTGGGCGAGGCGTCGGGCAGGGCGGTCCGGATCGCGGCGAGGAGGTTCTGCTCCAGGTCGCGCCCCTGGCCGGCGATCCGGTCCCGTACGCGGCCGAGCACGCCGGCGACGCGGTCCGCGGCGGCCGGGTCCTCGCGCGGGGCGACCGCGTCGACGAGGTCGGCGAGCGCGTCGCGGGCGTCCGCGTGGATGCCGAGCGCCGGGAGGTTGGCCTCCAGCTTGCCGGCGTCCGCCTCGATCTGGACGACCCGGCCGCGCGGGGCGAACGTGTAGTAGTTCGAGGAGAGTTCGCCCAGTCCGGAGCCGACGACGAGCAGGACGTCGGCGTCCTCCAGGAAGTCGGTGACGTGCCGGTCCTCGACCCACGACCGGAGCGAGAGCGGGTGCTCCCAGGGGAAGGCGCCCTTGCCGCCGTAGGTGGTGACGACCGGGGCGTCCAGCTTCTCGGCCAGCGCGCGCAGCTTGCCGGAGGCGTCGGACCGTACGACCCCGCCGCCCGCGATGACCGCCGGGCGTTCGGCGTGCGACAGCAGGTGCGCGGCCACGGCGGTCAGTTCGGGGCGGGCGTGGAGTTCGCGCGGGGTGGCGTCCAGGCCGGAGACGACGGGCAGCGTGGTCACCGCCTCCAGGACGTCCTGCGGGATCTCGACCCAGACGGGGCCGTGCGGGGCCGTCAGCGCGGACTCCCAGGCGGCGGCGATCGCGGACGGGATCTGCGAGGCGGCGCGCACGGTGTGGACGGACTTCACGACGTCCCGGAACGACGCCTGCTGGTCGCGCAGTTCGTGCAGATGTCCGTGGCGCCCGCCGCCCAGGCCCCGGACCGGGATCTGGCTGGAGACCGCGAGCACCGGCGCGGAGGCGGCCGCCGCCTCCTGGAGGGCGGCGAGCGAGGTCAGGGCGCCGGGCCCGGTCGACAGGAACAGCGGGGCGACCTCGCCGGTGATCCGCCCGTAGGCGTCGGCGGCGAAGCCCGCGTTGTTCTCGACGCGCAGCCCCACGTACTCCAGCGACGAGCGGCGCAGCGCGTCGAACAGGGCCAGCGCGTGCTGTCCGGGCAGCCCGAAGACGGTGGTCGCGCCGAGGCCCCGCAGGGTCTCGACGACGAGGTCGCCGCCGGTGCGCCCGGGCGGGGGGTTCAGGGCGGCCTCGGTCTGCGCCGGGGTGAGCGCGGGCCGCTCGTCGTGGTGGTCGTGACTCAAGGCTGCCGTGCCTCCGCGATCTGCCGGGTCATGATCGTCGTCAGCTCGTACGCGGTGTGCGAGGCGGCGACGGAGGTGATCTCCGCGTGATCGTACGCGGGGGCGACCTCGACCAGGTCCGCGGAGACCAGGTGACAGGAGGACAGGCCGCGCACGATCTCCAGGAGCTCGCGGGAGGTGAGGCCGCCGGCCTCGGGGGTGCCGGTGCCGGGGGCGTGCGCCGGGTCCAGCACGTCGATGTCGACGGAGATGTACAGCGGGCGGTCGCCGATGCGCCCGCGCAGCTGGTCGGTGATCTCGTCGACGCCGCGCCGCATGACGTCGGCGGAGGTGACGATCCCGAAGCCCATCCTGGCGTCGTCGGTGAGGTCCTGCTTGCCGTAGAGCGGGCCGCGGGTGCCGACGTGGGAGAGCGCCGAGGTGTCGAGGATGCCCTCCTCGACGGCCCGGCGGAACGGCGTGCCGTGCGTGTAGGCGGCGCCGAAGTAGGTGTCCCAGGTGTCGAGGTGGGCGTCGAAGTGGAGCAGCGCGACCGGGCCGTGCTTCTTGGCGACGGACCGCAGCAGCGGCAGCGCGATGGTGTGGTCGCCGCCGAGGGTCATCAGGCGGGCGCCGGTGTCCAGCAGCGCGTCGGCGGCCGCCTCGACGGTCTCCACGGCCTCCTCGATGTCGAACGGGTTGACCGCGATGTCCCCCGCGTCGGCGACCTGGGCGAGGGCGAAGGGCGAGGCGTCCTGCGCCGGGTTGTAGGGGCGCAGCAGCCGCGAGGCCTCGCGGATCGCGTTGCCGCCGAAGCGGGCGCCGGGCCGGTAGGAGACACCCGAGTCGAACGGCACCCCGACGACGGCGACGTCCGCCGTGCCGACCTCGTCGAGGCGGGGCAGCCGGGCGAACGTCGCGGGTCCGGCGTACCGCGGGACGCGGGAGGAGTCGACGGGGCCGCGCGGCGCGTCGTTGCTGCTCATGGTGGGTGTGCCCTTCCTACGGGTGCAGTGCCGAAGCGACCGTAGGCGGCCGCGCGGCCGGACTGAAGTGTACGTTTCGTCCACTCACCCACCGGAACGGATGAATCGCCCGTGCCCGGCGCCGCCCCGGTCCGCCCGCCCTCACGTGCTCCGCATCACCCTGGACAGCCCCATGACCGCCGGGTAACTTCTAACCAGGGCTGAGCAAGCGCTTAGCCATGTCACTGAAGACGCAGCAGCCGCAGCAGACGTTGCCGACCAGGGAGGCACCCGTGCGCCGTACGGTATTCAACGAGGACCACGAGGCGTTCCGGGAGACCATCCGCGCCTTCATCGCGGCCGAGGTCGTGCCCGTGTACGACGAGTGGTTCGCCGCCGGGCAGGCGCCGCGCGACTTCTACAAGCAGCTCGGCGAGCTGGGCGTCTTCGGGATCAACGTCGACGAGGAGTACGACGGCGCGGGCATCGACTCGCACAAGTACGAGGCCGTCATCTACGAGGAGACCGCCCGGGCGGGCGTCTCCTTCGGCGGGTCCGGTGTGCACACGCTGCTCGGTCTGCCGTACATCAAGATGCTCGCCACCGAGGAGCAGAAGAAGCGCTGGCTGCCGAAGTTCGTCACCGGCGAGGAGATGTGGGCCCTCGCGATGACCGAGCCCGGCACCGGGTCGGACGTGGCGGGCATGAAGACCACCGCCAAGCTCTCCGAGGACGGCACGCACTACGTCCTCAACGGCGCCAAGACGTTCATCACCGGCGGTGTGCACGCCGACCGGGTGATCGTCTGCGCCCGCACCTCCGCCCCGCGCGAGGACGACCGCCGCTTCGGCATCTCGCTGTTCGCCGTGGACACCACGTCCGAGGGCTACTCCATCGGCCGCAAGCTCGACAAGCTGGGGCTGCGCGTCTCCGACACCGCCGAGCTGGCGTTCGTCGACGTGAAGGTGCCGGCCGAGGACCTGCTCGGCGAGGAGAACAAGGGCTTCGGCTACCTCGGCACCAACCTGGCCTCCGAGCGCTGGGGCATCGCCTTCGGCGCGTACGCCCAGGCCGCCGCCGCCGTGCGGTTCGCCAAGGAGTACGTCCAGGAGCGCACCGTCTTCGGCAAGACCGTCGCCTCGTTCCAGAACACCAAGTTCGAGCTGGCCGCCTGCCAGGCCGAGGTCGACGCTGCGCAGGCCGTCGCCGACCGCGCGCTGGAGGCGCTGGACGCCGGTGAGCTGACCGCCGCCGAGGCCGCCTCCGCGAAGCTGTTCTGCACCGAGGTCGCGCACCGCGTGATCGACCGCTGCCTCCAGCTGCACGGCGGCTACGGCTTCATGAACGAGTACCCGATCGCCCGCCTCTACGCGGACAACCGCGTCAACCGCATCTACGGCGGCACCAGCGAGGTCATGAAGTCGATCATCGCCAAGTCCATGGGCCTGTAGGGCGATCACGTCCCCTCCATGAGCACCGCACTCGATTCCCTGCTCGATCTGCTCGACCTGGAGCGGATCGAGCAGGACGTCTTCCGGGGCACCAGCCGCTCCGCGGTCGTGCCCCGGGTCTTCGGCGGACAGGTCGCGGCCCAGGCGCTCGTCGCCGCGGGCCGCACCGTCCCCGCCGGCGTTCCCCGAGCTCTCGGCTCCGCTCGAGCGGGGGAGGCCCCGCTCGCCCACTCGCTGCACGCGTACTTCCTGCGGGCGGGCGACCCGGGCGCGCCGATCGTCTACACCGTGGACCGCATCCGCGACGGGCGCTCCTTCACCACCCGGCGGGTGGTCGCCGTCCAGCACGGGCAGCCGATCTTCCACCTCTCGGCGTCCTTCCAGACGTACGAGGACGGTCTCGAGCACCAGGCGGCCATGCCGCCCGCGCCCGATCCCGAGACGCTGCCCACCACCGCCGAGATGCTGGCCCGCCATGCCGGCCGGTTCAGCGACCCGGGCATGGTCGACCGGCTGATCGAGGCGCGGGCCGCGGTCGATCTGCGGTACGTGGACGCGCCGCCGTTCGGCACGGTCGGCGAGCCGCGCGAGCCCAGGTCGCAGGTGTGGTTCCGTACCCACGGCAAGCTGGCCGACGACCCGCTGCTGCACGCCTGCATGGCCACGTACGTCTCCGACATGACCCTGCTCGACTCCGTGCTGCTCGCCCACGGGCGCGGCGGCTGGGCGGTCGGTGACGTGGTGGGCGCGAGCCTGGACCACGCGATGTGGTTCCACCGGCCGTTCCGGGCCGACGAGTGGCTGCTGTACGACCAGGAGTCGCCGTCCGCGTCCGGCGGGCGCGGCCTCGGCCAGGCCCGCATATACACGCGGGACGGGCGCCTGGCGATCACCGTCATCCAGGAGGGCGTCGTCCGGGTCCCCCGCTGAGGGGTCTGCCCCGGCCCCCGGCCGCGCGTCGGACATGAGCGCGCCGGTCGCGGAGATACTCACCGGCATGACTGACGCGAAAAGCAGTGGCGGGGAGTCCACGTTCACCGTCCTCGTCGCGGCGCTCGCCAATCTCGGCATCGCCGTGGCGAAGGCGGTCGCCGGGCTGGTCAGCGGATCGAGCGCGATGCTCTCCGAGGCGGCCCACTCCGTCGCCGACACCGTCACCGAGGTGCTGCTGCTCACCGCGCTCAAGCGCAGCGAGAAGCCGGCCGACGAGGAGCACCCGCTGGGGTACGGCCCCGAGCGGTACATCTGGGCGCTGCTGGCCTCGGTCGCGACCTTCGTCGGCGGCGCCGTCTTCTCGGTCTACGACGGGGTGCACACCCTGCTGGCGGGCGAGGAGCTGGGCGACCCGCTGCTCTCGTACCTCGTGCTCCTGGTGGCGTTCCTGCTGGAGAGCTTCTCGCTGCGGACCGGGCTGAAGCAGGTCCGCGAGGAGGCGGTCCGGCTCGGCACGCCCGCCCGGCACTACTTCCGGCGCACCCCGGACACGGCGGTCAAGGCCGTCGTGATGGAGGACTCGGCGGCCCTGCTGGGGCTGCTGCTCGCGGCGGGCGGGCTGCTCGGCGGCCAGCTGACCGGGTCCGGGGTGTGGGACGGCATCGCCTCGCTGCTGATCGGGGTGCTCCTGGTGTACGTGGCGTGGGTGCTCGGCCGGTCCAACGTCCAGCTGCTGATCGGCCGCCCGGTGCCGGCGCCGATGCGGGACGGCATCCGGGAGGAGCTGCTCGGCGTCGATCACCTCATCTCCGTACTGGAGCTGACCACGCTCATCCAGGGGCCGGACGAGATCCTGGTGGCCGCGAAGGTCGACTTCCGGGACACCGTCAGCGCCGAACAGGTCGAGGCGGCCTGCGAGGAGGCGGAGCGGCGGCTGCGGGAGCGGTACGCGTCCGTCAAACGGGTGTACCTGGACCCCACCTCGGGGCGGGAGGCGCGCCGCCGGGCCCACCAGGCCGGGGAGGACCGGGAAGAAGGCTCCTGAGGCCCTTCAGAGCAGCCCCGCCGCGTCCAGCAGGTAGTCGGTCATCGGGTCGTAGAAGCGCGGGTCCAGGACGTGGTCGTCGAGCGGCACGGCCACCTGGACGGTGCCCTCGGCCTCGCCGAGGAACATCGCCGGGTCGTTGCAGTCCGCGTAGCCGATGGTGTCCAGGCCGCGCTGCGCCGCGCATCCGGCCCAGCCGTGGTCGGCGACGACCAGCTCGGGCAGCGGGCGGCCCTCCCGCTCCAGGCCGTCGAGGATCGCGGCCATCGGGGCCGGGGAGTGGGTGTGCCAGAGCGTCGCGCCGCGCTCCTGGACGGCGACGTCCGCGAACTGGAAGACCATGCCCTCGTCCGCCATCAGCCCGCCCGGGATCCGGACGATCTCGCAGCCGGCCGCCCGCAGCGCCTGCGCCGTCTGCCGGTGCACGTCGAGCAGGCCGCCGGGGTGGCCGGTGGCGAAGAGGACCCGCTCGGAGCCCTCGGCGGCCTTCCGCAGCCGGGCCGCGGCCCGGTCCAGGGCGTCGACGGTCAGCTCGGGGTCGATGGTGTCCTGTCCGAACCGGTGCTCCGGATCGTCGCTGACCCCGCACCGCTCGGCCATCACGGCCAGCACGTCCTGCTCGTCGCGCCACCGGTCGCCCAGCTCCAGGCCCAGCCAGTAGTGCCGGTCCCCGTTGGCCAGGCTGCGGTAGTGGGCCAGGTTGTTGTCGCGCGGGGTGGCGACGTCCCCCGCGATGCGCGTGCGGACGAGGTGTTCGACGAGGGCGGCGCGGCTGGGTATCGGCATGGGGTCATTGTGCCGTGGCGCCCGCGCGGCGTGCCGGTGGTGGCGGAACCGGGATCTCCCCGCCGGTGCGGCGGGAGTGCGTGCGGGGCGTCCCGACGGGGCGAATCGTGGCTGCCGCGGCGCTAGAGGGCGCTCCCCGCCGCCGCGAAGGCGCCCCGGGCCAGCCGGTGCAGCAGCGCCGCCGTCTCGGCGCGGCCGGGCTGGGCGCCGGGACGGCCGAGGTGCGGGGTGGAGTTGAGCAGGCCGAAGACGGCGTGGACGGCGGCCCGGGCCTCGTGCTCGGGCAGGTCCGGGTAGAGGTCGCGGACGACGGCGACCCACACCTCGACGTACTGCCGCTGGAGCCGGCGCACCCGCTTGCGGTCGGTCTCCCGCAGGCGGTCCAGCTCGCGGTCGTGCAGGGTGATCAGGGGGCGGTCGTCGAGGGCGAAGTCGATGTGGCCCTCGATGAGCGCGTCCAGCAGGGCCTCGGGCGATCCGTCGCCGGAGGCGGCGTCCTCGGACACCCGGAGCTCCCCGCCGGCCAGCAGCCGCTCGCTGATGCCGACGAGGAGTTCGGCGAGCATCGCGTCCTTGCCGGGGAAGTGCCGGTAGAGGCCGGGACCGCTGATGCCGACGGCGGCCCCTATCTCGTCGACGCCGACACCGTGGAAGCCGCGCTCGGCGAAGAGGCGGGCGGCCTCCCGGAGGATCTGCTCGCGGCGGGTGGGGGCCGCGACGCGGGCGGCGGCATGGGTGCTCATGAGCATCCATTCTAGACAGGCGGGTTAGCGGTCGTTAACCTGTGGACACGTTAACGCCCATTAACACCGTCGCGTTGACGCTGATCCACACACCGCGGTACGGGCAAGGGGGCTCGACAGGATGCAGCAGGCACCGGTGCTGGCGAGCGCGGCCGATCCCGCCTCGGAGGCCTGGCAGGCCAACGAGGCGGCGCATCACGCGCTCGCCGACGAGCTGCGCAAGCGGCTCGCCACGGCCAGGCTCGGCGGGGGTGAGAAGGCCCGCGCCCGGCATGTGGCGCGCGGCAAGCTGCTGCCCCGGGAGCGGGTGGACACCCTGCTCGACCCCGGCTCGCCCTTCCTGGAGCTGGCCCCGCTGGCGGCCGAGGGCCTTTACGGGGGCGCCGCGCCGGCCGCCGGGGTGATCGCCGGGATCGGCCGGGTCAGCGGGCGCGAGTGCGTGATCGTCGCCAACGACGCGACCGTCAAGGGCGGCACGTACTACCCGATGACCGTGAAGAAGCACCTGCGGGCCCAGGAGGTGGCGCTGGAGAACCGTCTCCCCTGCCTGTACCTGGTGGACTCGGGCGGTGCCTTCCTGCCGATGCAGGACGAGGTCTTCCCCGACCGGGACCACTTCGGGCGGATCTTCTACAACCAGGCCCGGATGTCCGGGGCGGGCGTCCCGCAGATCGCGGCGGTGCTGGGCTCGTGCACGGCGGGCGGGGCGTACGTCCCGGCGATGAGCGACGAGGCCGTCATCGTCCGGAACCAGGGCACGATCTTCCTGGGCGGCCCGCCGCTGGTGAAGGCCGCCACCGGCGAGGTGGTCACGGCCGAGGAGCTGGGCGGCGGCGAGGTGCACTCCCGTACGTCGGGCGTCACCGACCATCTCGCCGAGGACGACGCGCACGCGCTGCGGATCGTGCGGAACATCGTGGCCACCCTGCCGGACCGGGGCCCGCTGCCGTGGTCCGTGCGGCCGGTCGAGGAGCCGAAGGTGGACCCGGCCGGTCTGTACGGGGCGGTGCCGGTCGACTCGCGGACCCCGTACGACGTGCGCGAGGTGATCGCCCGGGTGGTGGACGGCTCGCGGTTCGCCGAGTTCAAGGCGGAGTACGGCACGACGCTGATCACCGGCTTCGCGCACCTCCACGGCCACCCGGTCGGGATCGTCGCCAACAACGGCATCCTGTTCTCCGAGTCCGCCCAGAAGGGCGCGCACTTCATCGAGCTGTGCGACCAGCGCGGCATCCCGCTGGTCTTCCTGCAGAACATCTCGGGCTTCATGGTCGGCCGGGACTACGAGGCCGGCGGCATCGCCAAGCACGGCGCGAAGATGGTCACCGCCGTCGCCTGCGCCCGGGTGCCGAAGCTGACCGTGGTGGTCGGCGGCTCCTACGGCGCGGGCAACTACTCCATGTGCGGCCGGGCCTACAGCCCCCGCTTCCTGTGGATGTGGCCCAACGCGAAGATCTCCGTCATGGGCGGCGAGCAGGCCGCCTCCGTCCTCGCCACGGTCAAGCGCGACCAGCTGGGCGACGACTGGAGCGCCGAGGACGAGGAGACCTTCAAGGCGCCGATCCGCGAGCAGTACGAGACCCAGGGCAACGCGTACTACGCCACGGCCCGGCTCTGGGACGACGGGGTGATCGACCCGCTGGAGACCCGGCAGGTGCTGGGGCTCGCCCTGACCGCGTGCGCCAACGCGCCCTTGGGCGACGCCGGCTTCGGCGTCTTCCGGATGTGAGGAGGAGATGACGATGTTCGACACGGTCCTCGTCGCCAACCGCGGCGAGATCGCGGTCCGGGTCATCCGGACCCTGCGCGAGCTGGGCGTGCGCTCGGTCGCCGTCTTCAGCGACGCGGACGCCGACGCCCGGCACGTACGGGAGGCCGACACGGCGGTACGGATCGGCCCGGCGCCCGCCTCGGAGAGCTACCTGAGCGCGGACCGGCTCCTGGAGGCCGCCCGCCGCACCGGCGCGCAGGCCGTCCACCCCGGCTACGGCTTCCTCGCGGAGAACGCCGCGTTCGCCCGGGCGTGCGCGGAGGCGGGGCTCGTCTTCATCGGGCCGCCCGCCACCGCGATCTCGCTGATGGGCGACAAGATCCGGGCCAAGGAGACGGTCGCGGCGGCGGGCGTCCCGGTGGTCCCCGGCTCCTCCGGGAGCGGGCTGAGCGACGAGGCGCTGGCGGATGCGGCGGCCGGGATCGGCATGCCGGTGCTGCTGAAGCCCTCGGCGGGCGGCGGCGGCAAGGGCATGCGGCTGGTGCGGGAGGCGGCGCTGCTCGCGGACGAGATCGCGGCGGCCCGGCGCGAGGCCCGCGCCTCCTTCGGCGACGACACGCTGCTGGTGGAGCGGTGGATCGACCGGCCGCGCCACATCGAGATCCAGGTGCTGGCCGACGCCCACGGCAACGTGGTGCACCTGGGCGAGCGCGAGTGCTCGCTCCAGCGCCGCCACCAGAAGATCATCGAGGAGGCCCCGTCCGTCCTGCTCGACGAGGCCACCCGGGCGTCGATGGGCGAGGCGGCCGTCCAGGCGGCCCGCTCCTGCGGATACGTCGGCGCGGGCACGGTGGAGTTCATCGTCCCGGGCAAGGACCCGTCCTCGTACTACTTCATGGAGATGAACACCCGCCTCCAGGTCGAGCACCCGGTGACCGAGCTGATCACCGGACTCGACCTGGTGGAGTGGCAGCTGCGCGTCGCCGCCGGTGAGCCGCTGCCGTACGGGCAGGACGACATCACGCTCACCGGGCACGCCGTGGAGGCCCGGGTCTGCGCCGAGGACCCGGGGCGCGGCTTCCTGCCGTCGGGCGGCACCGTGCTGGCGCTGCACGAGCCGCAGGGCGGCGGGGTGCGCACCGACTCGGGGCTCGGCGAGGGCGGCGAGGTCGGGAGCCTGTACGACCCGATGCTGTCCAAGGTCATCGCGTACGGACCCGACCGGGCGACCGCCCTGCGCCGGCTGCGGGTGGCCCTCGCGGACACCGTGGTCCTCGGCGTCCCGACCAACGCGGGCTTCCTGCGCCGGCTGCTGGCCCACCCGGCGGTGGTGGCGGGCGAGCTGGACACCGGCCTGGTGGAGCGCGAGGTGGACGCGCTGGTCCCGGACGGCGTGCCGGAGGAGGTGTACGCGGCCGCCGCGCTGCTCCGGCAGCACACGGCGTCCGCCGCGGCCCGCCCCGCCGCCGGGGCCTGGGCCGACCCGTTCTCGGCCGGGAACGGCTGGCGGCTCGGCGGCACCCCGGCCCGGACGGTGCTCGACTTCCACATCCCCGGCCACGACCCGGTCCAGGTGGGCCTGCGCCCGTGCGGCGGCGGGGACACGGAGCTGACGTTCGGCCATGTCGGCGAGGGCGCGAGTCCGCCGCCCCCGGAATCGGGTGCCTGCGGACCGCTCGGGCCGCTGCCCGGTACGGCGGAGAAGGCCAGGACGCTCTCGGCCGGCGAGGGCCGCATCGCGCTCGAACTCGCCGGGGTCACCCATGTGTTCGCGTACGCGGCCTCCCCGGAGGGGCACTGGCTCGGCCGGGACGGCGACAGCTGGCACGTGCGGGACCACGACCCGGTCGAGGCGTCGCTGACCGGCGCCGCCCGCTCCGGCGCCGACACGCTGGCCGCGCCCATGCCCGGGACGGTGACCGTGGTGAAGGTGGCGGTCGGGGACGAGGTCGCCGCCGGCCAGAGCCTGCTGGTGGTGGAGGCGATGAAGATGGAGCACGTCATCTCCGCGCCGCACGCCGGCACCGTCACCGAACTCGACGTGACCGCGGGGGCCACGGTGGCCATGGACCAGGTGCTGGCCGTGGTCGTGCCCGCCGCCGGGGAGGACGCATGACCACCGCCGCCCGCCCCCTGCCCATGACCGTGCCCGCCGAGGGTCTGCCCGCCCGGGTCCGCATCCACGAGGTCGGCGCCCGCGACGGGTTGCAGAACGAGAAGGGGGTCGTGGCGACCGAGGTGAAGGCGGAGTTCATCCGCCGGCTCGCGGTCGCCGGCCTGACCACGATCGAGGCGACGAGCTTCGTGCACCCCAAGTGGGTGCCCCAGCTCGCCGACGCCGAGCAGCTGTTCCCGATGCTCGGCGACATCGCGGACGTGGGTGACGTGGCGCTGCCGGTCCTCGTGCCGAACGAGCGCGGGCTCGACCGGGCCCTGGCACTCGGGGCCCGCCGGATCGCGGTGTTCGGCTCCGCGACGGAGGAGTTCGCCGCCCGCAACCTCAACCGCACGGTCGACGAGTCGCTGGCCATGTTCGCGCCGGTGGTGGCCCGGGCCAGGGCGGAGGGGGTGCATGTGCGCGGCTATCTGTCGATGTGCTTCGGCGACCCCTGGGAGGGGGCCGTGCCCGTCCCGCGGGTCGTCCGGGTCGCGAAGGCGCTGATGGACCTCGGCTGCGACGAGCTGTCGCTCGGCGACACCATCGGCGTCGCCACCCCCGGCCACGTGACTGCGCTGCTGACCGGGCTCAACGAGGCCGGGGTGGACACCGACGCGATCGGGGTCCACTTCCACGACACGTACGGGCAGGCCCTGTCCAACACCCTCGCCGCGCTGCGGCACGGCGTCTCCACGGTGGACGCCTCGGCCGGCGGCCTCGGCGGCTGCCCGTACGCGAAGAGCGCGACCGGAAACCTCGCCACCGAGGATCTCGTGTGGATGCTCGACGGCCTCGGTATCGAAACCGGGGTCGACCTCGACGAGCTCACCGCCACCAGCGTGTGGCTCGCCGGACACCTGGGCCGACCCAGCCCTTCCCGCACCGTCCGCGCCCTGTCCCACAAGGAGCAGTGAATCCATGTCCCTGGACCACCGGCTGACCGCCGAGCACGAGGAACTCCGCCGTACCGTCGAGGAGTTCGCGCACGACGTCGTCGCCCCGAAGATCGGCGACTTCTACGAGCGGCACGAGTTCCCGTACGAGATCGTGCGCGAGATGGGGCGGATGGGCCTGTTCGGGCTGCCGTTCCCGGAGGAGTACGGCGGGATGGGCGGCGACTACCTCGCGCTCGGCATCGCCCTGGAGGAGCTGGCCCGGGTCGACTCCTCGGTCGCGATCACGCTGGAGGCGGGTGTCTCACTGGGTGCGATGCCGGTGTACCGGTTCGGCACCGAGGAGCAGAAGCGGCGGTGGCTGCCGAAGCTGTGCTCGGGCGAGGCGCTGGGCGCGTTCGGCCTGACCGAGCCGGACGGCGGTTCGGACGCGGGCGGCACCCGGACGACCGCCGTGCGCGACGAGGCGACGGGCGAGTGGGTGATCAACGGCTCCAAGTGCTTCATCACCAACTCGGGTACGGACATCACGGAGTTGGTGACGGTCACGGCGGTGACCGGCCGCAAGGAGAACGGCGCCCCGCTGATCTCCTCGATCATCGTCCCGTCCGGCACCCCCGGCTTCACGGTGGCCGCCCCCTACTCCAAGGTCGGCTGGAACGCCTCGGACACCCGCGAGCTGTCCTTCGCCGACGTGCGCGTCCCGCTGGAGAACCTGCTCGGCGAGGAGGGTCGGGGCTACGCGCAGTTCCTGCGCATCCTGGACGAGGGCCGGATCGCCATCGCGGCGCTCTCGACGGGCCTGGCGCAGGGCTGTGTGGACGAGTCGGTGAAGTACGCCGCCGAGCGGCACGCCTTCGGGAAGCCGATCGGCGCCAACCAGGCCATCCAGTTCAAGATCGCGGACATGGAGATGCGGGCGCACATGGCCCGGATCGGCTGGCGGGACGCGGCGTCCCGGCTGCTGGCGGACGAGCCGTTCAAGAAGGAGGCGGCGATCGCCAAGCTGTACTCCTCGACCGTGGCCGTGGACAACGCCCGCGAGGCGACCCAGATCCACGGCGGCTACGGCTTCATGAACGAGTACCCGGTGGCCCGGATGTGGCGCGACTCCAAGATCCTGGAGATCGGCGAGGGCACCAGCGAGGTGCAGCGGATGCTGATCGCCCGGGAGCTGGGCCTGCAGGCCTGACCTGCGCCACCCCGCTCGTACGGGCCGGGGCCCTCCCCCGGCGGACAGCGCTTGAGGTTAGGCTAACCTTCCTTCGAACGTGTCACCGGCCGGCCCTCCGGCTCGTACGAAAGCGGACTCCGTCATGAGCACAACCCGAGCCTCCCGCCCCACCCGCCGCGGCCTGCTGGCCATGGGCGGCGCCGTTGGTCTCGGCGCCGTGCTCGCGGCCTGCGGCGGCGACGCGAAGGACTCCGCCGGCTCCGGCTCCAAGAGCGCCGACGCCGGGCCGTGGAAGTTCCAGGACGACCGGGGCCAGGTCGCCGAGGCCGGGTCCGTCCCGAAGAACATCGTCGCCTTCACCGGTGTCGCCGCCGCCCTCCACGACTACGGCATCGAGGTCAAGGCGGTCTTCGGGCCGACGAAGACCAAGGACGGCAAGCCGGACGTGCAGGCCGGCGACCTGGACATCGGCAAGGTCGAGGTCCTGGGGAACGTCTGGGGCGAGTTCAACGTCGAGAAGTACGCGGCGCTCGGCCCGGAGCTGCTGGTCACCGCCATGTGGGAGAAGGACGCCCTCTGGTACGTGCCGGACGCGTCCAAGGACAAGATCCTGAAGCTCGCCCCGAGCGTCGCCCTGTGGGCCGCCGAGACCACCATCCCGAAGGCCATCCAGCGCCACGAGGACCTGGCGGCCTCGCTCGGCGCCGACGTGAAGTCCGCGAAGGTGACCGCCGCGAAGGCCCGCTTCGAGAAGGCCGCGGCCCGGCTGCGCGCCGCCGCGAAGTCGAAGCCGGACATCAAGGTCATGATCGGCTCGGCCAGCCAGGACCTGTTCTACGTCTCGCTCGCCAAGATGTCCGCCGACACCCTGTACTTCCAGGAGCTGGGCGTGAGGTTCGTCGAGCCGAAGGTGAACTCGGCCGGCTTCTTCGAGGAGCTGAGCTGGGAGAACGTCGACAAGTACGGCGCCGACGTGATCATGATGGACAACCGCTCCTCGGCCCTCCAGCCCGCGGCGCTGGCCTCCAAGCCGACCTGGGAGCAGCTGCCGGCGGTCGAGGCGGGCCAGGTCGTCCCGCGCACCACCGAGCCGATCTACAGCTACGACAAGTGCGCGCCGATCCTGGAGGACCTGGCGAAGGCCATCGAGAACGCCAGGAAGGTCGCCTGACCCGACCGCCGCCGTCCGGCGGCCGGAAGCCCGGCCGCCGGACGGCGCGTGTCAGCTCCCGCCGGTCTCCGACGCCGGCCACGGGACCTGGGGCGAGCGGTAGTAGTCGATGCCCTGGGCGGTGAACCGCTCCCCGAGCCCCGCCAGCCGCACCTTGTACGTGTCCCAGTCGTGCGTCGACGCCGGTGACCAGGCCAGCTCCGCGGCGCCGGGCAGCCGCGGGAACGCCATCGCGTCGATGTCGTCGCTGTCGGTCAGCGTCTCGGCCCAGATCGGCGCCTCGACGCCGAGCACCGAGCTCTCCGGGGCGCCGGTGAGGTACGTCGCCGGGTCCCAGTCGTAACTGCGCCGGACCTCGACCAGACCGGCCCACTTCAGGCCCAGTTCGGTCTGGTCGTTGTACTTCATGTCGAGGTACACGCGGTCCGCCGGCGACAGCACCAGCCTCGTGCCGTTCTTCGCCGCGTCCACCACCTGCTGCCGGTTGGCGGCGCTGGTCCTGTCGTAGCCCCAGTACTGGGCCACGGCGCCCTTCACCGGGTCGGCACCGGTCAGCTGGTGCCAGCCCATGACGGTCTTGCCGTACTTCCCGACGACCGCCTGGGCCCGGTTCATGATCGCCGCGTAGTCCTCGTGACTGGTGGAGTGCGCCTCGTCGCCGCCGATGTGGAAGTACCGGCCGGGCGTGAGCGCCGCCACCTCGCGGACGACGTCGTCGATGAAGTCGTACGTGACGTCCTTGCCGGCGCACAGGGAGCTGAAACCGACCTTGATGCCGGTGTAGAGCGGGGGCGCGACGCCGTCGCAGTTCAGCTCGGCGTAGGAGGCGAGGGCGGCGTTGGTGTGGCTGGGCATGTCGATCTCCGGCACCACCTCCAGGTAGCGGGAGGCCGCGTACCGCACGATCTCCTGGTACTGCGCCTTCGTGTAGTACCCGCCGGGCCCGCCGCCGACCTCGGTGGAGCCGCCGTACGTCGCCAGCCTCGGCCAGGAGTCGACGGCGATGCGCCAGCCCTGGTCGTCGGAGAGGTGGATGTGGAAGGTGTTGATCTTGTACTGGGCGACCTGGTCGATGTAGCGCTTCACCTCGTCGACCGAGAAGAAGTGCCGCGCCACGTCGAGCATCGCGCCCCGGTAGGCGTACCGCGGGGTGTCGGTGATGGAGCCGCCGGAGACCCGCCACGGGCCCTTCTGGCGGGTGTCGCGCTCCACCCGGGCCGGCAGCAGCTGACGCAGCGTCTGGACGCCGTGGAAGAGCCCTGCGGGCTGGCGGGCGGTGATGGTGACGGAGCCGCGCCCGGAGGTGAGGGTGTAGCCCTCCGCGCCCAGCTCGCCGGCGCGCGGGTCGAGCCGGAGCCGGATGCCGTCGGCGCCGTCCTCGGTGGTGACGGGCAGGGCGAACCCGGTGGAGGGGCGGAGCACGCCCGCCAGGTACTCGCCGACCTTCCGGGCCTCGCCAAAGACGCCGACGGCCCGGATCCGGGTGGAGCCGTTGAGCAGGTACGGCTCGCCACCGGGTCTGACCGAGGCGGGGGCGGGCACCACCTGACCGAGCGGTCTGGGCGCCCAGGCCACCGCGGTGGCCCCTGCGGCGGCCGCCTCGGGGGCGGCACACGCGCTGGAGACACCGGCCGCCGCGACGAGGAGCAGCGAGCCGAGGAGTCGGGGTAGAGCACGGGGAAGAGCACTGCGCCGGACCGTGTGGGGTCTCACAAGCCGGGTCCCTTTCTACGGGGTCACTCTGCTGGTCTCCTGACCTTTCTCCGTCGCCATGCGTACCGCTTACCTTACGGATGGTCAAGGTGTAGACCACTTACCGACGTTGGACACCCCGGCACCCTGAGAGCGTTTTGCGACTCATGCGGTAATTCATCCCTTCGGCTCCGACCACTGCGGCGACACCCCCTCTTCGCGGCCGCGCGCGAAGCCCGCGAAATCCACCCAAGCCAGAAAAAAGAGGGCCTCCGACCCCACTTCCTGCCCGATATCGGGCAGGATTGTTGCGCTCGAGCCCCTTCCGCCGCACTATCGACGGGTGCTCGAACGCCTCTCGTCGTACGACGACCTCATTGACCACGTGGTGCGCAGCACCACGCTGCCCCGTGGTGAAGCCGCCCGGGTGATCCTCGACGTGCTGGCGTACTTCGACGAGACGACCGAGGTCTTCGTCCGCCGCCGCCACCGCGAACTGCAGGCCGGCGGCCTGGTGAACACGGAGATCTTCGAACGGATCGCGGCCGAACTGCCGCACCGGGCGGTCGCACCGCCGGAGCTCTCGCTCCGTCAGCTGCGCCGCATCGTCTACGGCTGAGGCCTCCTCACGGCCGGGTACCCCTTAACTTGTTCGTCGATGGAGGGCGGAAGCTCTATGTGCGGAATCGTCGGTTACATCGGAAAGCGTGACGTGGCCCCGCTGCTGCTGGAGGGCCTGCAGCGGCTGGAGTACCGGGGTTACGACTCCGCCGGCATCGTGATCACCGGGAAGCCCGCGGCCGGGAAGCCCGCCACGCTGAAGTCGGTCAAGGCCAAGGGCCGGGTCCGCGAGCTGGAGTCCCGGGTCCCCAAGCGCTTCGCCGGCACGACCGGCATCGCCCACACCCGCTGGGCCACCCACGGCGCCCCGAGCGACGAGAACGCCCACCCGCACCTGGACGCCGAGGGCAAGGTCGCCGTCGTCCACAACGGGATCATCGACAACGCCTCCGAACTGCGCACCCGGCTGACCGCCGAGGGCGTCGTCTTCCTCTCCGAGACCGACACCGAGGTGCTGGTCCATCTGATCGCCCGCTCGGAGGCCGGGACCCTGGAGGAGAAGGTCCGCGAGGCCCTGCGCTCCGTCGAGGGCACCTACGGCATCGCCGTCCTGCACGCCGACTTCAACGACCGCATCGTGGTGGCCCGCAACGGCTCCCCGGTCGTCCTCGGCATCGGCGAGAAGGAGATGTTCGTCGCCTCGGACGTCGCCGCCCTGGTCGCCCACACCCGCCAGGTCGTCACCCTCGACGACGGCGAGATGGCCACGCTGAAGGCCGACGACTTCCGTACGTACACCACGGAGGGCTCGACCACGACGGCCACGCCGACCACCGTGGAGTGGGAGGCCGAGTCGTACGACATGGGCGGCCACGACACGTACATGCACAAGGAGATCTCCGAGCAGGCGGACGCCGTCGACCGGGTGCTGCGCGGCCGGATCGACGACCGGTTCTCCACGGTGCACCTGGGCGGCCTCAACCTGGACGCCCGTGAGGCGCGCGGGGTCCGCCGGATCAAGATCCTGGGCTGCGGCACCTCGTACCACGCGGGCCAGATCGGCGCCCAGCTGATCGAGGAGCTGGCCCGCATCCCCGCGGACGCCGAGCCCGCCTCCGAGTTCCGCTACCGCAACCCGGTCGTGGACCCCGACACGCTGTACGTCGCGGTCTCGCAGTCCGGCGAGACGTACGACGTGCTGGCCGCCGTCCAGGAGCTGAAGCGCAAGGGCGCCCGGGTGCTCGGGGTGGTCAATGTGGTCGGCTCGGCGATCGCCCGCGAGGCCGACGGCGGCACGTACGTGCACGCCGGACCCGAGGTGTGCGTGGTCTCCACCAAGTGCTTCACCAACACCGTGGTCGCGTTCGCGCTGCTCGCCCTGCACCTGGGCCGCATCCGGGACCTGTCGGTCGCCGACGGCAAGCGGATCATCGAGGGCCTGCGCAAGCTGCCCGCCCAGATCAGCGAGATCCTGGCGGGCGAGGACGAGATCAAGAGGCTGGCCGCCGAGTACGCGGACGCGAAGTCGATGATGTTCATCGGCCGGGTGCGCGGCTACCCCGTGGCCCGCGAGGCGTCCCTGAAGCTCAAGGAGGTCTCGTACATCCACGCCGAGGCCTACCCCGCCTCCGAGCTGAAGCACGGCCCGCTCGCGCTGATCGAGCCCGCGATGCCGACCGTGGCGATCGTGCCGGACGACGACCTGCTGGAGAAGAACCGCGCCGCGATGGAGGAGATCAAGGCCCGCAGCGGCCGTATCCTCGCCGTGGCCCACCAGGTCCAGGAGAAGGCCGACCACACCATCGTCGTACCGAAGAACGAGAACGAGCTGGACCCGATCCTCATGGGCATCCCGCTCCAGCTCTTCGCCTACCACACGGCGCTGGCCATGGGCCGTGACATAGACAAGCCGCGCAACCTGGCGAAGTCCGTCACCGTCGAGTAGGCACGGCACGCCCGTCGCGCGGAAGCGGCCCCGCGGTCACCAGGGGTGACCGGGGGCCGTTTCCGTACACCCACGTGCTCCGCCGGGTGGCGCGAACGCACCGCCCGGGGCCACGGTCCGCAGTCGCGGCGTTACGGGATGACGACCACCGGGCGCTGGGCTCGGCGGGCCAGGCGGCCGGCCACCGAGCCGAAGATCTTGCCCACCAGGCCGTGCGTGGAGCCCACCACGATGGCGTCGGCCGAATACTCCCGGCCGACCTCCTCCAGCTCGTGGCAGATGTCCCCGCCGCGCTCCACGAGCACCCAGGGCACCTCGGCGAGGTAGTCCGCGCAGGCGAGCTCCAGGCCGAGCACCTCGGTGCGGTGGTCCGGGACGTCGACGAAGACGGGAGGCTCGCAGCCCGCCCAGACCGTGGTCGGCAGCCGGTTGGCGACGTGGACGATGATCAGACCGGAGCCCGTCCTGCGGGACATGCCGATCGCATAGGCGAGGGCTCGCTCGCTGGAGGTCGAGCCGTCGAAGCCGACGACGACCCCATGCCGGAAGGCGGGATCGCACGGGCGGCGCGCTTGTTCGGCCGTCAAGGGGTCCGACATGGCGTCGGCAACCTGCTTGCGGTCCGCGGGTTCGGGGATTTCGTGACCGGCCATCGGTGTCTCGGCGGAGAGAGTCCTCGTGAGGAGAGCGACGTGGGAAGGTGCGTCAGCGGGCTGTGTCGTGGTGTCCGGGAATCATCTTCCCAACCCCTTACCCCCAAGGGTACGGCGCCACTCCTCCATTGCCCGCCCCGCGCACGGCGCATGCGACGTTTTCCGGAGCATGCCCGAGAGCAGCCCCGTATGGCAATGCCGGTTGCCTGGTACACAGACGTCCGGGCGGCTGTCCGGACCCCCTTCCAGTGCCCGGCAGGAACGGTTCCTCCGGGCCGCAGGGGCGTCGCCCCGACGTACCGGAACCCACCCTTCCGGGGGAGTCGGCCACCGCGCGCGGGTCCGTCCGGAACCCGTCGCACAACCTGTCCTCGGTGCGGCCCGGTGGGCGGTATTCGGCTGCCCGTCACGGCCGGCGCTCCCCCGGCGGCGCCGGCCCGGGCGCCGCGGCCGCACTTCCCTGTGAGGGGGCGCGCAGGGGCGGAGGGGCGCTCGGGTTGTGCGCCGGTAGAACGACTGATTTCCGTACACGCGACCGTACATTTTCAGCCAACTTCAGGAGCTGGTTGATCCCTTGCCGAAATGGCCGGTCAACCCCCTTGCCACCAGGCAGGAAGAGACCGGCCGGTCCGCTTCCCCCCAAGGGGGACGGGCCATGGACGCCGGACGCGCCTCCCTGCACGACCCGCGAGTGAAACGCTTCGTGATCGAACGCTTCCCGCCAGGTTGCCTTGTCGACAATGAGCCGGTTGGTGAACTTGTCACGACGGCACCACGGGACGCAGTAGATTCGATCTTGGGCGTCGAAGGCCGGGGACTCGTGCACGACCGAGGGGACAAGTGCAGGTGCGACAGGCCCGTAAGGACCAGGAAGACGCGAACACCGAGGGGGGCTTAGCGTCATGAGCCAGGACTCCGCCACCGCAACGGAGGCTGTACGGAAGCTGGGCGGACGGCGACGCCGGGAAGTCGTCGCCGTACTGCTGTTCAGCGGTGGCCCCATCTTCGAGAGCTCCATCCCGCTCTCGGTGTTCGGAATCGACCGCCAGGACGCGGGAGTCCCGCGCTACCGGTTGCTCGTGTGCAGCGGTGAAGAAGGACCTCTGCGCACCACCGGCGGACTCGAACTGACCGCGCCCTACGGGCTGGAGGCGATCAGCAGGGCCGGCACCGTCGTGGTGCCCGCCTGGCGCTCGATCACCTCGCCGCCGCCCGCCGAGGCCCTGGAGGCGCTGCGCCGCGCCCACGAGGAGGGCGCCCGCATCGTCGGGCTGTGCACGGGGGCCTTCGTGCTCGCCGCCGCCGGGCTGCTGGACGGCCGCCCCGCCACCACGCACTGGATGTACGCGCCGACGCTGGCCAAGCGCTATCCGTCGGTGCACGTCGACCCGCGCGAGCTGTTCGTCGACGACGGGGACGTGCTGACCTCCGCCGGGACGGCGGCCGGCATCGACCTGTGCCTGCACATAGTCCGCTCGGACCACGGCACGGAGGCCGCCGGGGCACTGGCCCGCCGGCTCGTCGTACCGCCCCGGCGCAGTGGCGGCCAGGAGCGCTACCTGGACAGGTCTTTACCGGAGGAGATCGGCTCCGACCCGCTCGCCGAGGTCGTCGCCTGGGCGCTGGAGCATCTGCACGAGCAGTTCGACGTGGAGACGCTGGCCGCGCGCGCCTACATGAGCCGGCGGACCTTCGACCGGCGGTTCCGCTCGCTCACCGGCAGCGCACCGCTCCAGTGGCTGATCACCCAGCGGGTGCTGCAGGCGCAGCGGCTGCTGGAGACGTCGGACTACTCGGTCGACGAGGTCGCGGGCCGCTGCGGCTTCCGCTCGCCGGTCGCGCTGCGCGGTCACTTCCGCCGCCAGCTCGGCTCCTCCCCCGCCGCGTACCGGGCCGCCTACCGGGCCCGCCGCCCGCAGGGCGGGGTGCCGGAGCCGGTCCCGGTGTCGGAGATGGCGGTGCCCGCCCAGAGCGCCTCCGGGAGCCGCCGGACCGCCGTCGCGCCCGCGGTGCTGGACGGGGGCCGTCCGGACCGGGGGAAGGCGGCCGCCGACGTGTTCGCCGCGGGCCGCCCGGCCCTGCCGGGGCAGCGGAGCGCCCCGTAGGGTGGGGCGCATGAACGACCGCATGGTGTGGATCGACTGCGAGATGACCGGGCTCTCGTTGACGGAAGACGCACTCATCGAGGTGGCCGCGCTGGTCACCGACTCGGAGTTGAACGTGCTCGGCGAAGGGGTGGACATCGTGATCCGCCCGCCGGACGCGGCGCTGGAGACCATGCCCGAGGTGGTGCGGCAGATGCACACCGCCTCGGGCCTCCTCGACGAGCTGGCCGGCGGCACGACGCTGGCCGACGCCGAGGAGCAGGTCCTCGCCTACGTCCGCGAGCACGTGAAGGAGCCCGGCAAGGCGCCGCTGTGCGGGAACTCGGTCGGGACCGACCGCGGCTTCCTGTCCCGGGACATGCCGCTCCTGGAGGGCTACCTCCACTACCGGATCGTGGACGTCTCCTCGGTCAAGGAGCTGGCCCGCCGCTGGTACCCGAAGGCGTACTTCAACAGCCCGGCGAAGAACGGCAACCACCGGGCCCTCGCCGACATCCGCGACTCGATCACGGAGCTGCGGTACTACCGCGAGGCGGTCTTCGTGCCGCAGCCCGGCCCGGACTCCGAGCAGGCGAGGGCGGCCGCCGCGCGGGCCTCCCGGCCCCGGGGCTGAAGGCACTGGTCACGGCCCTTCCGGGGGCCGTGACCCACCGCCGGGAAATGAGTGCGCGAGCACCCTCCCGGACCCTGTACACTTTTTCTCGGCCGGTCGGAAACGCCCGGGCGTGGTGGGTATAGCTCAGATGGTAGAGCACCTGGTTGTGGTCCAGGATGTCGCGGGTTCGAGTCCCGTTACTCACCCTTGAAGGGGAAGCCCCTGATCTGCGGAAACGCAGATCAGGGGCTTCTTCGTGTCCTGGGCCGGCCAAACCACGGCCAAACGCGGCCGGATTTTCGACCTACCGTCTGTGCCATGGCAACGATCAGGGAGCGGGTCCGCAAGGACGGTACGGCGAGTTTCCAGGTCCGCTGGCTCCAGGGAGGGCGCGGCGGCACCTGGGAAGCCGAGAGGTTCGAGGACCCCGAGCAGGCGGACACGTTCAGGAAGCTCGTCGACGCCCACAAGCAGCAGTGGCCCTACGGGTGGATTCCCGGCCAGGGCTTCGTCGAGCCCGAGCAGGACCCCGACGACGTGCCCCTGACCGACTGGGCCCGGCGCTACGTCGACCGGCTCACCGGCATCGACCCGCGGACCCGGGACGACTACCGGCGCGAGGTGGACCGGCACATCTCCCTCGTGGTGCACCCCAGCCGATCGGGACTGGTGATGCCGGCCACGATCGGGAACATCACCGCTGATGACGTCCAGGACTGGGTTGGTCATGTCCCGTGACGTGGTGTAGGCGATCACTGGGTGGTGCCGGGTAGGACTGTCGGGCTGTCCGGATAGAGGCTGCCCATGCTCTCGGTGGAGAGGTAGCGGCGGGGGGGGAAGGCGATCCATTCGTCGTGGAGTTCGGCAAGGACGGCGGTGGCGAGCCGGTTGACGGCGGCGGTATTGGGGAAGACCTGGGCGACGTCGGATCGGCGTTTGGTCTCCCGGTTCAGCCGTTCGAGCGGGTTGGTCGACTGGATCTTCTTCCAGTGCTGGTGGGGGAAGTCCGCGAACGCGGTGAGGTCCTCTTTCGCGCCCAGGAGCATCTCTTGGACCTTGGGGAACTGTGTGCCGAGCATGTCCGCGACGGTGTCGAGGTGTATGCCGGGCCAGGGTCATTGCGTGAAGGCGCTTCGCGAGGTTGGCCCGTGACGTGTCGTCATGTCGGGGTCGGTCCGGTTCCGGGGGTGGAAGGCAGTACAGGCACGGTGCCGGTGATCATGTGAGTGTCTACGTCCCATGAACACCGAGCGAGCCCGTGCCTGCCCTTGCATCATCGCTTATCGCTGCCCCGCTGGGCCAGCTGGCCTCGATATCCGCCCCGGCACCCCTTCTCGATGCCGTTGACCTGCGAACTTTCCTGACCGGGGTGCCCGATCCCAGGGGCCGTAAAGGCCGGATCTATCCCTTCACCGCGTTGGTCTGCGCGGTGGCCGCCGCCGTCCTGACCGCTGCGAAGTCGCTGGCCGCGATCGGGGAATGGATCACCGACGCGCCCCCCTGGGCCCTGCGGACACTCGGCTTCACCCCCGACCCGTTCACCGGTCAGGTGTCCGCCCCGCACCCCGCGACTATCCGCCGCCTGCTGGAACGTCTCGACGGCGACGCCCTCGACCGTGCCGTCGGCGCGTTCCTCGACACCCGCTCGGCCACAAGCGTCACAGTGGACGGGCCGGCCGCCCGGGCAATCCGCCGGGCCGTCGCGGTGGACGGCAAGACCGTCCGAGGCTCTCGCACCGCCGAGAGGAGCGCGGTGGTCCTGCTCGCCGCGATGGACCACGTCGGAAGCGTCCTGGCCCAACGACAGATCGCTGACAAGAGCAACGAGATCCCCGCCTTCGCGCCGTTGCTGGACTCGATCGAGGATCTGGAGAACACCGTGATCACCGCGGATGCCCTGCACACTCAGCACGCCCATGGCGCCTACCTGCGCGGACGCGGCGCCCACTACCTGGCGATCGTGAAGAAGAACCACGCCAAACTCTTCGACCGGGTCCGGCATCTGCCCTGGCGGGACATGCCGCTGGAGCACTACGACCGCACCCGCGCTCACCACCGCATCGAGATCCGTCGCCTCAAGGCCGCCGCGTTCGACCACATCGACTACCCCGATGCCAAGCAGGCCCTCCAGATCGTCCGCTGGAGGATGGACCGAAGCACCGGACAGCTGTCGATCGAACGGATCTACCTGATCACCAGCCTCGCCGCCGGCGCCGCAACCGGCGCCGAACTCGCCTCCTGGATCAGAGGGCACTGGGGCATCGAAAACCTCCTACATCACGTCCGTGACCGGACCTTCCGCGAGGACGACTCCAGGATCCGCACCGGTCACCTGCCCCGCGCCATGGCCTCCCTGCGTAACCTCGCCGTCGGCGTCCACCGCCAGAACGGCCAGACCAACATGGCCGCCGCCCTCCGCCGAGCCGCCCGCGACTACCGTCGCCCCCTGACCGCCCTCGGCCTCACCTGACGAACCCGGACAAGATCACTTCACGCAATGCCCCTGACCGTGTACCCCCTGGAGTCGAACTGCCCGTTCACCAAGGACAGTTACACGGTGGCCGACCTCGTGTTCAGGGAGCACTCGCAGGCAGTCGACGCACATGACGGCTCAGAACGGGCGCATATCTCCGCCAAGATCGGCTACACCACTCCACGGGACACCATCCGCGTGCCGCCATCGCAGGAGATGACGGCGCACTCCGAGTACGGCGAGGAGTCCGGCATCGGCGCGGGCACCCCACTCGGCGAGTTCGTCGATGGTCCGGCCTCCCGAGACCGCGGCTGCCGCACAGACCAGCAGGATCGAGGCCAACGGGTACCAGCGACCCCGCTTCGAGCGCGGATCGGGAACGGCCTCCAGGAAGACGCGCAGGTCAGCCATATCGTCCGGGTCGAGGGGACCCAGCTTGGCCAACACGGCAGGGATCGGGGAAGATGAGACAGCGGACACGGGAACCTTCTTGATCACTCGGCGTAGACACCTGAATGATCACGGATCCCGTGTCCGCGCTGTCATCCACCCCAACCTGCGCCATCCTCACGCCAGTTGGACGATCCCGGGAACTCGCGCAAGCCCTGCCTTCACCACGCCTCAATATGAGGTTGGAAAAGGCTCACTCACACGCCATCGCCGGGTCTGAACTCAAAGCGTTTCAGGTCAATATAGGGCACGGCCCAGACCTAAAGAAATTTGATGGAATCCTTTAAGATTCTCCACACCTTCCCAGAGATAGTAGCCGATTTACGCCAATTGACTTCCTTGAGTAGGCTACCCTTAGCGACACCAGCTTCCCCAGCCGGGTTATGGGCGGGCAACAAATGATCTGTCGAGATCAGTACACCAACCCTCCCTACAGAAACTCCCAGCATGTGAGCCGCCTCATGCTGAGAGACCCAATCATCCATTGCAACCGTAGGCACCCTCAACAAACCCTTTGGGTACCCTTTGCTAGCGGCCATGCTTCCCTTACCTCTCGGCAGTTACATTTTAAAGATTCCCGCTATCCACGATTGAGTGAAAACGGGAGGGTGCGGAAAAGTGACACCTTTCCGCACCCTGAGGGATTCCGGCTAGAAAAGGAATTCCCTTACGGTCCGAAGGGAAACCCTTACTGCTTCCCGGGGAATTTGCATTCGTGCCGTACCTGCCAGTGGAGTTCCCGCCTTAGGTCCGAACGCGAGACACCCCCCTGGCCCCCTGCCACAGAGGGCGCCGGCAGCAACCCCCTTAGCCTCTGAGATCGCCGTCCTCTTGATGAATTGCGCTCCACCTTCGGTCCGCTCTTCAGGAGTGGACACTGCCATGTGTGCGCCCAGACCGGCTACGAACACTGCCCCCACGCCGACCATGAACATGCCTCCACCGCAAACCACACTCGCGATGCACGCCGCAGTCCCGACGGCGGCGACAGCCGTGATTGCGATGTCTACAATTTTGTGATTTCTCCAGCCTGAACTTCCAAGGCTGTTGTCCCAAGCGGCACCGAAATTACCCTTCTTGATACTACCCCAAATGCCATCCTTTTTTCGGCGCTCCTTATCCGCAGCCTTCTTTGCGGCGGCGATTGCAGCCTTGGCTCGCCGCAACGCTTCAGCTTGTGCCCAGCTCTTTTTACCCGGGAAGGTGACGAGTTTCCCGCTCTTGCTGACGTAGGGGCCGAGTGTCCATCGGTTTCCGGTGGAGGTGTTCTTGGTGTAGCGGGTTTTGTCGCCCTTGGTCTGGCCGGTGCCTCCGATGGGGTATCCGTTGCCGCAGAGGTCTGCGGGGCAGAGGCCGTCGGGGTCGGAGAGGGTGAGGGGGGCGTTGTGGGCGTAGCTGTAGGCGTTCATCTGGGCTGGTTCGTTGATGTCGATGATGGGGTCGACGCTGAGGAATCGGCCGAGGGTAGGGTCGTATTCGCGGGCGCCCAGGTGGGTGAGGCCGGTGAGGTCGTTGGTTCCGCCGACGAAGCCATGGTTTCCGAAGGCTGTTGACTGCTGGGTTCTGAGTTGGCCGAAGGGGAGTTGTTTTCTTCGGGTGATCGCGAGGGTTCCGGCGGTGATCGCGGTCATCGTGGTGCCTTGGTGGTCGCTGATCAGGTAGGAGATGGTGCTGCCGGTGCGGACGGCGATGGTTTCGCCGTTGTGGGTGTAGTAGCGGGTGGCGGTCTTGGTGCCGTTCGCGGCGACGTTGAGCTGGTCGCCGTTGGGGAGCGTCAGGACGCTGGAGCCGTCGGCGTTCCTGGTGATGAGACGGTCGCCGTCCGCGTCGTACAGGTAGCTGCTGGTTTTGCCGGCCTCTGTGAGGGTGGCGAGGTGGCCTTCGGCGTCCCAGGTCAGGTTCTGGGTGGTGGTGGCGATGGTGCGCTTGGTGGTGTTGCCGGTTTGGTCGTACTCGAAGGTGCTGGTGCGACCGTTGTCCGGGCCGCCGCTGACCGTGGCCTGCTGCACACCGTGCGGCAGGCCGGTGCCGGGCGCGGGCTGGGTGTAGGTGGTCGTCGCGTCCGGGGCCGTGGTTGTGGTGGCGTGTTCGGTCTGCTTCGTACGGTTGCCCAGGGCGTCGTAGCTGAAGCTCTGCCAGTAGGCGTCCGGGCCACCGACCGTGGTCTTCGAAGGCGCGGTGACGCAGTCGGTCTTCGCGGTCCACGCCTCGGTGAGCCGGCCCAGGGCATCGTTGGTGAAGCACTGGGTGTCGGTGGACTTCTGCGCGTCCTGACCGCTGACCGTGGTCACCCCCGTGACGTTACCGGAGGGGTCATAGGAGTACGAGGTGTCGTCAACGCGCTGAGGGGCGAGATCCCGGTCGGTGATTTGCTGGGTCAGGCGCCCGGTGTGCTCGTCGTAGACCTGGGTCTTGTAGACCTTCTTGCCCAGGGCGGCCCCGAACTCAAGGCGCTGGGCACGGGAGTACACGTCGTAGGAGGTGTTGGACACCAGGGCGCCGAGAGCGCCGCTGGTGCGGAAGGGGAGGTCGTCGCTGTTGTAGTTGGTGGTGACCCGTTCGGCCGGGATGTTGCCGATGGCGGGGTTCAGGGTCCAGAGCGTGGCCCCGGTCTCCGGGCTGTAGCCGTAGGTCCAGGTGTACATGCCGGCGAGCCCGGTGGCCGCGGAAGGGATGGTGGTCGTGGTGGAGGTGGGCTGGTAGCGGTCGTTGAACGCGTCGGTCGCCGTCGTGTAGGCGGCGCCGTCCACGTAACGGGTGCTGCTGGTGAGCTGCCCCTTGGCCAAGGTGTCGTACGTCCACTTGGCCAGGACCGTGTCGCCCTGCTGGACGGCGGTCTTGCGGCCGAGCTTGTCATACTCCGTGGCCAGGGTGATGCCGCGGGCGTTGGAGACCGAGGTGAGCCGGCCCGCGTCGTCGTAGGTGTTGCGCGCTACGCCCTGGTCGGGGTCGTCGATGACCGTCTTCTGGCCGCGACTGTCGAAGGTGTACTTCCAGACGTTGCCGTCGGGGTCGGTGACCGACGACGGCTCGTCGTACTTGCCATAGGCGTACGTCGTCTTCTGCGACACGGTCCGGGCCGCGTCGGTGTACTCCAGCAGCGCGGTCGTGCGGCCGCGGGCATCGGTCACCGTGGTCGACGCAGTGCCGCCCTTCGGGGGGATCACCGTGGTGCGGTCGCCCTCGTAGACCTTCTTGGACCGCCACTGCTCGTCGCCGTACTTGAGCGACAGGGCGTCGGTGACGCGCCCGGCGCCGTCGAAGAGGTTCTGCGTGGCGGCCGGGACCTTGTTCACCGTCGTGGAGACGAGCGTGGCCGAAGGCGCTCCGGCCGCGTAGTACGCGGCGAAGGACTGCCAGGCCCAGCCACGGGTGTCGTACATCGTCTCGGTCATGATCCGGTCCTGCGTGCCGATGGCCGGTGACTGTGTCTGGCGCTCGCGCAGGAGACCGTCGTAGAGCTGATAGGTGGTCCGGTACTCGCCGTTCTGCTTGAGCGTCTTGGTGGCGACGGCGTTCGCAGCGGTGCGGGAGATGGTGTAGGCGTACTCGACGGACGGCGTGGTTTCGTGGTCGGCCTTGGCCCATCCCGGCTGCCACACCTTCAGCAGCCGGCCGAGACCGTCGTACGTGGCGTCGGTCCGCTTGCCGTTGGGGTCCACTTCTGCCGTGGCTACGCCGCGGGCGGGATCGTAGGACGTGGTGGTCTCGTGGTTCGCCGCGTTGGTCACCTCGACCGAGGTGGGGGCCTCGGTCGTGGTGGGCGTGTACGCGGTGGTGGTGATGCTGCCGAGGGCATCGGTCGCGGTCAGTTCGCGGCCGTGCTGGTCATAGGTGTGCGTGGCGGTGGTGAGGTAGCCGGTGCCCTTGGCGTCCTGCTCGTCCAGCCGGGTCACGTCACCCGTGACCGGGGCGGTCGAAAGGCTGGTCGCCCCGTCGTAGTAGTTCCGCTGGACCGAGATCAGGTCCGCGGGCAGCTCGGGCGGAGTCCCGCACGCCTTGGCGACGACCTTCGCCTCGGAGACGAGAGCGAGGATGTTCTTGGCCGTGTTGGGGACGTAGGTCGTGGTGGTGCACCGCTCATCACCCGACTTCGAGGTGTCCCCGAGCTCCGACTCAGTCAGGATCTGGCCGACGGCGTCGAAAGTCCTCTCGACCCGGGTGGTGCGCCAGGTGTCGCCCACGGCTGTGCGCGTGGACTCGCTTCCGCCACCGGTGGCGTACGCCTTGCGTGCGGGCAGGCCCTCGGACCGGGTCTCGGTGGCCGTGGCGGCGGACAGCCACGGTTCGTAGCTGGTGGTAGCTTCCAGTTTGCCGCCGTCGCCGTTGTAGATCGCCTCTTCGCGGGTCATGCCGGCGAAGGCTTCCTTGTCGGTGACCGCAACACCCGCATGATCCTTGACGGCCGCCCCGTCGATGCCCCTGAAGTAGCGGTACTCCTCAAGTGTCCGCTGGTCGGGTGCGGCCCCGGTGCGGACCTGGACGCGGCCGTAGCCCTTGCGGTCGCTGTAGGTCAGGTGCTTGGCCGTGGTGAACTCGTCGTCCTTCGACTTCGCCCAGGCCATGCCGTCCAGGTAGCTGTAATTGGTTTCCTTGGCCGGCGCGCCACCGGTGTTGTCGGACTCCAGGATCTGAGTGACGACGTAGGAGTGGAACCAGTCCAGGTAGGGCTCGTAGTTCGCGGCGGGTGCGTCGGGCGGTGACCACTTCACGGGGTAGCAGCGCCGGTTGTTGTCCTCGGGGGACGGTACGTCTCCGGCCTTGCAGTCGGTTGGCGAGTAGGTGATGCCGAGGGTGCTTCCTGATTCTGTGCCGATGCCGTAGACGCGGTATCGCCACATCGCCGGCACGGGATCGGGGTCCCCGCCGGTCGTGGCGCCCTCGACGCGGTTGGGAAGGGTCTGGCCCTTGAAGGTCACGGCGGGCAGGGCGACGTCGCCGGTGCCGGTGTGACCGGTGCGGGTGATGGAGGCCAGCCACAGGGCAGGGTCGCTGCCGTCGCCGGTGCTCGGGAACTGCTGTTGCAGAGCCCAGGTGTCGACCGGCTTGTACGTGCCGCCGGTCAGGACCGAGGTGTCGATCTTGGTGATGCGGTTGCGGCTCCAGAAGGACGGGGAGTACCGGTCCTTGCACTCGGTGCCCGAGGCGCAGTAGCGGTCGAAGGGGACGTCGGGCCAGTTCTTCGCGTGGTCCTTGTCGAAGGTGCAGTCGCTCAGGCAGCGGGGGGAGAGAGTGAAGTCGACCTTGGCCGCGGGCTTCGCGTAGAAGTTGCTGGAGCGCAGGCCGTACTCGATGCGCTTGAGGGAGCCGCCGCGGTCGTAGACGGTGGCGGTGGAGTCGCCGGTCGACGGGTTGACGTTGCGGCCGTAGTAGTTGGACTCCTTGTCCCAGTAGTACGTCATGGCGTCGCCGTGCCGGTCGATGACCGCGTCGAGGTTCCAGCGCCATGCCTGCTGGCACCACGAGTCCTTGAAGGCGGTGGCGTGGCAGGGCTCGCCGGACTGGTTCCCGTAAACGGGCACGGTCCAGGTGGAGTTGGTCTCGTCCTTGCCGGCGGCCCAGCCGTTGGGGCGGTTGTAGCCGAAGTAGTAGCGGGTGCCGTCAGGGGTGGTGACGCGCCAGTACTCCCCGTCGTTGTCACCGTTCTCCAGGTCGGTGTTGGTGAGCTTGACGATCTTCGTCCCGTCGTCGCTCTCCAGGTGCCACTCGCCGGAGTCCGTGTCCTTGACCAGGGTGTTGGACTGGCCGCCGAGATTGATGACGGCGTTGTCCTTCTTCCAGCACAGATCACCGACCTTGGCGGTGGTGTTGCTGTCCTTCGTGTCGTCCGTGCACGAGATGTACTGGCGCTCGATATAGCCCGGCTCCATCGACCAACCGTCGCCGATGTTGTTGGCCTGGTTGTTCGTCGAGGCGGTACGCCCGTCCACCGACTGCGAGGAGTAGGCGAGTTTCAGATCCGGTGCCGTTTCACCAGGGACGTCCGGGGCGGTGATCGGGTAGTTCCAGGAGAAGGCGCCGTTCGATCCGCCGGCCGCCCAGGAGGCGGACGGGGCGAGAGACGTCGCCTTGAAGTTGCCCGAGGGCCCCGACTCCGCCGCAGTTGCGGCGAGGAGCACGGTTCCCGTGGACACCGAGAGTTGCTCACCGTGTGTCGCCACGGGGGCAGCAAGGAGCGCTTCGTCCTGCGCGGCAAGTGCGGGTGCGGCGGCAGGAAGGTCCAGTTGCGCGGTCAGCGAGCCGGCCTTGGTGTTGTTTGCCGTCGGCAGGGCGCGCCCGACCACACATCCCTTCTTCCTGGGGGTGCTGGCAGCGCAAGCGGGCAGTTCTCGCAGCGTCAGACGTGATGCCCAGTCACCGCCGTACGCGTTTCGGAAGCCGGAGTAGTCGACCTTGACATCTACAGCGCCGTGCGTTCCTGCCGTGGGCCTCAGCGCGAGCACGACCCCCTCGACGCCCAGATCCTGCGTAGCTGCACGGTCAAGCACCTGGACCTGGACCGTGTCCGGCCCCTGCGTCCCTGCTTCTCGCTTCTCACCTGGGCCAGGGGCCAGGCGCACAGGCAGCGAACCCGCTGTGAGGGAACCGGACCCAGCAAGCTTCGCTGTGGCCGTGCCAGGCCGCGGCCATGCGGTCTGTGGCTTCTTCCACGGGTGCTGAAGCGTCACATCGCGTATCGAGGAAGGCTGCTTCTTTACCTCGGTTGTCGGTACAGGATCACTGTTCTCCAGTTTCGCAAGGTTCAGCTCAGCTGCCGCCACGACAGGCCCGGCCAGCAGACTTGCAAAAAGAAACGCGGTCAGCGCGACGGCTATCAGCCGTACCCGCCGCCCCATGCGTCTCGCGTCGACGCCCCCACCCCAGTGCATGCGCGGAAAACCCCCAACTGTTCGAAGAAAGGAACACAGTCGGACACGGAAGGTAGCAGCGGGTTCACGCCGCCTTCGCCTCAAGGGCGCAGATCTTATTCATTTCAAGCCAACTTGAAAGCTCGGATGAATTAAATCTTTTATGATTTAACAGCAAATATCCATTTTGGGCAGTTGCATTTGAATCGAACTTTGCCCCTCTTGGATGGCTCACAGCTCTTCGACGCCAAAACCACACCCCTCACAGATCCCTCACGCTCTAGTGTGCGAACCGATCAGATTCGGGAGGGGATTTTCGCAATGGTTTTTTGGAGACAAAGGCGCAGACAGGGCGCATCACGGGCAACCGTGGTGGGCGCTGCGGCCGCGATCGCAACTCTCGCCATGTGCTTGCCACCGCAAATGGCACCTACCGCTGAGGCGGCGACGGGCGCGCAGTCCGGGGAGCAGGCGGCATCCCGGCAGTTCGGCGCCGACGAGAGTGCGCTGGCCGATGCCGCCAGCACTGGGCAGCCGGCGGAGGTCCTTGCCCGTCGCACGGAAACCTCGCAGGTGTTCGCCAATCCTGATGGGACGTTCACCCAGGACACTTATGTCCTGCCCCAGTTCGTCCGAAAGGAAAATCAACTCATCCCTGTCGTAACCGACTTGGAGTCGAATGCGGACGGGACGCTGTCTCCGAAGGCGACGGAGGTGGACCTACGATTCTCCGGTGGCGGAGACGGTCCGCTGGCGACCATCGTGCGAGACGGGCGCAGCATGTCGTGGAGCTGGCCCCACACCTTGCCGACGCCCCAGATCGACGGCGACACGGCGATTTTTGCAAATGTCCTGAATGATGTGGACCTCAAGCTACGCGCGAGTTCCTCGGGCTTCACCAGTCTGTTCGTGGTGAAGACACCCCAAGCTGCCGCCAACCCATCGCTCAAGCAAATTCACTTCGACCTCGACACCGACGGAGTGGAGGCAAACACCGACGCGGACGGAAACCTCACCGCCGTCAACCCGGCCGGTCAAGAGGTCTTCAACGCTCCCACCCCCCTCATGTGGGACAGCGCAACGGTCAACGCGCCACAGGCGCGAGCGCTGGCCACCGAGGGAGACGCGGGCCCTCCGCCACCTGCCGACGAATTCGAACCCGGCTACGGAGCTCAGCAGGCAGCTATGGGCGTGGCGGTCGAGGACGGCAAGCTGAGCCTCACACCGGATCAGGGCCTTTTGACCGGTGAGGACACCCAGTACCCCGTCCTGCTGGACCCGGCGGTATCCGGCTCCAGGTATGCCTGGACCATCGCCTACAAGAAGAACCCGAAGACGTCCTACTACAACGGGGCGAACTGGTACAACGGGACCACGACGGCCCGGGCCGGCTACGAGAACGAGACAAACGGACTGGCCCGCTCCTACTTCCGTATGAACACCGGAAATCTCTGGTCGACGGACAAGGTGATCTCCAGCTCCAAGTTCACCATCAAGAACACCTGGTCCTGGTCGTGCACCGATAAGCCGATCGAGCTGTGGCACACCGAGTACATGAGCTCGGCCACCACCTGGGACCATCAGCCCACGAAGATCCGCACCCTGGACACGGTGACCGATGCGAAGGGCTGGGGCCCCGACTGCCCCGCCGGTAACCTCGCCTTCGACGCCACCGCCGCTGCCAAGGATGCCGCCAAGGGACACTGGAACACCATCACCCTAGCGCTCAAGGCAAGCAATGAGAGTGACGTCTTCGGCTGGAAGAAGTTCGACGCCAAGTCGGCCGCCCTCTCGACCACATACAACACCCGTCCGAACGTCCCTACGGGTCTGGACACCATCCCCTCTACCAAGAACAGCACCGGTTGTGGCAGCTCCGCCCCTTATGGGCTGATCGGGAACACCGACCTGTACCTCACCGCCAAGGGCTCGGACCGTGATGGCGGCACGGTCAAGGTGCAGTTCAGTCTCTGGGCCACGGGCCACCACCCCGTCGATGACCCCGACGGGGTAATCATCGTCAACAAAACGGTCTCCACCACCTCCGGAACCGTCGCCAAACTCAAGGTCACCAAAGCCCAGCTCACGTCCTACCTCTCCGTGGCGAACGGCAACTTCTCCTGGAAGGCGCAGACCGAGGACGGCTCCCTGTCCTCCGGCTGGGTACCGGCCACCGGCCAACCGGGCTGCCGCTTCGTCTACGACCCCACCCGGCCCTCCACTCCGCCCGGCGTGACCTCGACCCAGTTCCCGGACGGATCCGACGGCTGGCCCGCCACCACCGGAAGCGCCCGTTCCGAGGGCACCTTCACCCTCAGCAGCGGGGGAGTGGCCGACGTCGCCAAGTACGAGTACTGGACCGACTGGAACAACAAGGTTCAGTCCGCAACCCCCTCTCAGCAGGGTGGATCGGTGAGCGTCAAACTCCGCCCACTGGCAGCCGGAAACCACACGCTGTACGCGAACAGCATCGACAGAGCTGGCAACGTCTCCGACCGAGCCGTCTACATCTTCTACGCCAACAGCCCCGGCATCACCGACAAGCCCGGCGACCTCAACGGCGACGGCAACACCGACAAGTACGGCGTTCGCACCGACGGAACCCTGTGGCTGTATCCCGGCCAGGGCAACGGACAGCACGCCCCCTACACGGTCGCCAGCGGCACGAACTTCAACGGTGCCTCGGTCACCCACCGCGGCGACTGGACCAATGACGGGTATGAGGACCTCATCGCCGCCCAGCCAGCAGCGGACAACGTGAAGGACCTCTACGTCTACCCGAACAACGGCCTGGGTTACGCCTGCACGGCCCGCGGTGAGGAAGCCGACGGCGCCTCACAGGAATGCACCTTCGACCGGGTCGCGCTCAACGTCTACAGCTCCGAGAACAACCACTGGGCCAACGCCGACCAGATCCTCGCGATCGGAGACGTCGACGGTCCGCTCGACGTCGACGCGGACGGCACAGCCGACGTGCCCGGCCACACCGATCTCCTGGTCAAGGAAGGCGACCACCTGTGGCTCTACTACGGCTCCGACTCCTTCTACCTGGACGACGTCACCGACCCCATCCTCATCGGTGACGGCGCCTGGGCCAACTACGACATCACCGCCCCGGGCGACGTCGACGGAGACGGCCAGGTCGACATGCTCGCCAGACAGCGCGATGACGGACGCCTCCGCCTCTACACGGGCACCGGCCCGGCTGGTGAGGGACTCGGGCACACCACCAACGACCTCAAGACCAGCGGCTGGGACAGCAATACCCACCCGCTGATCACCTCCGAAGGCGACAGCAACGGAGACGGCAAGCCCGACCTCTACGCAACCAGCCACGACACCGACAAGGGAATCTACTTCTACCCCTCCATCACCCCAACCGGCATCGGAACACCTACCGTCGCCGGCACCACCGGCTGGCTCAACTTCCAAGCGCTCAGTTAGACCGCCATGCATCCGGCTGGGAGCAAAGCGGCACCCCAGCCGGATGCGTCGGCTACTGGTGTCTTCGGATCTGAGCTTGATTTTTAACGTTCCTTCTGTTTTATCCGAGTACGTTCAGCGAGGGTTTCTGCGCGTTTCACGGTCTTCCCGACGTCGTGGTGCCGCGCCCGGTGCCTGTTCTTCGAGCCGGGTGGCCGTCCCGGTCCTGGTCGGGACGGTTTCGGCGCGGCTGCTGGACCAGTGGTGGTCGCGCGGACGTTGCGAAACCCTCGCCGGACCCGAGCCGGGGTGAGCCGGCGGGGTTCGGCGGGCCTTTCCCAGGGGCGGCGGAGGTCCTCGGCGAGGGGCCGGGCGAGGCGGAGTTGGGTGTGGGCGGCGATGATGAGCCAGGTCCACAGATCGGCGGCGTCCGCGTGGCGGACCTTCGGCGCGGTCCAGCCGAGCGTCTGCTTCATCAGCCGGAAGGTGCGCTCGAGGTCGAATCTGCGGAGGAATGCCTGCCACCAGCGGTCCACGTCCGCACTGGTGGCAGCGGTCGTCGAGCACCACAGCCAGACCGGTTTCGGGGTGCGGTTTCCCGGCAGGTACTCGACTTCGAGGCGGATCAACCTGCCGTGCAGGATGGGCAGTTCGGCTTCTGCGTATTCCAGCCAGGGGCCGTGTCTGCCGAGTCGGGGGTGCATCCGGTCCCTGAAGCTTCCCCAATGCCGGGTAGTTAGCGCTGGTGGCGGGGGTGCAAGGTGCGGGTCATTGGTGGGCGGCTGCCGCGTATCGCCCGGTGCGAACCCTCCTGATCAGCCCTTTTTCCGTCCAGCGGGCGAGTTGTCGGTAGGTGGCGACCAGGGTGACGTCTCCGAGGAGCTCGGCGATCTCTCTGGACCGCCATTCTCGCCGGGGTTGCGCCTGGAGCTCGGCGAGGACGCGGGTCATGCGGGTGCTGCTCTGGCCGGGGCCGACGTACTGAGGGACCGTTGCCGCGGGCAGTGGGGGCGGGGGGATCGGAGGCCGGAGGAGGGTGACGGTCACGGCGGATACGGCCCGGCTCTGGTCGGGGCGGCCGTCCATCTTCCTTTCCGCATAGCGCTGACCGGGCGACTTCATCTTCCGGGTGCTGACGCGGGGGCGACGTGCCGGCAGCAACGCGGCCAGGACACGGCGGCCGATGGCGCCGATGCCCTGTTCGAAGATCTCTTCCGCCCGTACCACCAGGTCACGGGCAGTCTGGAAGGCGATGGTGAAGCCGCAGCGGTCGGGGTCGATGCTCGGCACGGACTCCGCAGCCTCGACCATGGAATGCCGCAGAAGCTGGCAAAGGACCAGCAGAGCCCACATCTCCTGTTCGAGGCCGACCGGGTCACCGGAGCGCAGGAGGCGCCCGGCCATGATCGTATGACGGAGGGCGCAATACGCCGATTCGTGTTCCCAGCGCTCGTGGTAAAGGCGCACGAGGCGTTCGGCGGGGTAGTGGTGGGCGTCCAGCAGGGTTGTCACCAGCCGGTAGGAACTCTCGAAACCGCTGCCGTCCGCGCAGGTGACGTGCACCTTGGCCTCGATAATGCGCACCGAGACACCGCCGATGGTGGAGAGGTAGGAAGAATCCGCGAGGGGTTTCAGGACCGGCGGGCGGCGGCACCGGGTGATGCGGCCGACGATCTGCGCGCCGGTGTCGTGCACCGCGGCGAGGAAGTCGTTTCCGTCGAAGCCTCGGTCCCACAGCACCAGCATGTCGGGGCGCAGGTGCCCCAGCAGCCGGGTGGCGTAGGAGGTCTCACCTTCCGCGGTGGGACCGAACACCGCGGCGATCACTGAGCGGGTCCCGGTCTCGACCAGCGTCATCAGTTCGATCCGGGGGTATCCGCCGTAAGGGCACCGCCCCAGCCAGCCCTGATTGCGGTCGCTGTCGGGGGTCTTGATCGAGCCGCAGCCGTCGAAGGAGACCGTACGGAACTGGCCGAACCGCACGCCGGGGTGTGGGGTTGAGCCAGAGGCCCGGACACCACCTCAAACAGGGCTTTCATCGGAGCGCAGCCCACCCGACGCCGTAGATCACGCAGTCCCTTCGCGCTCGGCGCGGACAGGGAGAAGCCGAGCCCGGCCGTCATCTTGTCCCACACCAGCCGGTAGCCGACCTCGGGGAACAGGACCATCGCCAGCAAGAAGTACACCCCGACCCGCGAGGGCAGATCCCGCAGCCGCCGCTGGACCGTGCGGGTCTCCTCCAGGACCGCGTCCACCAGCTCGAACGGCAGGAACGGTGTCAGCCCGCCCAGGTGCCCAGCGGCGAACCGCCCGCCAGCCAGGGTGCTTTCCCGCGAGGGCGCCATCGAGGTGGGTGGGGAGGCAGAATAGATGGACAACGCGGCTCCATGGGCAGGAAGTCTTGGTCGACACCTGTCTCAATGGAGCCGCGTTGATCACGTTCCGGGCATCAGACGACACCTCTGGCGCACCTTGCACCCCCGCCACCAGCGCTAACTACCCGGCCTTGGGGAAACTTCACTTCGATCGATTCCCTGCTCCACGACGGGGCGCGCGTCTTGACTCTGCCCCCCGCCCTTCGCAAACGGCCCCGGAAGTGCTCCGGGGCCGTCTCGCTGTCCGCGGGAAGTTCCCCTCCTGGAGAGGCGCGGACAGGAGATTCGTCACTCGCCTCCACCACCACCGGGCTCCTGCGCGGTGGGGCGTTTGGCCGTGGCCAAACCGGATCGCACACAGCGGCACTTCACGTCATACATCTGCACCCATTCGTCCGCTTTCCCAGCAAAGCCGCAGGTCACGATCGGAATACGGAACAGGTTCGAGTCCCGTTACTCACCCTGAAGGAAGCGAAGGGCCCGATCCGTGGAAACGGATCGGGCCCTTCGCCGTTTCCAGCTGCGGCGACGCGTACGGGCCGTACGGAAGGGGCTCGCACCCCCGCGTACGGCCCGCGGGCCTCACGACGAGTCGCGGACCACCAGCTCCGTCGGCAGCACGATCTGCGCCCGGTCCGCGCTCTCTCCGGCGATCATGTCGAGCAGGACCCGGGTCATCGCGCGGCCCATCTCCTCGATCGGCTGGCGGACACTGGTGAGGGCCGGGTCCATGTGGCGGGCCACCGCCGAGTCGTCGAAGCCGATGAGGGCGACGTCGTCCGGGATGCGGCGGCCGGCCTCGCGCAGGACCTGGCGGGCGCCGGCGGCCATCACGTCGGAGGCGGCGAAGACCGCGTCCACGTCGGGCCGGCGGGCGAGCAGGTCGCGCATGGCCCGGGCGCCGCCCTCCTCGGAGAAGTCGGCGGGGGCGATCAGCCGCTCGTCGGGCTCCAGGCCCGCGTCGCTGACGGCCTGGCGGTAGCCGTCCAGGCGGCTCTGGGAGGCGTAGACGTCGAGCCGGCCGGTGATGGTGGCGATGGTGCGGCGGCCGCGCGAGACGAGGTGCTCCACGGCGCCGCGGGCGCCCTCGAAGTTGTCCGAGTCGACCGAGGAGAGCGTTTCGGCGGCGGATCTGCGGCCGTTCATCACGGCCGGCATGCCGAGCTGTTCCAGCAGGTCGGGCAGCGGGTCGTCGGCGTGCACGGAGACCAGCAGCACGCCGTCCACGCGGTGCGCGGTGAGGTACTGGGCGAGCCTGCGGCGCTCGCGGTCGCTGCCGACGAGGGTGAGCAGCAGCTGCATCTCCGTGTCGGCCAGGGCCGCGCCGACGCCGCGCACGATGTCGGAGAAGTAGGGCTCCGCGAAGAAGCGGCTCTCCGACTCGGGGACGACGAGCGCGATGGCGTCCGTGCGGTTGCCGGCCAGCGCGCGGGCCGCGCGGTTGGGTACGTAGCCCAGTTCGGCGACGGCGGCCTCGACCGCCTCCCTGGTGTGGGCACTGACCCGGGGCGATCCGTTGATGACGCGCGAGGCCGTGCCCCGCCCGACCCCCGCCCGCGCCGCGACTTCCTCGAGCGTGGGCCGGCCCCCGCTCCGTACTCGCGCTGCCGTCATGGCTGCCTCCCGTTCGCGGTCAATTTCTCACAGTCGGATAACCAAACCAAGCCCTGGCGTTGGTTCCCCCGACACTCTGCGGGACCGGTCGGCCGCTCCCCGCCCCCCTGCGTGGGAGCGCTCCCACTCTACGCGCGTGGTCAAGCCGGACGCGCAGGCCGGGGGTGTTTCGGCCTGCGCGGGGGGCGAAAGCCCTGAGGCCCGGCACGGGTGCCGGGCCTCAGGGGCGGTACGGGCAGGGTGTACCGGAACGGTCAGCCGAGGTCCTCCCGCGGCGGGAGGGCGTGGCGGCGGATCACGTCGGCGTACCAGTGGGCGCTGTCCTTCGGGATGCGGCGCTGGGTGGCGTAATCCACGTACACGGTGCCGAACCGCTTCGAATAGCCGTACGACCACTCGAAGTTGTCCATCAGCGACCAGAGGAAGTAGCCGCGCACGTCCGCCCCGTCGGCCACCGCGCGCTGCACGGCGTCGAGGTGGCCGTGCAGGTAGGCGATGCGCTCGGGGTCCCGCACCCGGCCCTCGGGCGAGACGTAGTCGTCGAAGGCGGCGCCGTTCTCGGTGACCATCAGCGGGACACCGGGGTGCTCGCGGGTGACGTCCATGAGCAGGTTGTAGAGCCCGTTGGGGTCGATCGACCAGTTCATGGCGGTGCGCTCCTTCCCCTCGGCGAGGTGGAAGGCGACGTGCTCGGAGCCGGGCCACGGGGAGTAGTCGCTCGCGCCGTGGCCGTCGTTGCGGGTGCTCCCGGCGCCCTCGGCGGGCGTGGAGACCAGGGTCGGCGTGTAGTAGTTGACGCCCAGGACGTCGACCGGGCGCGAGATCGCCTCCAGGTCGCCGTCCTGGACCAGCTTCGACCAGTCCACCACGTGCGCGGTGTCCGCGAGCAGGTCCTCCGGGTAGGCGCCGTGCAGCATCGGGCCGGTGAAGACCCGGTTGCCGACCGCGTCGATGCGGCGGGCGGCGTCCGCGTCCTCCGGGCTCGACGTCAGCGGACGCACCTGGTGGAGGTTGAGGGTGACCGAGGTCTGCGCGCTAGCGGGGAGTTGAGCGCGCAGAACCTCGATCGCCCGGCCATGGGCGAGATTGAGGTGATGGGCCGCCCGCAGGGCGGAGGACGCCTCGGTGCGGCCGGGGGCGTGCACCCCGGAGCCGTAGCCGAGGAAGGCCGAGCACCACGGCTCGTTGAAGGTGGTCCACGTACCGACGCGGTCGCCGAGGGCGCCCGCCATGATCGCGGCGTAGTCGGCGAACCGCTCCGCGGTCGCGCGCTCCGGCCAGCCGCCCGCGTCCTCCAGCTCCTGGGGCAGGTCCCAGTGGTAGAGGGTGGCGACGGGCGTGATGCCGGCCTCCAGCAGCTCGTCGACGAGCTTGCGGTAGAAGTCCAGACCGCGCTCGACGGCGGGGCCGCGGCCGGTGGGCTGGACGCGGGACCAGGAGACGGAGAAGCGGTACGCCTTCAGCCCCAGCTGCTTCATCAGGGCCACGTCGTCGCGGTAGCGGTGGTAGTGGTCGGCGGCGATGTCGCCGGTGTCGCCGTTGCGGACCTTGCCGGGGGTGCGGCTGAAGGTGTCCCAGATGGAGGGCGTGCGCCCGTCCTCGGCGGCGGCACCCTCGACCTGGTAGGCGGCGGTGGCCGCTCCCCAGAGGAAGCCCGGCGGGAACTTCGTGGTGGCCTCGGGCGCCGGCTTCGGGGCGATGTCGGGTCGTACGGCAGTCATGCGGGAGCGCTCCCAAGGGGTGTGACGGACAGGGGCGGTGACGGGGTGGGGCTCCGGAACCCGTACGGTCCGCGGGGCGGGCGGGGACCGTACGGCTCCGTGACGGAGAAGTGGCGAGCGGGGCGTCAGCCCTTGACGGCGCCGGACATGATCCCGCCGACGATCTGCTTGCCGAAGATCACGAACACCACGAGCAGCGGCAGGGTGCTGATCAGCGCGCCGGCCATCACGATGCTCGTGTCGGGGGTGTACGAGGCGCTGAGCTGGCCGAGGGCCACCTGCAGGGTGGGGTTCTGCTGGTTCAGGGCGAGGTAGGGCCAGAAGAAGTCGTTCCACGCCTGGACGAAGGTGAGCATGCCGAGCACCATCATCGCGGGGCGGGCCACCGGCAGCACCACGCTCAGCACGATGCGGAAGTTGCTCGCGCCGTCGATCTTGGCGGCCTCGATCAGCTCGTACGGCAGCGCCTCGCTCAGGTACTGGCGCATGAAGAACACGCCGAAGGCGCTGACCAGGGTCGGGAAGATCACCGACTCCAGGTTCCCGCCCCAGCCGAGGTCGGCCATCATCATGAACAGCGGGACGACGCTGAGCTGCGGCGGGATCGTCAGGGTCAGGACGACCCCGGTCATCAGGGCGTTGCGGCCGCGGAAGCGCATCTTGGCGAAGGCGTAGCCGGCCAGGGTGCAGAAGAAGAGCGTCGCCGCCGTGATGCAGCCGGCCACGATGACGCTGTTGACGATCGCCTTGCCCAGGTGGGCCTGGGTCCAGGCGGCTTCGAGGTTGTGGAAGAGGCGGCCGCCCGGCAGGAACGGCGGGGTGGTGGCCAGCACTTCGTCCTGGGTGTGGGACGCGGCCACGAGGGTCCAGTACAGCGGCAGCAGCGAGCCGATGCCGACGACGGCCAGGGCGATGTAGGCGAACGGCCCGCCCTTCAGCTGCTGCCCGGCACCGGGCTTGAAGCGACTCGCACGCTTCGGCGCGCGGTGGGCGGAACGCGCCGGGACGCCGAGCTCCGAGACTTTGGTGGGGCTGGTCATGGTCATGGGTTATCGCTCCCGGTCAGACCGCGGATTTGCGTACGAAGCGGCCGATGAGCCAGTTGACCGCGGCGATGATCAGCAGGAGGGCGAGCATCGCCCAGGCCACTGCGGCGGCCGGGCCGAGGTGCCCGAGGTTCCAGCCGTAGTTGTAGAGGTAGACACTGAGGGTCTCGTACTGGTTCTCGTTGCCGCCGGTCGCGCCGAGAGTGCCGCCCTCCAGCAGCAGGGGCTCACCGAACAGCTGCATGGAACCGATGGTCGAGATGACGATCGTGAAGAGGATCGTGGGCCGCAGCGAGGGGATGGTCACCTTGCGGAACTGCTGCCAGCGCGAGGCACCGTCGAGCGAGGCCGCCTCGTACAGGTCGGACGGCACCGCCTGCATCGCGGCCAGGTAGATCAGGGTGTTGTAGCCGGTCCAGCGCCAGATCACGATGACCGAGATGGCGATCTTGGACGTCCAGTGGCCGTTGGCCCAGTTGGTGTCGCCGAGGCCGACGAAGTGCAGTGCCCAGTTCAGCAGACCGCCGTCGGCCCGGAAGACCAGGGCGAAGACGAGGGCCGCGGAGGCCACCGAGGTGGCGTACGGGGTGAGGATGACGGTGCGCCAGAAGGTGCTGGCGCGCAGCTTGTAGTTCAGCAGGTGGGCCAGGCCCAGCGCGACGAGCAGCTGCGGAACCGTCGACATGACGCCGATCAGGAAGGTGTTGCTGACCGCCGTCCAGAACTCGGAGTCGTGCAGGATCCTGTCGAAGTTCTCCCAGCCGACCCACTCCATCTGGTCCATGCCGGTCATCTCGACCCGGTGCAGGGCGATCCAGCCGGTGTAGATCAGCGGGTAGAGCCCGAAGGCCCCGAAGACGAGGAAGAACGGGGCTATGTAGGCGTACGGCGACGCCTTGTCGTCGAACCGCCAGAGCCGGCTCCGCCAGTTCTGCCGGCGGGGGTCCGCCGGTTTCTGCTGGGAGCCGCGGGGTGGCGGCGCGTATGCGTCCCGGGTGGGAGTCGAGGTGGCCACGAGCGGGAGTCCTTCCCTGGAGTGCTTGAGTTACCCGGGTACGGGGCGGGGGCCGAAGGTGTGCGCGGAGGGCTTCCACGGGGCGGCCGGAGCTGTCCGGTCGCCCCGTGCAAGCCCGCCGGGAGGCACCGGCCACCCCGCGGGCTGGGGGGCCGGACCTGATCGACGGTCACCCCCCGGGGACACGCAGGTGCGGGCGGCCCGGGGGCCGCCCGCGCCGGGCGCGTCCGGCGGATCAGGCCGGACGCACCCCGGCGAACGTCAGCCGATCACCTTGTCGATCGCCTCGGTGGCCGCCTCCCAGGCGTCGTCCGGCTTGGTGCCGCGCTGCTCCATGTTGTTGATCTGGGTGGAGATGGTGTCCTTGATCGCCGCGTCCTTCGGGCCGAGGATCGTCTCGGGGATGGACTTGGCCTCGTCGGCGTAGATCTGACCGATCGGGGCGTCGTTGAAGTACGGCAGGGTCGCGTTCTTCACCTCGGGCAGCTCGTACGCGCCCGTGTTGGACGGGAAGGAACCGATCGCCTTGAAGACGGCGGCCTGCTGCTCGGGGGCGGTCAGCCACTTGACGAGCTTGGTGGCCTCTTCGACGTTCTTGCCGGCCTTCGGGACGCCGAGGAAGGAGCCGCCCCAGTTGGCCGCGGTCGCGCCGGGGGCGGTGGTGATGTCCCACTTGCCCTTGTTCGCGTCACCGGCGTTCACGGAGATCTGACCGGCCATCCAGGCGGGGCAGGCCACGGTGGCGATGGTGCCCTTGCGCAGGGCCGCCTTCCACGGGTCGTTGAACTGGGCGAGGCCCTGGGTCAGCTTCTTGTCCGCGGCCTCGGCGGCGAGGTCCCAGCCCTGCTTGACGCTGGGGCTCTCCTTGTAGATCGCCTTGCCGCTCTCGTCGTAGTACTGCTTCGCGTTGGAGCTGACGACGGCGTTGAACATGGCGCTGGCGGAGTCCATGAAGTACGTGCCCGCGGGCGCCTTCTTCTTGTACTCCTCACCGAGCTTGAGGTAGTCCTCCCAGCCGCCGGAGACCTTGGCCGCGACCTCCTTGCGGTCGGTCGGCAGACCGGCCTTCTTGAACAGATCGGTGTTGTAGCAGAGCGACATCGGGCCGATGTCGGTACCCGCGCCGATCACCTTGCCGTCGGCCGTGGTGGCCTGCTTCTCCTTCCACGACACGAACTCGCTGACGTCGATGACCTTGCTCAGGTCGGCGAACTGGTCCGCCTTGGTGTCGACGAGCTCCTTGATGCGGCCGACCTCAAGACCCTGGACGTCGGCGAGACCGCTGCCCGAGTTCAGCTGCTGGAGCAGCTTCGGGTAGTAGACCTTCTCATCGGCGGTGGTGTCTTCCTTCACCGTGATGTTCGGGTGCAGCTCGTGGTACTTCTCGAAGAGGCCGGCTTCCTTGTAGCCGAACTGGCCGTAGTCGGCGACGGTCAGCGTGATCTTCCCGTTCGCGTCGGAGGACTCGTTCGAGTCGGAGTCGTCACTGCTGCAGGCGGTCAGCAGCAGCGCCGAAGCGGTCAGGCCCGTGGTGGCCAGAACCGCGACTCTGCGGCTCCGACCGGCGACGGTGCGGGTGATACGCATTCCACTACTCCTTGTTCCAGGGTGGGACTGGCTCACTGCGTGGCATACGCGCTGGTGAGTGCGGGTGCCGGATGGGTGCGGGGGGAGTACACGGGCAGTGCCGTTTCACGCCGGAAACCTCGCGTGAATGTGGGAGCGCTCCCATGCGTCGATGTCGGAAGATTGCTGCCTTCGGGGGGTGGGTGTCAAGAGTTGAAGACGCTTCCGTTGCGCGAGCGTGTCCTGCAAGTCACGAGACCGTGTCCGGCCGAAGGCTTGCCAAAGCGGGGAGCCGCGGTGCGGCGGGGGCCGCGTTTTCGAATTCCCGCAGGTGGGGGGCGGTTTGAGATTGGATCTTGGCGGGGTGGCCGCAGAAAACCAGCCGCGGTGCCGGTTTCCCGGCATCCCCCCGAAACGGGCTTCCCGGGGGCGGGAAGCCCCGGAGGGGCCCGCCGGGAAGTGAACGGGGCACTGCACGGAGGGGGCGGGGATGCGGAGTTGCGCGTTCTTTGCCCGAAGCCGGAGTCCGGATGGCGGCGGGAGCCGGGGGCCGTGAAGTCCGCGTCATCGATGCCGGCGCCCGCCGTCAGCCGGGCGGCGAGCGCCGCGTCGAGGGCGGCCAGGCCCTCCTCGGTTCGGCGTCGGGCGGCGAGCCGGGTGGAGGCGGGCGGTGAGCCGGGGTGGAGGCGGGCGTCCTGGAGCTGTCGGAGCAGGAGCCTTCGGCCCGGCCGGGCCGGGGTGAGGACGGTGTACGCGCGCTGCCGGGTGGGGGACGGGGCGGGGTGAGGACGGTGTACGCGCGCTGCCGGGTGGGCGGCGGGGAACGGTGGGACGCGGGCCGGGACGCCTCGGGGGTCGCCGCGTCCGTGGCGGCGGTGCTCTCGGCGGTGAACCGGGGCCGGGGTGAGGCACCGGGGGCGGCCGGTCTCCGTGTTCCGCCCCCAAAACGCCCCGCCCCGGGCGGACCCCGTAGACGCGTACGAGGCGTCAGCGGAACGCGTCCGGGGGCGGCGGCGGTGACGGGCGGGCGTCCGCGTCGTGCACGGGGGCCGCGCCGCCGGTGAAGTCCGCGAGGGCCCGGCCGTGTTCGACGCGGCCGGGGTGCGGGTCGGTCGCGACCCGGCGGGTGAGCCGGGCGATCTCGGGCGCCGTGTCGGAGGCCAGCAGGACGGCGTTGCCGAAGCGGCGGCCCCGGAACACCGTGGGGTCGGCGGCGAGGGCGAGTTCGGGGAAGACCGTGGCGGCGGTGGCGATCTGACCGCGCAGATGGGCCAGCGGCGGCCCGTCCGCGAGGTTGGCGACGTAGGTCCCGCCGGGCTTCAGGACACGGCGCACCTCGGCGAGGAACTCGGTGGTGGTGAGGTGGGCCGGGGTGCGGGCGCCGCTGAAGACGTCCGCGATGACGAGGTCGGCCCAGCCGTCCTGGATCTTCCCGAGCCCCGCGCGGGCGTCGGTGGACCTGACCCGGATCCTGGCCTGCGGGTCCAGCGGCAGTTCGCGGCGGACCAGCTGCACGAGGGCCGCGTCCACCTCGATGACCTGCTGGGTGGAGCGGGGGCGGGTGGCGGCGATGTACCGGGCGAGCGTGAAGGCCCCGCCGCCCAGGTGCACCACGTGCAGCGGCTGCCCGGCGGGGGCGACGAGGTCGGCGATGTGGCCGATCCGCCGCTGGTACTCGAAGGAGAGGTACGCCGGGTCGTCGAGGTCCACGTGGGACTGCGGCGCCCCGTCGATCGTCAGCGTCCAGGCGCGCCGGCGCTCCCGGTCGGGCACGAGTTCGGCGAGGCCGCCGTCCACGGGCTCGGCGACGTCGCCCGCCGGGGCCGCCCCCCGGCCGGTCCTGCGGTCCGCCCGCTGTTTGCGGTCGCCGCCGCCGGCCGCTCCTCGACGTGCCACTGCTTCTCGCCCCTGCTCACTGCTCATCGCGTCCGGGACGGGCCGATCCGCGCGGCCCGCCGTCCGGCCATTATGGGCGTGGCGGCGGTCGCGGGCTCAGCGGCAGTTGTCGGCGGCCTCGAGCAGCCGGGCGGCCTGGTCGAGCGCGGCGCGCAGCACGGCCGGGTCGGTGACCGGGGTGTCGGCGGCGGGCGGCAGCAGCCAGCCGCTGCCGGAGACCGGCGGCTCGGCGGGGATGCGCAGCCCGCGGCCGTCGGTCCGCGTACAGGCACTGCCCGGTACGTCCCAGCCCTGCGCGGTGCCCGGGGGCACCAGGAACCCCAGGGTGTCGCAGGTGCCGTCGTGGATGACGGGCCCCACGACGTCCTGCGCCGCGCCCCGGCGCAGGATGTCGACGGCCTCCAGACCCTGCCGGGCGGGCACGGTCACCAGATCACAGGGTTCGCCGGCGGATGCCGTACCACCGGTCGCCATGTCGATGTGCAACAAGGGACCTCTCCTCTCATCGCCGAGGCGGAGCCGCGCTCCGTCTCCACAGGGACCAACGCCCCGACCACGTCAAGGGCTACGGTGCGACACCGCCGCAAAGGGTGGCAGTTCATGGCGGATCGCGACCGAGATGCCCGCTTTGTTCGTAAACGCTGCGTGTACGCGTCGTCACAGCAGGTACGTTCTTGCCCCGCCGGGACACCGGAAACAGCGCCCGGCTCGCACCGAGAGGGCCACGCCATGGTGTCGACAGGGGCAGTTCCCAACCTCGCCTTCCGGCGGCTGCGCGGCTCGCGCTCCGCCGGGGAGTTCGCTGCCGCGGTACGCAGGTCCGCTCGCGAGATCGGCGAGCAGGTCGCGTGCGACGCCCGGTACATCGGACGCGTGGAGTCCGGCGAGATCCGCTGTCCCAACTACGCGTACGAGCGGGTCTTCCTGCACATGTTCCCCGGGACGACCCTGGAGGACCTGGGTTTCTCGCCCCGCGCTTCCGTACGCGGGCGGGCGGCCAGGCCCGCCGCGGACGCCCCGCAGCCCCCGACTGCCCCGCCGCTGGAGCCCGGCAGCGACACCGACGAGGAGAGCGACGTGCTGCGTCGCGTGTTCATGACGAGCGGCACCACCGCGGTGGCGGCCGTCTCCCTGGGTCTGGGCCTCGGCGGCCCGGCCGCCTCCCTGCCCCTGCAACGCCGGGTCGGCGAGACGGAGGTGAGCGCCGTCGAGAGGGCGGTGCGGCAGATCCGGCTGCTGGACGACCGGCACGGCGGCGACTGGCTCTACCGGCGCGCCTCGCAGCCGCTGCGGGCGGCGTACGCGCTGCTCGACGCCGGGACCGCGAACCGGCGCTCCACCGAGGACCGGCTGCACTCCGGCGCCGGCGAGCTGGCCATCTCGGTGGGGTGGCTGGCCCATGACTCGGGCCGCTTCGAGGACGCCCGCTCGCACTACGCGGAGGCGCTGGCCACCGCGCGGGTGGCCGGGGACCCGGCCCTGGAGGCGCACGCGTTCTGCAACGTGTCGTTCCTGGCCCGCGATACGGGGCGGCCCCGGGAGGCGGTGCGCGCGGCGGAGGCGGGCCTGCGGGCCGCCGAACCGCTGGGATCGCCCCGGCTGCGGGCGCTGCTCGCGCTGCGGGAGGCGGGCGGCCGGGCGGGGCTCGGGGACCGTACGGGCTGCGAGCGGGCGCTCGGCCGGGCACACACCGCGTTCTCGCGGGGGCCGTCGGGGGCGGATCCCGAGTGGATGAGCTTCTTCCGGGAGGCGGAGCTGGAGATGCTGGAGGCGCAGTGCTGGGCGGCGCTGGGCGACTGGTCCCGGGCCGCGCGGCACGCGGGCCGGGCGGTACGGCTCCAGGACCCGCACTTCACCCGCAACCTCGCGCTGTACCGGGCCGAGCTGACCACGGATCTGGCGCGGGCGGGGCGGGCGGAGGAGGCGGCGGCGGCCGGCCACGAGGTGCTGGACCTGCTGGACGACGTCCGGTCCTCACGCATCCGCGCGATGCTGCGGGACGCGGTGGCGGTCCTCGGGCCCCGGACGGGGGCGACGCGTGAGGTGGTGGACTTCCTGGACCGTTACGAGGGCGCCGCCCGCTCCGGCCCGTCCGGCGCTTGAGGGCGGAACCCCGCGCCCCGGTCCGGGCCGGCCGGTTCCGTCCTCAGACGCCGGACGGGCCGATACGCGCACCGCGTCCCGCACGGGCCCCGCTCACCGCTCGAGGTGCCCCGTGTCGTTCCACCTCTGGATCGCCGGCGCGCCGTACGCCCAGCCCAGGACCGAGAGGGACGTCGGGGCCAGCCCGATGCGGGCGCCGAAGGCGAGGTCCTCGCCCAGCCAGCGCGCGCCGAGCGCCCGCAGGATGTGGCCGTGGGCGAAGACCAGGACGTCGCGGTCGGCCGAGCGGGCCCACTCCACGATCTCGTCGGCCCGGGCCGACACCTCGGCGGTGCTCTCGCCCTCCGGCACGCCGTCACGCCAGATGAACCAGTCCGGCCGGCCCGCCTTGATCTCGGCCGGGGTCATCCCCTCGTACGCCCCGTAGTCCCACTCCATCAGCGTGTCCCACGGCTCGGCGCGGTCGCCGAAGCCCGCGAGCTCGCAGGTCTCGGCGGCCCGGACCAGCGGGCTGGTGCGGACCTCCAGGTCACGCGGCTCCGCCCATGGCCCCCGGTGCAGCCGCTCACCCAGGAGCTCGGCCCCCGTGCGGCCGGCGCCGAGCAGCGGAATGTCCGTCCTGCCGGTGTGCCTGCCGTTGAGGGACCATTCCGTCTGCCCGTGCCGGACGAGCAGGATGCGCGGTGCCATAAAAGGGTTCTCCCTGGAAAGCCGGGACCTGGGATGCGGAATCTGAGATCTTGTTCCCATCATCCCGTATCCGCCCATGGGGCAACCCGGGGGGCCGTAGCGGCGTCCCACTGACCACAGACGAATCCGAGCGGCTGAGGGGTGGCGACCACACCCCAGGGGGACACGCGGCCGACGCGCACCGTACGGTTGAACGCCCGCAGTCGGCCGCATGAAAACGTGATGGAGAAGTTCCGGATGCCGCACGCCACCACCGCGCCCGCTCCGCTCCCCCGGCCCCGCTGGTGGACCGAGCTGCCGCTCCTGGCCCTGGTGTACGCGGCGTACTCCGGTGGCCGTCTCCTCGTACGCGGCGACGTGGCCACGGCCGTCGACCACGGCCTGAGCATCCTGCGCCTGGAAAAGGCCCTGTTCCTGAACGCGGAGCACCCGCTCAACCGCCTCTTCACGGCGCACCCCTCCATAGGCATACCGTCCGACTTCGCGTACGCCTCCCTGCACTACGCGGTCACCCCGGCCGTCCTGATCTGGATGTTCCGGCGCCACTCGGCCGTGTACCGCAGGGCACGCACCTGGCTGATGACCTCGACGATGCTCGGCCTGATCGGCTTCACGCTGATGCCGACGTGCCCGCCGAGGCTGCTGGCCGCGAAGCACGGGTTCGTCGACACGATGGCCCAGTACAGCTCGTACGGCTGGTGGGGTACGGAGGCGAGCGCGCCGCGCGGCATGGGCGGCATGACCAACCAGTACGCGGCGATGCCCAGCCTGCACGTCGGCTGGGCGCTGTGGTGCGGCATCCTGCTGTGGCGCCACGCCAAGCACCCGCTCCTGCGGGCCGCGGGCATCGCCTACCCGCTGATCACCACGTTCGTCGTGATGGGCACCGCCAACCACTACCTGCTCGACGCGGTCGCCGGCTGCGCCGTGATGGGTGTCGGCGCCCTGCTGGCCCGGCCCGTGATGCGCCTGGCCGACCGGGTCAGGGCGGCCGTCCTGCCCCGCTTCGCCCAGGCGTCCTCGACCGTACGGTCCCCGGATGTCAGTGACGGGTGCAAGACTTCCGCGGGTGAGCGAATCCCCGGCCAGCGGACCTCCTCCGCAGAACCATCCGACGCGGCAGCAGCGGCCGGTCCGCCTGCCCGGGCCGACGTCACCGACCGGGCAGGACGGACCCCCGGCGGGGACCCTGCGACGGCGGCTCGCTGAGCTGAGGGGCCCGGCGGTCGCCCCGCGCCCGCTGGACGCCCGCGCGCTCGCGGCCCTCGCCGCCAACCCGGGCTGCAAGCGCCGCGCCCTGCTCGACGGGGCCGGGGTCGACAAGGGCGCGCTCGCCTCCGCGCTGGGCTCACCGGCCCCCTTCGGCCAGTCCCAGTTCGCCTTCATGCGGGGCAACGCCTTCGAGGCCCGGGTCAAGGCCGACGGCGGTACGGAGCTGATGCGCCTGCTGCACGAGCGGCTCGGCGGGTCCGGTGAACCGCCGCGCGAGGTGGGGGTGCCGGATCTGACGGCCGCCGGGCCCGAGGGCCGCGCGGCCAGGACCGCGCTGGCGCTGCGGGAGGCGACGGAGACGGGCCGCTGGGCGCTGCTCGACCACCCGATGCTCGCCCTGGAGGTGGCGGGCTCGCCCTCCTATCTGGAGCCGGACGCGGTGGTGGTGCACCCCGACGGCACCTGGACGGTCGTCGAGATCAAGTCGTTCCCCATGATCGACGGCTCCGCGGACGCCGCGAAGGTGGGTGCGGCGGCCCGCCAGTCCGCGGTGTACGTGCTGGCGCTGGAGCGGGTCGCGGAGCTCGTGGACGGGGCGCGGGTGGGCCACCGGGTGCTGCTGGTGTGTCCGAAGGACTTCTCCAACCTGCCGGCCGCCTCCGTCGTCGACGTACGCAAGCAGCGCGCCGTCACCCGCCGCCAGCTGACCCGGCTCACCCGCGTCGAGGAGATCGCGGCGGCCCTCCCCGAGGGCGCCACGTTCGATCCGGAGCGCTCCCCCGAGGAACTGGAGACGGCCGTCGGTTCGGTCGCCGCCGCCTACGCGCCGGAGTGCCTGGCCGCCTGCGAGCTGGCCTTCCACTGCCGGTCCCGGGCGCGGGCCGAGGGGGCCGTGGAGGCGCTGGGGCGCGGGGTGCGGGGTGAGCTGGGCGGTCTGACGACGGTCGCCCGGGTGCTGGCGGCGGCCGCGGGCAAGGAGGGCGATCCGGCCGACCCGGCGGTCGCCGCCCTGCGCCGCGCGGCGGCCCTGCGTGCTGAGGCACTGGAAGGGCGCGCCGTATGTCACTGATCACCACGCTGGCCCGGCTGGAGGCCGTGGAGAGCGGCCGGGCCAGGCCGACGGCCACCGTCCGCCACCGCCGGCTGACCGACCGGCCGCTCGTCCTGGTGCCGCTGACCACGGCGGGCGAGGCGGGCGCCCCGCTCGGCGCGCTCGTCGGCACGGACCGGGACGCGCCCCGGCTGCTGGCCGTGGCCCAGCCCCGCGACCGGGACCTGCGCTTCGCCTTCCTCGCCGAGCTGGCCGAGGCGGTCCTGCCGCACATCGAGGCGTACACCGACGTCGTCGAGCCCGCCGAGCGGAGCGAGACCGATCCGGCGACCGGGAAGCGGGTCAGGGTCGAGACCGAGCTGTGCGTGGACGCGGCGCAGATCGTCGTGCCGAGCCGGGCGGGCGTCGAGTTCGTCCGGCTGCTCGGCCGCTCCATGCGCTTCCGCCGCACCGCCGAGGACGACCCGGACACCCCGTATCCGGCGCCCGCCCGGGTCCCGCTGCTGGGGCGCTGGCTGACGCACTACGGGGAGCGGGCCCGGGTCCCCGGCTCCTCGCTGCTGTTGGCGTGCACGGATCTGCTCAACCGGCACTGGGCGACCGGCCAGTCGAATCTGGAGGACCAGCATCTGGGGGCCCTGCTCGCCTGGATCGACCCGCCGGCGGGCGAGTCCGGTGCCCAGGCGGCGCTCCGCGCGGAGCTGGCCCGGGACGCGGCGGGGCAGCTGCTGTGCCCGCCGGCCGGTCCGGCCACCGACCCGGACTTCGACAACCGGCTGCTGGCCCCCGCGATCGAGAGGTACGACCGGGCGCGCGCCTCGCTGGCGGCGGCCGAGGACGGGCTCGCGGCCGACGCCCTGCTCGCCGGGCTGACCGGGGCCGAGCGCGAGATCAGGGCGCTGCTGGCCGGGGTGCTGCGGCCGACCTGGGACGCGGTGTGGCGGGGACTCGATCTGCTGCGTGAGCTGCCGGAGGGGGCCAGGACCGAGGACCGCTGGTCCCGGGACCGCTGGTCGTTCACCGCCCACCGCGACCGGGTGCGCTCCGGTGAGCCGCCGCAGCCGCGCCGGGACGACGCGGTGACGGCCGCCCGCAAGCTGGCCGCCCGGGAGACGGCGCAGGCGCAGCTGGACGCGCAGGAGGCACTGGACGATCCGCTGGTGCTGGCGGGCCGCCGGCTGGCCGGGGAGGCGTTCGTCGGCGAGGTGAGCGCGGTGGAGATGGCGTACAGCGAGTCGAAGCGGCCCTCGCCGCGGCCGCTGGTGACGGTCCGCACGGAGGAGCGGCCGCAGCTGGACGAGGGGGTCAAGGTCTACCGCTCGCTGGACGGCAGGCCGCAGACCGCCCAGTTCGCGGGGTACGGCCCGGCGGAGGAGGGCGGCGCGCGCTCGCTGGTGCTGCGGATCACCGACCGGATGGGGCGGGGGAAGGAACCGGCCCCGGGGTCGGTCCCGGAGCCGGGTGACCGGATCGTCTGGACCCTGTTCGAGCACGACCAGCGCGGTGGGCCGCAGCTGCCGGAGGCGGAGGAGACCCCGTGGACCCACGGCGGTCCGCCGGGCGGCCTCGAAGCGGCCGAGCTCCCCGACCCCGTGACCCCGGAGGACCTGCTGTGACGGCCGTATTCGACCCGGGCGCCTCGGCGGGCCTGGCGACCGCGAAAATCCTGGACGACACGCTGAACGGCACGGCCCGGGGTGTCGTGGTGGACTCCCCGCCGGGGGCGGGCAAGTCGACGCTGGTGGTGCGCGCCGCGCTGGAGCTGGCCGCGGCGGGCCGCCCGCTGATGGTGGTCGCGCAGACGAACGCGCAGGTGGACGACCTGGTGACGCGGCTCGCGGAGAAGGAGCCCGGGCTGCCGGTGGGCCGGCTGCACAGCAACGACCCCGACCCGTACGACAAGGCGCTGGACCGCCTGGAGAACGTGCGCAAGTCCGCGAAGGCGGCGGATCTGGCGGGTCTTGACGTCGTGATCTCGACGGCGGCGAAGTGGGCCCATGTGAAGAACGTGGAGCCGTGGGGGCACGCGATCGTCGACGAGGCGTACCAGATGCGCTCGGACGCGCTGCTGGCGGTGGCCGGGCTCTTCGAGCGGGCGCTGTTCGTGGGTGATCCGGGCCAGCTGGACCCGTTCTCGATCGTCGGCGCGGACCAGTGGGCGGGGCTGAGCTACGACCCTTCGGCGAGCGCGGTGAGCACGCTGCTCGCGCACAACCCGGAGCTGCCGCAGCACCGGCTGCCGGTCTCCTGGCGGCTGCCGGCCTCGGCGGCGCCGCTGGTGTCGGACGCGTTCTATCCGTACACCCCGTTCCGCAGCGGCACGGACCACGGCGACCGGCGGCTGTCCTTCGGGGTGGCGTCGGACGGGTCGGCGGCGGACCGGGTGCTGGACGAGGCGGCGGAGTCGGGCTGGGGGCTGCTCGAACTGCCGGCCCGGCACACCCCGCGCACCGACCCGGAGGCGGTGCGGGCCGTCGCCCTGGTGGTGCGCCGGCTGCTCGACCGGGGCGGCGCGGCCGTCAGCGAGCGGTCGCCGGAGCCGGTCCCGGTGACGGCGGACCGGGTCGCGGTCGGCACGGCCCACCGCGACCAGGCGGCGGCGGTGCGCGCGGCGCTGGCGGAGCTGGGCGTGTCGGGGGTCGCGGTGGACACGGCGAACCGGCTGCAGGGGCGTGAGTTCGACGTGACGGTGGTGCTGCACCCGCTGTCGGGCCGCCCGGACGCGACCGCGTTCCACCTGGAGACGGGCCGGCTGTGCGTCCTGGCCTCCCGCCACCGGCACGCCTGCATCGTGGTCTGCCGGGAGGGGGTCACCGACCTGCTGGACGAGCATCCGTCGACGGAGCCGGTCCAGCTGGGCGTCACGGTGAAGTTCCCGGACGGCTGGGAGGCAATGATGTCCACATGGGATCACTGGTCCGAACACCGGGTGGCCTGGCGTCCCTGACCACCGCTCCAGCACCTGTCCAGCCGGCGATCAGCACGACGCCGCCCAATCCGCCGGACGGAGTCCGGCACGCCGCCGGAGGCGGCCGATGGTTACAGCCCGGACGGCTGGGAGGCGAACCACGCGGTGCCGGCGCATCTGGCGGAACACCGGGTGCGCCGGGGTTGTTGAGTGCGCCGGGGGTGCGGCCGGGCTGCCGCGCGCCCCGGCCGTGACACTTCCGGCGCCCTTGCGGGGGCCCGGACAATGGAGGGTGGCCGTCGGGCCGTCCGAGGAGGAAGACCACATGCCCCAACCCGAGCGGAGCGAGCAGCAGCGGCTGCGTCCCGCACCTCTGCTCTTCGAGCCGGCGTCCGCCGTCGCCGACCCGGAGCACTTCTTCGACCTGGAGTCGATGGACGATCCGAAGGAGCTGCTGGGCCGGGCGACGGAGCTGGCGCTGGCCTTCCGCGCCGCGACCGACCGGGCGGTGGAGTACCAGGCGATAGCCGCGGCCCAGCTGGCCGATCCGCGCCGGTTCGACCGGCTCACGACCGCGGACCTCGCGCGGCGGGCGGAGTGGACCGAGGACTACGCGAAGAAGATGGTCGAGTTCGGCCGCACGCTGCTGAACGCGCCGCCGTCGTAGGCACCCGGGTACCACCACCGGCATATGCCCGGGCGAACCATACTCCCCGTCCGGTTATCGTGTCCCGGTTTTCGGCAACTCTCGGAATCCGGCCGGTCACCCCCGGTAGACCTGTGCACATGACCGCATGGCTGCCCGACGAAACGACCCTGCACCACGGCGACGGACCCTGCCTCCGCGCCGGCCACGACGCCGGCCTCTTCTCCGCGCTGAGTGAGCCCGCCCGGCATCAGACGGCCCAGGTCACCGCGGCCGGTGCCGCGTGGCTGGCCGGGGCGTCGGCGTACCCGCGCAGCGCCCTGGCCCAGTGGGAGTCGCGCCCGACGGCGCCCGGGGTCCTGCCGTGCGGCACGGCGTTCGACGTGGTGAACGTGCCCACGCTGTTCGGGCGCCGGATGCTGGAGCACCTGTGGGCCGACGGCCCGGGCTCGGGTCCGGTCGCCTCGCACCGGGGCCGGATGCTGCTGTTCGCGTCGCCGGGCACGGCCCAGCGGCTGCCTTCGCTGCTGGAGTGGGAGGAGTGGGGCGGCGGTCCGCACGGCCGGGACGGGAGCGGTACGACGATGCCCCCGCTGCTCTGCCACGGCACCGGGGACGCGGTGACGGTGCCGCCCCTGACCTGCGACGAGGAGTACGCGGGGCCTCGTTGGCTGGTGGCCCCGGACACGCGCAGCCCCTGGCTGCCGGGGCCGGACGTGCTGCTGTGGGCGTGCGTGCGGGTGGCCCGTTCCGCGCCCGCTCCGACTCCCCGGATTTCGATTTTTCCTCTCCCCGATCAGGGTGCTAAGGTCTACGACGTCAGCAGGCGCCGCTAGCTCAGTTGGTTAGAGCAGCTGACTCTTAATCAGCGGGTCCGGGGTTCGAGTCCCTGGCGGCGCACAGACGGAAGAAGCCCCTCGCGAGAGCGAGGGGCTTCTTCGTTGTCCGGTACGGGTCCCGTCAGGTTCCCGTGGTGATGCGGATCGTCCAGGAGCCCGAGGGCGTCCGGTCGGCGACCTCGATGGTGGCGTGCGCGCCGGGGACGGAGTACGTCTCGCCGACGCGCAGCGGGGCGTCCGCGAGCGGCGGGTAGACCGACCGCTCCCAGCAGGCGTCGGTGTCCGGGTGGGTGTCGAGCACCTCGACGGGGCCGCCGCCGGAGGGGGTCTCGTTGCGCACCCGGTAGAGCAGGACGCCCTCGGCGCAGGTCGAGCGGTCGTTGCCGGTGGAGCCGCGGGCCTCGACGGCCACCACGCTGCCCTCGCCGGTCCTGATCACGGCGAGCCGGGTGCCGAGGGAGGCGCCGGGGACGGGGACGGCGGCCATCGGTTCGAGGGTGACGACCCGGTCGCTCTGGACGCAGACCACCTGCCGGTCGTCCAGCCAGCCCAGCTTCCACTTGTGCCAGCCGAAGAGGTCGGGCGCGAGCCCGAACTGGCTGCCCATGACGTCCCAGTCGCCGACGTGGGTGTCCCAGTCGCCCTCGCCGTCGGAGGGCCGGTGGTAGAGGTCGGGCAGGTCGAAGACGTGTCCGGTCTCGTGGGCCAGCACGTTGTGGTCCGGCGGGTGCTGCTCGAAGACCGTGACGACGCGCCTGATGTCCGTGCCGTCGGCGCGCAGGGGCCGGTCGAAGTTGACGACCTTGGTGGCGTCGGAGTCGACGCCGGGGGCGTCCGGGTCGGCGACGAGGTAGACGATGTCGTAGCGCGAGAAGTCGATCCGGGCGTCGGCCACGCGGATCGCGTCGCGCAGGTAGGCGCCGCGCCGGTCATTGGCCCAGTCGCGCTGTATGCCGTACCAGGTCGAGGGCTTCGGCATCCGGATCCACTGCCGCTGCGGGTGCGGGCGCAGGGTGAACTTGCCGTACGAGGCGCGCCGGAAGAACTGGGTGGTGGCCGGGAAGTGGTCCGAGGTGAGTTCGGCGGGGGTGGTGGCCGGGCGGGCGTCGGGGAACGAGAGGAAGACCATCACCGCGTCCAGGGCGCGGTCCGGGCGCGGGTAGGCGCCGTTCCACCGGTCGACGCCGAGCGAGTGGTGGGCGGGGGTGCGAGGCAGTGCGCAGGGAGCGGCTTCCCCGGTGGCGGCGGCCGCGGGCCCGGCGACGAGGGAGGTGGCGGCGAGCGCCAGCAGCGAGATCAGCCCGGCCGCGAGTCCGCGTGGAGTCGGCCTCTCCACCCGTGAGGGCCGGGGCTGACGCGGCACATCTACCTCCGGTGCGGGTGGCGGATACCTCCGGGGCGGGGCGCCCGCGACTCCGGCGCGGAGCACGACCCGGGAACCCTCGCGTCCACTTTGTGGGGCTATTGCCGTTTCGTCACGCCGAACTCCCCCAGTCGAGTCACCCTCTCGCCACCCGCCTCCCTCACGGACGGTCACAAATAATCACTGGCACAACGTGCGAGAGCGAGAACGTGCAGAAACAATCAGTCAGGGACAAACCGGATCGGCGTTCGCATGGGCCGTGCGAGTCGCACGAGGGGCTCCCGAGGGCCGGGGCGCTGGAACGGCCGGGGCGCGGCCCTCTATGCTTCACCTCGCTTTCCTGCGCGGTTGCCGCCTCTCACGAGGGCGCTCCACGCGGCGGGCCAGTCCGGCGGAGGTGTCCGGGACAGAACTGCAGGGCGGAGCGAACGGTGAGCGCAACCTCCGAAGGGCCGGGGCCCACGGCGGGCACGGCACCCTCTGCCCGGCGACCGATGGTGACGGAGGGTCACGAGATGGGGCCGTCCGGCGCGTCCGCCACCGAGACGCCCGACTACCGGGCCGCGTTCCGGGCCGCCGCCCTGCCGATGGCTGTCGTCGACCCCGAGGGCCTGATCGTCACCGCCAACGAGGCGCTCGGGGCGCTGGCCGGCACCGGCGCGGCGGCGCTCACCGCGCAGTCGGCGGCCGACCTGGTCGACCTGGCGGCGGACGCCCGCGCCTGGCACGCGTACCGCGAGGTGCTGCACGGCCGGCGCTCCCGCTTCCACTGCACCCGCCGGCTCAAGCACCCCGACGGGCGCGCGCTGTGGGCCGAGATCACCGTCGTACCGATGCCGGACGGCCGGGGGGCGGCGGAGGGCGGCGCGCCGGGCCGGGCCCTGCTCTCCGTCGCGGACGTCAGCGACCGGCGCGAACTGCAGCAGCGGCTGCGCCACCTCCAGATGCACGACCCGGTGACCCGGCTGCCCAACCGGACGCTCTTCTTCGAACGGCTGTCGGCGGCGCTCGGGCCCTCGCTCCCCCAGAGCCGCGAGAACTCCCGTGTCGGGCTCTGCTACCTGGACCTGGACGGCTTCAAGGCGGTCAACGACACGCTGGGCCACCGGATCGGCGACCGGCTGCTGGCGGCCGTCGCCGCACGGCTCACGGACTGCGCCGAGCAGGAGGGCGCGTACCCGGCCGGCGTCCCGCTGGTGGCGCGGCTCGGCGGCGACGAGTTCGCGATCCTGGTCGAGGAGTCCACCGGCACCGAGCAGCTGACCGACCTGGCACGCGCGGTGCTGGGCGCGCTCCAGCAGCCCTTCGACCTCGCCGGGCAGCGGCTCTCGGTCTCGGCGTCGATCGGGGTGGTGGAGCGGCCCGTCGCGGACACGTCGGCCACCGGTCTGATGCAGGCCGCCGACACCACGCTGTACTGGGCGAAGGCCGACGGGAAGGCCCGCTGGACCCTGTTCGACCCGGAGCGCAACGCCCACCGGATGACCCGCCAGGCGCTGTCGTCGACCCTGCGCCCGGCCGTGGAGCGCGGCGAGTTCACCATCGAGTACCAGCCGCTGGTCGGCATGGCGGACGGGGTGGTGCGCGGGGTCGAGGCGCTGGTGCGCTGGAACCACCCGCAGTTCGGCATGCTCTCGCCGAATCGGTTCGTCGCGATCGCCGAGGAGGACGGTTCGATCGTGCAGCTCGGCCGGTGGGTGCTGCGCTCCGCCTGTCGGCAGGCCAGGCGCTGGCAGCTCGACCACCCGGCGAAGCCGCCGCTGTTCATCAGCGTCAACGTCGCGGTGCGCCAGGTCTGGGACTCCGACCTGGTCACCGATGTCGCGGAGATCCTGGCGGAGACCGGGCTCGACCCGGCGCTGCTGCAGCTGGAGCTGACCGAGTCCGCGGTGATGGGGTCGGCGGGCCGGCCGCTGCGGGCCCTCCAGGCGCTCAGCGACATGGGCGTCCGCATCGCCATCGACGACTTCGGCACCGGCTACTCGAACCTCGCCTACCTGAGCCGCCTGCCGGTGTCCGTGCTCAAGCTGGACGGCGCCTTCGTGCGCGGTTTCCGTTACGAGGACGGCACGCACCCCAGCCCCGCCGACGAGACGATCGTGGAGGCCATGGTCGAGCTGGCGCACCGGCTGGGCCTGACCGTCACCGCGGAGTGCGTGGAGACGGCCGGCCAGGCCGAGCGGCTGCGCCGGATCGGCTGCGACACCGGACAGGGCTGGCTCTACTCGCGGGCGGTCGCCCCGGAGCGCATCGCCGAGCTCATCGGGACGCCCGCGCCGGAGGCGTGACCCCGGACCGCCGCGCTCCCCTCACGCCCCCGGCAGCCCGTACGCGTCGGCGATCAGGCCGTAGCTGTGCAGCCGGGCCTCGCCGCCGTGGGCGTTGGCGGTGATCATCAGCTCGTCGGCGCCGGTGCGCTTGGCCAGGTCGTCCAGGCCGGAGCGGACCTCGTCGGCGGTGCCGTGGACGATGTTGGCCAGCCAGCTGTCGACGAACTCGCGCTCCATCGGGGAGAAGGCGTACGCCTCCGCCTCCTCGGGCGTCGGGACCAGGCCGGGCCGCCCGGAGCGCAGCCGGAGCATCGACAGGGCACCGGTCAGCACCTGGCGCCGGGCCTCGCGCTCGTCGTCGGCGGCCAGGGCGGCGACGCCGATCAGGGCGTAGGGGGCGTCCAGGACCGTGGAGGGCTTGAAGGAGTCGCGGTACAGCTCCAGCGCCGGCACGGTGTTCTGGGCCGAGAAGTGGTGCGCGAAGGCGAACGGCAGCCCGAGCACGCCGGCCAGCCGGGCGCTGAAGCCGGAGGAGCCGAGCAGCCAGACGGGCGGGCGCGCCGGGGACTGGACGCCGCCCTCGGCGGTGGCCTGGACGGGGCCGGGGACCGCGTGGATGCGGGCGTAGGGGTGGCCGTCGGGGAAGTCGTCGTCCAGGAACCGGGTCAGCTCCATCAGCTGCTGCGGAAAATCATCCCCAAGGTCTCGGCTTCGCTCGACCAGGGGAGACCCCACTGCCCCTTCGTTCAGCCGGTCGGTGCGCCGGAGCGCCGCGGCCGTGGCGCCGTCCGTGCCGGGGGCGCGGCCCAGGCCGAGGTCGACGCGGCCGGGGGCCATCGCCTCCAGGGTGCCGAACTGCTCGGCGATGACGAGCGGGGCGTGGTTGGGCAGCATGACGCCGCCCGAGCCGAGGCGGATGCGCTCGGTGCGGGCGGCGGTGTGGGCCAGGATCACGGCCGGGGACGAGGAGGCGACCCCGGGCATCGAGTGGTGCTCGGCGACCCAGTAGCGGTGGAAGCCCCGGCGCTCGGCGAGCTGGGCGATCTCCACGCCGGTGCGCAGGGCCTGGCTCGCCGTGCGGCCCTTGCCCACGGTCACCAGGTCCAGCACGGACAGCGGCACGGGGGCGGTCCCCCGGGCCGTGCCGCGGATCTCGTCGCCCTGGATCTCGTCGCCTCGAATCTCGTCCACGTCCTGGCCTCTCCGGTGGTGCGCGTCAGTGCCTCGTCTGTCCGGAGAACACGAACAGGAGGTTGACTCCGTTTATTCCGGGCGCCGCCTCTCAGTGCTTCTTCCCGTGGGCGTACGCCCGTCCGCTCCCCCGGCTCACCGGGGCCGGCGGCTGCTCGCGGGCGGCGAAGAGCGTGCCGAGCCGCGGGGCCCAGGCGGGGCGGTCGGCCAGGCGCAGGGCCTCGCGGGCCGCCACCTGGTTCGCGGTGAGGACGGGCTTGCCGAGCGCCTCCTCCAGTTCGGGGAGGTGGGAGACCGTGTGCAGGGCCGTGTCGGGGATCAGGACGGCCTCCGCGTCGGGGCGGTCGGCGGCCCGGGCCAGGCCGAGGACCCGCTCGCCGTCCCACGAGGCGGCCTCGGCGGCGTCGGTGACGCCCGCCGCGTGGGTGCCGGTCACCTCCAGGCCGGTCTCGCGGAGGAAGGCGGTGAACCGCTCGGCGAGGGCCTCGGGGTAGGTCGCGGCGACCGCGACGCGCGTGGCGCCCAGCTTCCGTACCGCGTGCACGAAGCCGATGGAGGTGCTGGACGCGGGCACACCCGCCGCCCGGGCGAGGGCCGCGGCCTGGTCGTGGGCGCCCCGCCACCCGTGCGGGAAGCTGCCGCCGTCGCAGGCCCAGACGATGGACTGGACCCCGGAGCGCTGCAGCTCCTCGACGCCGGCGGCGAGCCGGCCGGGGGTGCCCAGCGCGCTCAGGGCGTCCTCGCGGTAGGCGCCGTCCGGGCTCTCGGTGTGGTGGACGACGAGTCTGATGGTGCTGTCGAGAAGGATCTCCATGCGCGGGTAGTCGTCCTCGGCGAAGTGGCCCGGGTAGAGGAATCCGACGGTCGTCATGTCCACCCTTTCTCTGCACCTGCGTCCGTACCGCGGCGGGTCGTCCGTCGCGGCCGCCGCGCGAACCGGCGGCGCTGACCGGTTTCCCCGTTCCTGTTCCAGTATTCCGCCATCCGCCCCGGTTATCGCCCCGGGCGGCCGGGCGTGCGCATGGGCGGCGGCCGGGCGGGCACCCGTCGCAGCACGGGGCCGGGGGCGGGATATCCCGCCCAAACCCCGCCTTCCGCCCTCCCCGCGGACACGGGAAGGTCACCCTCCGGCCACCGTTCGATTACATGCGCTCTCTCCCTGCATAGACGCACCGGATCGGGCAGGCGCTAGGCGCCTGTCCGGCGGATCTTCGCCGGGCGGGCGCCAGGCCTGTCCGGACTGTTCGAACCCTTCAGGAGAGCGCGAACCATGGCTGACTTCCCGAACCTGTCCCGCCGGGGATTCCTCAACCGATCGGCAGCGGTGGGCGGTCTGCTCGTCGTCCCGGGCCTCCTCGCCGCGTGCAGCAAGGCCGGTGAGGGCTCCGCCGACGGCGAAGGCGCCCTCGAGAAGCTCCGCGAGCAGGGTTTCGTACGGGTCGCGTACGCCGACGAGGCGCCGTACGGCTACATGGAGGGCAAGGAACTCAAGGGCGAGGCGCCCACGTTGCACCGCGAGATCTTCAAGGCGCTCGGTGTCGACGAGCTGAAGCCCACCCTCTCCGAGTGGGACGGCCTGATCCCCGGACTCAAGGCCGGCAAGTACGACGTGGTCAGCGCCGGCATGGCGATCACCCCGGAGCGCTGCGCCAACGCCCTCTTCTCGGAGCCGGAGTTCATCTCGCCGACCGCGATGATGGTGAAGAAGGGGAACCCGAAGAAGGTCACCGACCTCGCGTCGGCGAAGGCCGCCGGGATCACCCTCGGCGTGATGGCGGGCGCGGTCGAGGGTTCGTACGCCAAGGGCGCCGGCATCCCCGAGAGCAGGATCAAGACGCTGCAGAAGCCGCAGGACGGGGCGGACGCGGTCAAGGGCGGCCGGGTGGACGCGTTCCTGCTGACCGGGATCTCGCTGCGCTGGCTCGCCAGGACCAACGAAGGCACCGAGGTCACCGACGCCTTCCTGCCCGAGCTGGACGGCGTGAAGCAGTACAGCCCCGGCGGCGCCGTCTTCCGCCAGGGCAACGAGGAGCTGCGCGACGCGTTCAACCGCGAGCTGAAGAAGATCGTCGCCGACCGGTCCCGCTATGTGGAACTGCTGCGCGACTACGGCTTCGGCGCGACCGAGCTGCCGCCGGCCACGCTGAAGACGGCCGATCTGTGCAAGGGCTGACGGGGACGGTACCCATCGCATGAATGACTTCTTCTCGGCCTTCGCCGACGATCTGCCGCAGCTGCGGTCGGGCCTGTGGGTGACCCTGGAGGCCACGGTGCTCGGCGCCCTGGTGGCGCTGCTCCTGTCCTTCGCCCTCGGCCTGATGTCGCTCAGCCGGCTCCTGCCGGCGCGCGGGGTCTCCCGCGTGGTCGTGGAGTTCTTCCGCGGCACCTCGCTGTACGTGCAGCTGTTCTGGCTGTACTACGCGATGCCGCAGCTCACCGGGTACGAACTGACGCCGCTCGTCTGCGGGGTGCTCGCGTTCGGCCTCAACTACGGGGCGTACGGCGCCGAAGTGGTGCGCGGCGCGGTCAACTCCGTACCGCGCGGGCAGTACGAGGCGGCGCTCGCGCTGAACATGTCGCCGCTGCACCGGATGCGCAAGGTGATCCTGCCGCAGGCGTGGGTGCAGATGATCCCGTCGTTCACCAACCTGCTGATCCAGCTGCTGAAGGCGACCCCGCTGCTGTGGCTGATCTCGGCGGCGGACCTGATGACCGCCGTCGAGAAGCTGCGCAGCCGTACGGGTGAGACCCTCACCGCCTACGCCACGCTGCTGGTCTGCTACTTCGTCCTGGCCTACGCGCTGACCCTGCTGATGAACCTGCTGGAGCGGTCCGCCAAGCGGCGGCTCGGGCTGGCGGCGGGCGGGAAGAGCCTGCTGAGGACCCGTAGCGCCGTGTCCGCCGCCCAGGCCGGAGGTGCCCGGTGAACAGCGACTTCGACTGGGGCGCCGTCGGCGACGCGTTCCCCCGGGTCCTCGACGGGTTCTGGACGACCCTGCTGGCCACGGTGTTCGGCACGCTGGTCGCCGCGGTCCTCGGGCTGGCCGTCGCGGTCGCCGGACGGGCCCCGAGCCGGCTGGTGACCGTGCCGGTGAAGGCGGTGACGGAGTTCGTCCGCTCCACCCCGCTCCTGGTGCAACTGGTGGGCGCGGCCGCCCTGTTCACCTCGGTGGAGCCGCTCACCATCGGCATCGTGGTGCTGGGCGTGCACTACGCCGCGTACACCTCCGAGGTGTACCGCGCCGGGATCGACGCCGTGCCGAAGGGGCAGTGGGAGGCGTGCCGGGCGCTGTCGCTGACGCCCCGGCGGACCTGGCAGGCCGTGATCCTGCCGCAGGCGGTCCGCAACGTGCTGCCCGCGCTCGGCAACTACGCGATCTCCATGTTCAAGGAGACGCCGTTCCTCGCCGTGATCACCGTGCACGAGATGGTCTTCGAGGCCCGCGGCTACGGAACCGAGAACTTCCGCTACATGGAGGTGTTCACCCTCGCGGGACTGATCTTCCTGGTGGCGAGCTACCCCACCTCGCTGTTGATGAGAAAGCTGGAGAAGCGCCTTGGCCACTGAACCCCTCCCCCTGCAGAAGAACGCGGCCACGGCCCCCGAGGCCGCCCGGCCCGCCGGCGCGCCCGAGGACGCCGGGCACCCGCTCGTCCGCTTCGACAAGGTCGTCAAGCGCTACGGCGACCACACGGTCCTCGACGAGCTGGACTTCACGGTCGAGCGCGGCGAGCACGTCACCCTGATCGGGCCCAGCGGCTCGGGCAAGACGACGATCCTGCGGCTGCTGATGACGCTGGAACGGGTCAGCGACGGCGTGATCTGGATCGACGGCGAGCCCCTGACCCACACGCGGGCACCGGACGGCTCGCTGAAGCCGGCGCCCGAGAAGCACCTGCGCGCGGCCCGCCGGAAGATCGGCATGGTCTTCCAGCAGTTCAACCTCTTCCCGAACATGAAGGTGCTCCAGAACATCACCGAGGCGCCCGTCAACGTGCTCGGCAGGGACCGGGACGAGGCGGAGGCCAGGGCCCGGGAGCTGCTGGAGCTGGTGGGCCTGTCCGGCAAGGTCGACGCGCACCCCTCGCAGCTCTCCGGCGGCCAGCAGCAGCGGGTCGCGATCGCCCGCGCGCTGGCGATGGAGCCGGAGATCCTGCTCCTGGACGAGGTGACGTCCGCGCTGGACCCGGAGCTGGTGGCCGGGGTGCTGGAGCTGCTGACCGACATCGCCAGGAACACCGACATCACGATGCTCTGTGTGACGCACGAGATGAACTTCGCCCGGGACGTCTCGGAGAAGGTGCTGATGTTCGACGCCGGGCGGGTCGTGGAGTCCGGTTCGCCGGAAAAAATCTTCACCGACCCCTCGCACGAACGCACGCGCGAATTCCTCAACGCAGTGCTGTGACCTCGGCATCCGTCGCCCGTGCATGACTCCGGCATATGCCATTCGGGTGCGCCCCTGCTGACAGTGGCGGGGCGCACCCACAAGTCCGCCGGACCGCCCCCTGAACAGGCCCCCGACGGCTATCGTGGTGGCGAAGCCTCCGGCCCGCCGGCCGGCCTCCGGTCCCAACTGGTAGGGGGAAACCGTGGCGTTGAAGCCCGAACCGACCGCGCCGTTCCACTCGGTGCAGTACGCCCTTCGCGTTCTCGAAACGGTCTCCAAGCACGGCAGCGGGGTCACGGACACCCAGATCTCGCGGGAGACGGGCCTGCCCCTCGGCCACCTCTCTCCCCTGCTGCTGACGCTGCGCCGCGAGGGCTACGTCGAGCAGATCACCGACGGGGCGTACGTCATCGGCGCCTCGCTGCTGCTGCTCGGCTCGGGTGCGGCCCGCCGGCAGGCCCTGGAGTCCAAGCTCCAGCAGACCCTCGCCCAGCTGCGCGACTCGGTCGGCGCGGCGGTCTACATCAGCCGGTACGTGGACGGCGAGATCCGCGTCACGCAGTACGCCGACAGCCCGCTCACCCCCGCGGTCAACGAGTGGGTGGACTTCAGGTCCGCGGCGCACGCCTCGGCGATCGGCAAGTGCCTGCTGACCCAGCTGGACCAGAACGGCCGGCGCGACCACATCTCGCGGCACAAGACGGCCCGGCTGACCTCGCGCACGATCACCAACGAGAAGGTCCTCTTCTCCAAGCTGGACAGCCAGCCGGCCACGGTCCCGGTGCTCGACCTCCAGGAGTACGCGGTCGGCACGGTGTGCGCGGCGGTACCGCTGACCGCCGGGGCGTCGGCAGGCTGCCTGGCCCTGTCGATGCCGGTGGAGGACGCGCACCGGCTGCGCGCGGCGGCGGACACGCTGAACCGGCGCGCGGCCCCGGTGCTGCTGTCGCTGGCCCTGTAGGACCGGCCCCGGGGCGCCCGGGGCGGGTGTGTCATCAGCACCCCTGGGGACCAGGTATTATTTTTCACGTCAGCAGGCGCCGCTAGCTCAGTTGGTTAGAGCAGCTGACTCTTAATCAGCGGGTCCGGGGTTCGAGTCCCTGGCGGCGCACAGACAACGCACGAGGCGGTTTCCGTATCCACGGGGACCGCCTCGTGCGTTTTGCGCTGCCCGCAGCCATGTACGAACGTTTTACACAGTCGTACTAGACAAGCGTTTTAAACGGCCGTACATTCCTTGGCATGACGAACCCCACGAGCACCACCGCCGCCCCCGGCGCACTCGCCGGCCGTCGGGAGTGGACCGCCTTCCTGGTCCTGCTCCTCCCCCTCCTCCTCGTCTCGATGGACGTCTCCGTCCTCTTCTTCGCGATCCCGTCCATCGACCGGGACCTCGCCCCCAGCGCCACCCAGCAGCTGTGGATCTTCGACGTGTACGCCTTCGCCCTGGCCGGCCTCCTCATCACGATGGGTTCGCTGGGCGACCGCATCGGCCGCCGGAAACTGCTGATGGCCGGGGCCCTCGCCTTCGGCGCCGCCTCGGTCTGCGCCGCGTACGCGGACAGCCCGGAGATGCTGATCGCGGCCCGGGCCGTCCTCGGGATCGGCGGGGCGACGCTGATGCCGTCCACCATCGGGCTCGTGCGCAACATGTTCCGCGACGAGCGGCAGCGGGCGAAGGCCATCGGCATCTGGTCGGGCGCCATGGCCGGCGGGGTCGCGCTCGGCTCGGTGTTCAGCGGGGTGATGCTGGAGCACTTCTGGTGGGGCTCGGTCTTCCTGATCAACGTGCCCGCGATGGTCCTGCTGCTGGTCCTCGTACCGCTGCTGGTGCCGGAGTTCAAGGACCCCGCACCGGGCCGGTTCGACTTCCTGAGCGTCCCGCTGTCCATGGGCGCGGTCCTGCCGGTGGTCTACGGCATCAAGGAGAGCGCCGCCCACGGACTCGACGCCGAGCGGGCCCTGGTCATCGCCGCCGGTCTGGCCGTCGGCCTGCTCTTCGTCCGCCGGCAGCGCACCCGCTCCGACGCGATGATCAGCCGTGAGCTGTTCCGGGGCCGCGGCTTCGGCATCGGGATCGGACTGAACGCGCTGGCCGCCTTCGCGATGATGGGCTCGTCCTTCTTCACCACCCAGTACCTGCAGTCGGTGCTCGGCATGAGCACGATGGAGGCCGCGCTGTGGAGCCTGGCCCCGTCCCTGGCCGTGGGTGCGGCGGCCCCCGCGGCGACCGCGCTCGCCCAGCGGACCCCGCGCGCCTACGTGGTCTGCGGCGGCTTCGCGGTCGGGGCGGCCGGCTTCGGGCTCTTCACCCTGGCCGGGACCGACTCGCTGGCCCTGCTGCTGATCGGCGCGGCCGTGATGAGCAGCGGCATCGTCGCCGTGATGGCGCTCGTCTCGGACATGGCGATGGCCGTCAGCCCGGCGGAGAAGGCCGGCTCGGCCGCCTCGCTGCTGGAGACCGGGCAGGAGTTCGGCGGCGCGCTGGGCATGGCCCTGCTGGGCGCCGTCGCCACCGCGGCCTACCGGGCGGACATGCCCGCCTCCGCACCCGGGGCCGCCCGCAAGACGCTGCCGGGCGCGCTGGCCACCGGCGACGACTCGCTGATCGCGATCGGCCGGGAGGCCTTCGTGCACAGCATGCGGTACGCCTCGGTGACCGGGTCCCTGGTCCTGCTGACCGGTGCGGTGCTGGCCGCGACCCTGCTGCGCCGGGCGACCCGGCCGGCGCCGGCCGTCGAGGCGCCGGCCGCGGCTCCGGTTCCGGCCCGGGTCTGACCGTGGCCCGGCCCGTACCGGCACGGCGAAACCCGGGGCGTCCTTCGACACCCCGGGTTCGGTGTGCTGCCCGCCGGCAGCACGTCAGTCACGCGGCACGGCCGCCGGCGGACGTCAGAACTGCACGTCCGAGCACGCGTAGAACGCGTTGGCGGTGTCCGCGACGTTCCAGACGCTCAGGATGATGTGCTTCCCGGACTTCTGGGTGGGGATGGTGCCCTGCTGGGTCAGGGTCGCCGGGGGCTGCTTGCCGCCGTACGGCACCGTCATGAAGGGCTGCGGCTCCAGGTCCGCCCGGGTGAGCGGCTTGGTGGGGTCCCAGCCGTCCTTGGTGATGTAGTAGCGGAAGTCCGACGTGGCGTGCCGGGCGGTGAACTGCCAGCGGAAGCTGAAGCCCTGACCGGCCGTCACCTTGGTGGCGGGCCAGTTGCCGCCGCGCGGGTCGTCGAGCTGCGCGAACTCGCCGTGACCGCCGGAGCAGATCTTCCCGTCGGCCGGACCGGCCGCCGGGAAGCCCTTGGGGCCCTCGACGCTCTGCGGCTCCCACTGGATGTTGCCGCAGCCGGTCACCGTGCCGTTGGCACACAGTTTCTGACGGCTGATCGGGTTGTCCGTGTAGCCGTGACTGCTGGCGCTGCCGGTCGCGAACATCGAGACGCCCGCTACCGCAAGACCGACCAGGGCCGCACTTGCCTTCATACGCATTGCTGTCGCTCCTCGGATACGTGGGGGGAGGGGGATTCCATGAGCACTGCCGCGCACGCGCGTTCTGCGGTCTAGACCAAGGCTCAGATTATTGCCGCGCCTTGAACATGTCCAGACCAATGAGCGCGGGATTCCGGTTGCCCCGGAACCTCCCCCACGCCTCCTCAGGCGCCGTCGCCTCCGACCCGCCCGGTGTAGAAGGCCACCGTCAAGTCCTTGACCAGGGACTTGCGTTCGTAGTCGTCGAGCTCCACGAGCCCCCGGGCCGTCAGCCGGCTGACGGTGTCGTCCACCGCGTCCACGACCGACGTCAGGACGCTGTCCCGGTGCTGGGCGTCGATCGCCGCGATCCGGCGCCGCTGCATCGCCGCCGCCACCTCCGGCGCGTACTCGATCCCGGTCGGCTGCGCCGAGTACACCTCGACGCCGACGGGCTCGCAGTCCGCCTTCAGCATCCGCGTCAGCGCGTCGCCGACCGCCTCCGCGTTGCGCAGGGTGTGCGCGTCCTCGTGGAAGGCGTCGGCGGGCAACTGGGACAGGACCCGCGCCATCGCCGCCTCGACCTGCTCGCGCAGGTACGTCTCGTGGTCCTCGACCCCCAGCGCCGCCCGCGCGGTGTCCTTGACCCGCCACACCACCTGGACGACGACCCGCAGCGCCGTGCCGTTCGCGTCCACCGCGGGCAGCGGCTCGCTGCGCCAGTGCCGCAGCCGTACGTCGACGCGGCGGCGCAGCAGCAGCGGGCTGACCCACATCAGCCCGGTCCGCCGCACGCTGCCCCGGTACTGGCCGAAGAGGGTGAGCACCCCGGCGTAGCCGACCCGGCCCCGGCTGAGACCGCCGAACGCGAACAGCACGACGGTCGCCAGGACCACGAGCGCCGCCCAGGCACCGGTGCCGAGTCCGTCGTACGGTCGCGGGCCGAGCCCGAAGCGGGCGAGAACGGCGGCCGGCACCACACCGGTCCACCACAGGACCCCGGCCGCCGCCGCGATCCCGCCGAAGCCGGTGAGCAGCGCGGCCCAGCCGGGCAGTGCGGGTCCCGGCCGCTCGTGCAGGCGGGGGTCGGCCTCGGGCGCGGGCCGGGTCGAGGGGCGCACCTGCGGCGACCTCGGCACGGGCGGCCGCCGCACCCCGGCCCCGGGCTCGCCCCCGCCCGGCCGTACGACGGTGGGCGGCACGGCACCGGCACCGGCGTGCCGGTCCTCACGGAAGAGGAGGTGCACGGGGATGGAGGCGGTGCGCTCGTTGGCGATGACCGCCCGGTGCCGGCCGCTGTCCCGGAGCGGGTCGGTACGGGACCCGGCGTCGTTACGGGACCCGGTGTCGGTGCGGGACCCCCCGTCGTTACGGGCCCCGGTATCGGTACGGGACCCGGCGTCGGGCCCGGGGACGAGGACCGGCCCCGCACCGGAGGCCGCGCCGGCGAGGGCGGGTACCGGTTCGCGGTCGGGTACCGGTTCGCGGTCGGGCGCGCGGGTCTCGGGGACCGGCGCGGACGCCCGGGCCTCGGGGACCGGCTCGGGTGCCCGGGCCTCGGGGACCGGCTCGGGTGCCTGGGTCTCGGGGACCGGCTCGGGTGCCCGGGCCTCGGCGATCCGTAGGGGGGCGGGCGCGGGCTCCGGTGCGGAGGCGGGCGCCGGCACCGCGGCGCCCGCGGGCACCGCGTCGGCGGGCTCCTTCTCGTCGCCCTCCGCGTCCGCTTCCGCCGTCGCGGGCACCGACACCGACGCCGAGGTGGCACCGAGCGGCCCTCTGCGGTCGTCCTCGCGCGGCACCAGATCGAGCACCAGATCGACGACTGAATCGGAACCGGAGGCTTGACGCGTACCGGAATCCGCGGCCTCCCCGGCCCCTCGCCGCGCACCGGCCCCGGCCCGCTCGCACTCCCCCGGGCCCGGCACATCGACCACCACCTCGCCCCCGGCGGGCACCGACACGGCGACCGGCGCGAAGATCGGAGGGGCCTGCCGGCCCGCCCCGTCCCGCCCGGGCACGGCGTCCCGCACCGGCAACCCGTCGGCGATCGGCACCGCGTCCCACACCGGAACCGCGTCCTCCGCCGCCCCGCCGCCCCGGCCCGGAAACGCGTCCCTCACCGCCTCCGCCCCCTCGCCCATCGCGGCCCGGGCGCCTGCCGCCCAGGCGTCCGTGACGCTGCCCGCCCCGCCCGGCCCCACCCATTCCCTTACCGGGACCGTCCCGTACCGCTCCTCCCCGTACTCCGTCTTCCGGCCGTGCTCCGGGTTCCCGGAACTGTCCGACACCGTGGATCGCATTACCGCCTCCGTCATGTCCGTCGTGTCACGCGAAGAGTCGCCGCCAGGTCTCCGGGCCCGGATAGCCGTCGGCCTCCGTGCCCCGCCAGCCCTGGGCCTTCTGGAAGGCCTCGACATTGCGCCGGTCCGCCTCGGTCCACCGGGGACCGGGGCCCGACCGGTAGTGCGCGCCGTATCCCTTCTTCACCAACTGTTTTCCGAGCCTGTCGACATGGCTGTTGGACCGGCCCGGCCGGAAATGGCCCCGCCCGGGGAAGGCCGGAACCGCCTTGGAGCCGCTCTGCCCGCTCGCGGCGGGGATGTCGCGGCCGGTTCCGTTCACCAGGAGTTCCCAGGTGTCGGGGCCGGGGATGCCGTCGGCCTCGGCGCCCTTCCACCCCTGGGCCCGCTGGAACGCCTGGGTGGCCCGGCGGTCGGCGTCGGTCCAGACCGGACCGGGGCCGATCCGGTAGAAGCGCTTGCCGCCCCGCGCGGCGAGCATGGTGCCGAGCCGGGTGACGTGGGCGTTGTTGGCGCGGGGACCGAACTTCGCCGCCCCGGGGAAGGGGGTCGTGGCGGCCTCGCCGGTGGATTTCCCCGGGGTCAGGCCCTTGTAGCGGTAGGCGACATAGCTGCCGGAGTTGGTCCAGTACGCCAGGGGCGTCGTCTGCTTGCGGGTGTGCGGCTTGGTCTGCTCGTACGCCGTGTAGTGGGTGTGCGTGTGGTCGGTCCAGCCGCCGAAGACCGTGACGTGGGAGCCCTTCGCGGGGTCGGCCGGGTTGTGGAAGAGCAGGATGTCGCCGGGCTGCAGGTCCTGGCGGGCGATGCGCGTGCCGTACGCGGCGAGGCTGCCGGTCCACTCGTTGCCCGGCAGGTTCCAGGCCATCGAGACATAGCCGGAGCAGTCCTGCCGGTACCCGTCCGACCAGTACTTCGCCGTGCTGTACGGGACCTGCGCGGCGACCCACGCCTTCGCGCGGTTGATGATGTCGGCCCGGGTCGTCGCCCGCGGCACGGGCGCCCCGGCCGGAGTCGCCGGCGATCCCGGCGAGCCGGACCCCCGCAGCGGTCCGGGGACGCCCTGCGGGCTGTCCGGCAGGGGGCCGAGGCCGGTCGGCACTCCCGTACCGGGCACCGGGGCGGGATCGGCCGGGGCCCCGACGGACTCCGCGGCCCCGCCGCCGAGCACCACCCCGGCCGCGGTGACCAGCACCACCGCGCGCCGCACGCCGTGCGCGGCCGGGTTCCCTCCGCACCGCGCGGGCGGTCTCCCGGCGGCGGTCCGCCGCTGGGCGGCGCACCCCGGGCAGGGACAGTCGGTGGCGGGTACGTACTCCTCGAAGACCGGCACAGTCATGTGATTCCCCTCCGCAGTCGTCAAGTTCTTCGGGCGCATCTGCTCGGGCGTCAGTGTGGCAATACTCGTGACATACCGCAGTTTGACGGATAGAAGGGAAAAAACGACCATCCGACAGGCCGGGAGGCGGCGCATTGGTCAGGAGCACCGCTCGGAATCGGGTAGAGTTCTCCAGGTCAGCAGGCGCCGCTAGCTCAGTTGGTTAGAGCAGCTGACTCTTAATCAGCGGGTCCGGGGTTCGAGTCCCTGGCGGCGCACGCACAGTCAAGGCCCCCTCGCTTCGCGCGAGGGGGCCTTGATCGTTTCCGGGGCGTCCGCGCCACCGCTTCGCCGCGTGCGGAGGGTGACTGATTATCGACGTAACGTCAGAACGCGGGTGGGCGGGCGGAGCCCGTCCCCCTACAGTGGGTCGTGCGGCAGGCCTCCCGTGTCCGCGCCGGGCCACTCCCGCGGCCCGCGCACCGCGGTCGAGGACCGGCCCGGCCGCCGCCCGGTGACGGGTGGCGGCCGGGCCGGGGACCGCAGGAGTTCAGACGGCGCCCGCCGGCGCCTCCCCCTCCGCCGCGGACCTCTCGCCGGTGAGGTAGGCCGAGACGACCACGTTCGCGGTGTACGAGCGCGACGCGCGGTCGTACGTACCGCCGCAGGTGATCAGCCGCAGCTCCGCCCGGCCGTCCTCGCGGGGCCCGTACGCCTTCCCGGCGTCGAACCGCGCGCGGGTGAGGACCTGGACGTCGTCAATGGTGAACTCCGCGATCGTGCCGTCCGTGCGGGTCACCTCGACCTTGGCGCCGGGGCGGGCCGCGCTGAGCCCGTAGAAGACGGCCGGCTCGGCCTCGGTGTCGACATGTCCGACGAACAGGGCCGGGCCCTCGGCGCCGGGCTCGGTGCCGGCGCCGTACCAGCCGACCGCCTGGGGCGTGTCGAAGGACGGCGGCTCGATGGCGCCCTCCGCGTCCAGGCCCCGGGAGACGACGGCGGCCCGGACGCCGATCGAGGGGATCTCGACGCTCCGGGGAGCGGCGCCCCCGATCGGCTCGTGCGCCGGGGGCAGCGGGACGCCGAGCGGGCGCCCGACCGCGGCGACGTCGCCGGTGGTCGGGGCCGAGCCGATGCCCGAGCCGTCGGTGATGCCGCGGCCCCACAGCCACAGGCCCAGCAGGATGACGGCCCAGGCCACTCCGGTGAGCAGCCTGCCGTGACCCGCCGAGTCCTCCGATGCAGACATGTCAGTCGGCCGCCGAGCGGCGACGGCGCACGCTGCGGAAGGCGACGGCGACGGCCGCCGCGGCGGCCAGGCCGAGGCCGATCACCTCGTGGGTGGTGCCGGGGCCGTCCTGCCCGGCGCTCTCGCTCGCGAGCACGGCGGTGCCGCCGCCGCCCGCGCGGACCGGGGCGACGGGCATGGGGTGCTCGCGGTGGACGACGGTGAAGGTGGTGGTCGCCCGGGTGCGCTTGTCGTCCTTGCAGATCGCCTGGACGTCGTAGTCGCCGGGCTCGGCGTCCGCGCGGACGCGGGCCTCGGCGAAGAGCGTCCGGTCCCCGCCGGGCGAGAACCGCGCCTCGGAGACGAAGGCGTCGGAGTTCCCCTTGGCCTCCTTGGCCTTGCAGCCGGCCAGCTCCAGCTCGACCTCACCGCCCGGCGCGACGGACGAGGGGGAGACCGACAGGGTGACGCGGGACCGCGGGTCCTCGTGGCCGGAGCCGGATTCGGCCAGTGCCGCGGGAACGGGCACCAGGGTCGCCGCGGCCACAGCGGCGGCACAGAACGTAAGGGGTATGGAACGCATCGTGAACCTCCTGAGGGAAGGTTCACGCGCGCGGGGTCTCTTCGCATCCGCAGCGGGGGGGACGCTGGGCCGGTGGAGTGGGGGGAGCGAACGCGGTACGGGGCCGCTCCCCCACCGGAATCCGGTGTCAGCCCAGGTCGACGAGGTCGACCAGGTCGGCGATGGAGTCGACGACCGTGGACGGGCGGAACGGGTACCTGTCGATGTCGGCGACCGTGGTCAGCCCGGTGAGCACCAGGAACGTCTGCATGCCCGCCTCCAGACCGGCCAGCACATCGGTGTCCATCCGGTCGCCGATCATGGCGCTGGACTCGGAGTGCGCGCCGATCGCGTTGAGCCCGGTGCGCATCATCAGCGGGTTCGGCTTGCCCGCGAAGTACGGGGCCTTGCCGGTCGCCTTGGTGATCAGGGCGGCGACGGAGCCGGTCGCGGGCAGCGGGCCCTCGGCGGACGGGCCGGTCTCGTCCGGGTTGGTGCAGATGAACCGGGCCCCGGCGTTGATCAGCCGGATCGCCTTGGTGAGCGCCTCGAAGGAGTACGTACGCGTCTCGCCGAGCACCACGTAGTCGGGGTCGTGGTCGGTGAGGACGTAGCCGATGTCGTGCAGCGCGGTGGTGAGCCCGGCCTCGCCGATGACGTACGCCGTGCCGCCGGGCCGCTGGTCGTCCAGGAACTGGGCGGTGGCGAGCGCGGAGGTCCAGATGTTGTCCACGGGCACGTCCAGGCCCATGCGCTGGAGCCGGGCGTGCAGGTCGCGGGCGGTGTAGATCGAGTTGTTGGTCAGGACCAGGAAGGGCAGTCCCGAGTCACGCAGCCGCTTGATGAAGGCGTCGGCACCGGGGATCGGGGTGCCCTCGTGGATGAGGACGCCGTCCATGTCGGTGAGCCAGGACGAGATCGGCTTGCGCTCTGCCATGTGGGACTCCAGTTGCCGTACGCCAGATGCGGGGACGCCGGCGGCACCGCGTTGTGCAGCGCCGACGCCCCCGAGTTTAGGTGGTCCGGCAATTGGGGGGTGGAGGAAGGAGCGGGGCTGGGTGCGTGCAGCTGCAAGGCGGAGGATTGAGCCATGGCGGAGCCATGGTGATTGACGACACCGGTGCTGGAACTCCTCGTGGCTCAGCCGGCTGCCCGCGTTCCACGA